>JANQGK010000076.1 GCA_028277365.1 Halieaceae bacterium | reverse complement strand
ACCGAACCGGTGGGGCATTCCGGCTTGTCCCGACGGGCGCCGACGTGGGCTACGCTGACATGACAACCGGCACGATCGGCTATCTCTGCCTCGTTGGCTGCCAGCAGCTTGAAGGTACCGGCGCCTACCGTGCCCAGGCCGCAAAGGCCTACCTTGACCGTTTTCATTCGGCGAAACCGTCCTTGCGTATCATGCGCTTGATGTTCCTGATGGCCTGGCGGGTGCGATGCTCGTTTTCGATCAGCCCGAAACGGACAAAGCCCTCGCCGTACTCCCCAAAGCCCACACCGGGGGACACTGCGACCTTGGCATCAACCAGCAGTTTCTTACTGAATTCAATGGAGCCCATGTCACGGTAGCAGGCGGGAATTTCCGCCCACACGAACATGGTGCCCTTTGGTGGCTCCACCGGCCAGCCCGCCGCGTTAAGACCGGAGCACAAGACATCGCGGCGGTCCTGGTAGAGCTGGCGAATGTTCGCCACACAGCTCTGGTCACCCTCGAGAGCGGAGATGGCCGCCACCTGCACCGGCGTGAACATCCCGTAGTCGAGGTAGGACTTCATGCGCGCCAGCGCGCCGACCAGCTCCGGGTTGCCACAGCAAAAGCCGACCCGCCAGCCCGGCATGTTGTAACTCTTTGACAGGGAGAAGAACTCCACCGCCACTTCCATGGCGCCTGGCACCTGCAGGATGGACGGTGCTACATAGCCGTCGAAACAGAGGTCCGCATAGGCCAGGTCCTGCACCACCCAAATGTTGTACTCCCGGGCGATGGCCACCACCTTCTCGAAGAAGTCGAGCTCCACACAGTGGGTGGTGGGATTGCTGGGGAAATTGAGCACCAGCATTTTCGGTGTCGGCCAGCTGTTGCGAATGGCGTTTTCCAGCTCGGGAAAGAAGGTGCCGTCTCCGCGCATCGGCACGTGGCGAATGTCCGCCCCGGCGATCACGAAACCATAGGGGTGAATCGGGTATGAGGGGTTGGGCACCAGGATGGTATCACCCGGGCCGGTGGTGGCCAGTGCCAGGTGGGCCAGGCCCTCTTTGGAGCCGAGGGTGACGATGGCTTCGGTTTCCGGGTTCAGCTCAACCTGGTAGCGCTCGCGATACCAATCGCAGATAGCGCGACGCAGGCGCGGTATCCCCTTTGACTGGGAGTAGCGGTGGGTGTCCTTGCGCTGCGCGGTCTCGGTGAGCTTGTCGACGATATGCTGCGGCGTGGGCTGGTCGGGATTGCCCATGCCGAAATCGATCACATCTTCGCCCGCCGCCCTGGCTTGCTGCTTCAGGTCACCAATGATGTTGAATACGTATGGGGGCAGGCGCTCAATGCGCTTGAATTGTTGTTCCACGTCTTTCCAGGTCAGCCAAGCCGGCGTTGTCCCAACCGCGACGGCGGGATGCTCAAAGCCGGCCACATTACTGACGCCGCCCGCCCCTGTCAACGCGGCCGCAGGGGCGAGGAAGCGGGTGAGAGACTAGTTGATGCCCATTTGCTGGGTGAGGTCCTCCGCCGACATGTAGCCGGGCAGCATCTGGCCGCTTTCCAATACCATGGCCGGGGTGCCGCGCACACCCGCCTGCTGGCCCAGCATGAACTGGTCGGCCACCGGGTTACCCGGGCAGACGTTCTCCGGAATGTCCTGGCGATTCTTCAGGCTTGTGATGGCCTGCTGGGGGTTTTCCGCGCACCAGGCGCTGGCGATTTTTCGGAAGGAATCACTGCCAACGCCGGCCCTCGGGTAGGCGAGGTAGCGCACCTCGACGCCCATCTTGTTCAGGGTGGGCACTTCCTGGTGCAGCTTCTGGCAGTAGAAACAGTCGACGTCGGTAAACACCGTCACAACGCCACGGCGTTCACCGTCGGCGGTAAAGATGATCATGTCCTCAGCGGCGACCTCGGCCAGCAGTTCCTTGCGCACCAAGTCGCGCTGCTGCTCGGAAACGTTGACCAGACCGCCGACACCCACGGCGAACAGATCACCGAGCACGAAAAAGTCACCGTCGGCCGTGCTGTACACGGTAAGGCCGCCCTTGATGCCGACTTCGTACAACCCGGTCGCAACGCTGGGGCGCACTCTCTCCACCTCCAGGTCGGGCCGGGCCTGGCTCAGCTTAGCGGCGATGACGGCCTCGGGAGATTCCTCGGCAAACGCAGGCACGACCAGTACCAGTAGCAGGGGCAGGAGTCCGCGCCAGAAGTTGCGAGAACGTTGAAACAGCATGTGACTTCTCCAGTTTTTCGGTTGCCGGGGCTCTTTGCTTCCGGGGCTCTTTATTTCCAGAGCTCTTTATTTCCAGGATTTGGAACACGGCTGCCTGCCGGAGTTCCGTCCTTGCCAGCGGGCAGTATACCGCGTCTTGTATGGCAATCAGCCGCGCGGATGGTGCTCGGCGTGCAGGTCTTTCATACGCTGCCTGGCCACGTGGGTGTAAATCTGGGTAGTGGTCAGATCGCTGTGACCCAGCAAAAGCTGCACCACACGCAGATCGGCACCGTGGTTCAGCAGGTGGGTGGCGAAGGCGTGGCGCAGGGTATGGGGGCTAAGCGGCGAGCGAATACCAGCCCGAGCGGCGTATTGCTTGATACGGTACCAGAACGCCTGGCGGGTCATCTGGGTGCCGCGGCGGCTGGGAAACAGGGCTTCGCTGGGGCGGTTGTCCAGCAGCTCCCGTCGGCTGCCGTTGAGGTAGCGCCGCAGCCAGTCCAGGGCCTCCTCCCCTACCGGCACCAGCCGCTCCTTGCCGCCCTTGCCAATGATGCGCACCACGCCCTGGTTCATCCCCAGTTGGGACGCCTGCAGACCCACCAGCTCGCTGACCCGCAGCCCACAGGCGTACAGCAATTCCAGCATGGTCCGGTCGCGAAACTCGATGGCCTGCTCCAGATCCGGGGCCGCCAACAGGGCCTCGACCTCGGCTTCGCTCAGAGATTTGGGGAGCGGACGCCCTAGTTTCGGGCTCTCGACATCGAGGCTCGGATCCACTGCAAGGCACCCCTCCCGCACCTGGTAGCGGAAAAACCCCCGCACACAGGACAGGAATCGCGCCGTGGACCTGGGCGAGCGTTGCCGCTGTGAACGCCAGGCCAGATAGGCCTGCAGATCACCGCCGCTGGATGCCAGCAGCGACTGCCGGCGCTGCTCCAACCAGTCCCGGTACTGAACGAGGTCGCGCCGATAGGACGCCAGGGTGTTCTCCGACAGCCCCTTCTCCATCCACAGGGCATCGAGGTAGGTTTCAATCTCAGAACTCGGTGGTGAAGCGGCCGCCATCCGACGATAGTAACAGCGCTGGAGATGAGCACAAAAAAGGGCGCCGATTGGCGCCCTTTTCGCTGGGAGTGTTAGCTCCCGGGAAGGCTTTACTTGGCGAGGCGCTCCTTGATACGGGCGGCCTTGCCGCTCAGCTCGCGGAGGTAGTACAGCTTGGCCTGGCGCACGTCGCCGCGACGCTTGACCGAGATGCTGTCGACCAGCGGGCTGTAGGTCTGGAAGGTACGCTCCACGCCGATGCCGTGGGAGATCTTGCGTACGGTAAAGGCGGAGTTCAGACCGCGGTTGCGCTTGCCAATCACGACGCCTTCAAAAGCCTGCAGACGCTCGCGATTGCCTTCCTTTACCTTGACCTGGACCACCACGGTGTCACCGGGGCCGAATTCCGGCACGTCCTTTTCCATCTGTTCCGCTTCGATCTGCGAAATGATGCTGTTCTTGCTGCTCATGGGTGAACTCCTGTCGTTCTCTGCAAGCTCGTTGCAGTGTTTAGTACTTGCTTCGGGTAGCCGCCCGCCGGCGCCACCCATAATTCTCTCCGTCGCTGCCCTGCTCGAGGCCGGCCGGTCTAGCCATTGAGCTCTGCCCGAATCTCGGCCAGCAGCTCCGCCTCTTCCGCCGACATTGCCCGCTGCTCCAGCAGGTCGGGGCGTCGCTCCAGGGTTCTCGCCAGTGCCTGCTTCAGGCGCCAGCGCCGAATCCGCTCGTGGTCGCCGCTTAGCAACACCTCCGGCACGCGACGGCCCTGGTACTCTTCCGGCCGCGTATAGTGCGGGCAGTCTAGCAGGCCATCCGCGAATGAGTCCTGCTGTGCCGAGTCTTCGTGACCCAACACCCCCGGCAGCTGCCGGCTGACCGCGTCGAGCACTACCATAGCGGCCAATTCGCCGCCGCTGAGCACGTAGTCGCCGATGGATACCTCCATATCGACTTCCGCCTCGAGCAGGCGCTCATCCACGCCTTCATAGCGGCCCGCTACCAGCACCAGCTGGTTCAGTCCCGCCAGCTCGGTCACCAGCTCATGGTCCAGGCGCTGGCCCTGGGGTGACAGATAGATCACCCGGCGCCCGCCCTCGCCCGGCTCACCGAGCTGCTCGCGGGCATTGCCCAGTGCCGCCTCCAGCGTGTCGATCTTCATCAACATGCCCGGTCCGCCGCCGTAGGGCCGGTCGTCCACCGTGCCGTGGCGGTCGGTAGCGTAATCTCTGGGATTACTCAGAAACAGCTCCAACTGCCCCTGCTCCACCGCCCTGCCGGTCACGCCGTAGTCACTCACGGCACAGAACATCTCCGGGAACAGGCTTACCAGCGCGATGCGCATCGCCTAGAACTCCGGGTCCCAGTCTACCTCGATCGTTGCCGCCTCGAGATCGACCTGCTTTATATACTGCCCCTTCACCCAGGGAATGAGCCGCTCGCGCGAATCAATGCTTCCCTCGCAGGGCTTGATCACCAACACATCGTTGGCGCCGGTCTCCAACAGGTGGGCCACCTTGCCGAGACACTGGCCCGCGGCGATCACCGCCAGGCCTTCGAGCTGGTGCCAGTAGTACTCGCCCTGCTCCAGTGCGGGCAACTGCGCCCGCGGTACTGCAATGTCACAACCGTTGAGAAGCTCGGCGGCGCTGCGATCGTCGATACCGACGATATGTGCTATCAACCCTTTGCCGTGCTCCCGGCCGCTGTCGATCTCGATGGCTTGCCACGAGTCGCCGCGGCGAATCTTCCAATCCCGGTAGCCGAATAAATTGTCTAACGGCTCCGTGAAAGAGTGGATTCTGACCCAGCCCTTGATGCCGTAAACGCCGCAGATGCGACCGACAATCAATTCCGGCGCCAGGCCCTCACTCTCGTCGCCCTTTCCACCCTCTTCACACAAAGGAATCGGGCAGCGGGATCAGGCCGCTGCCTGCTCCTTACGCGACTGCTTGACCAGTGATGCAACGCGCTCGCTGAGCTGTGCGCCCTGGGATACCCAGTAATCAACACGCTCGTTGTCCACGCGCAGGCGCTCTTCCTGGCCGCGGGCGATCGGGTTGAAGAAGCCTACACGCTCAATAAAACGACCGTTGCGTGCATTGCGGCTGTCGCTCACAGTCAGGTGGTAAAACGGGCGCTTCTTGGAGCCGCCCCGTGCCAAACGAATAGTTACCATTGTCTTTAAAACGTCCCTTATGTTGACGGTTTCTGCCGGGAAAATGCCGCCATTAGACTTGAAAACGCTAAAAGCACGCACACCGACGACCCGCCGGGTTCCGGAAAAGGCGCGTATTCTACGTGAAACACCGTGGCAATGAAAGCCCCACAAATACGAAATTTCCAGTCGAATCAGGACCTTACTCTACCCACCCGATGCGCTACCCCGCTTGAACTCAGTGGAGCTTCGTAGGACGGACGGAAGCTGTGTGCACCTACTCCCCGGTCATGCTTTTAGCGCGTCCCGGAAAGCCCCCGGGTACTACGCGCGCGGCGTCGAGGCACCAAAGGTCTACTTGAAGGGAGGCATCCCGCCTGGAGGCATGCCACCGGGCGGCATTCCGCCGCCGCCCATGGCGCCACCCAGGCCGCGCATCATCTTTTGCATGCCGCCGCCCTTCATCTTCTTCATCATCTTCGCCATCTGCTTGTGCTGCTTGAGCAAGCGGTTCAGATCCTGCACCTGAGTGCCGGAGCCGGCGGTGATGCGGCGTTTGCGAGAGCCCTGGATGATTTCCGGGCGCCGGCGCTCGTCCGGGGTCATGGAATTGATCATGGCTTCCATGCGGGCGAACTGCTTCATATCAAGATTCTGCTGGGCGGCCTGGGCCATGCCGCCCATGCCCGGCAGCTTGTCCAGCATGCCGGTAATGCCGCCCATGTTGTTGAGTTGCTGCAGCTGATCTCGGAAGTCTTCCAGGTCGAAGCGTTTGCCCTTCTTGACCTTCTTGACGAGCTTCTCGGCCTTCTGGCGGTCGATTTTCTGCTCCGCTTCCTCGATCAGGGACAGCACATCGCCCATGCCGAGGATGCGGGACGCCAGGCGGTCCGGGTGGAATGGGTCCAGCGCCTCTGTCTTCTCACCGACGCCGAGGAACTTGATGGGTTTGCCGGTAATGGCGCGCACCGACAGCGCCGCACCGCCGCGGGTGTCGGCGTCGACCTTGGTGAGTACCACGCCGGTCAGCGGCAGGGCCTCGTTGAAGGCCCGGGCGGTGTTGGCCGCGTCCTGGCCGGTCATGGCATCGACCACGAACAGGGTTTCCACCGGCTGAATGGTGCGGTGCAACTCGGCGATCTCCGCCATCATCTCCTCATCGATCGCCAGTCGACCGGCGGTGTCGAGAATCAGCACGTCGGCAAACTTCAGTTTCGCCTCGGCCAGGGCCGCCTCGGCAATGGCCACCGGTTTCTGCGACTCATCGCTGGGAAAGAACTCGGCACCCACTTCGCCAGCCAGGGTCTCAAGCTGGCGGATGGCCGCGGGGCGGTAGACGTCGGCACTGGCCACCATGACTTTCTTCTTGTCGCGCTCCTGCAGGTGGCGGGCGAGCTTGGCCACCGAGGTGGTTTTACCGGCGCCCTGAAGGCCCGCCATAAGGATCACCGCCGGCGGCTTGGCCGCCAGGTTGAGGGACTCATTGGCGGCGCCCATCAACTGCTCGAGTTCCGCCTGCACGATTTTGATAAAGGCCTGGCCCGGGCTGAGGCTGGCGCTGACCTCCTGGCCCAGGGCGCGCTGGCGCACGGATTCCACGAAGTCCTTGACCACCGGCAGGGCCACGTCGGCTTCGAGCAAAGCCATACGCACCTCGCGCAGAGTGTCCTGGACATTGTCATCGCTCAGCTTCGCCTTGCCGGTGATCTTCTTGAGACTCTGGGAAAGGCGTTCGCTCAGATTGTCAAACATGCGTGTTGCTCACAGCTGGTGCGGGGTATCGGGGCTGGCTTCCGGCGTGCATTCATGCAACGGCGCGAGTTCACCTGCTCGCATCTCTACGGCGGCGGCTTGCCAATACCTATGCAAATGGGTACAAAGACGCGAAGTATACGTGACCGGGAATTGATCCCCAAATGTTCAGCGCTTCGGCTGCCGCCCTGGTGGCCGCCATTCTCTACATCGCCGTCAGCGTGCTCCAGGCCCGCCGCGCCGCCCGCCGCAGCGAGGCGAGCCCTGCGCCTATCTACTCTCTCGCCGGCGTTGCGGTGCTGCTGCACGCCTATGCCGCCTTCTCCGGCCTGGCGGCCGATGAGGGACTGAGCTTCAGCCTGTTCCGAGCCGGCTCGCTGATTTTCTGGATGGTGAACGTGAGCCTGCTCGTCAGCCTGGCCTGGCGCCCACTGCAGAACCTGATGGTGGTGCTGTTTCCCATGTCGGCGCTGGCGGTGCTGCTGGCGGCGCTGATGCCTGCCGACGGTGCCCTGCTGACCAATCTGTCCGGCGGCATGCTGGCGCACATCGGCACCTCGATTCTCGCCTACGCCGTACTGGCGATTGCCGCGGTGCAGGCCGGTGCAGTCGCCGCCCAGGACTATCAGCTGCGCCACCGCCACACCCGTGGTCTGGTGCAGCTGCTGCCGCCGCTGCAGCTGATGGAGAGTATGCTCTTTGAGATTGTCTGGGTCGGTCTCGTGCTGCTGACGCTGGCAATCGCCTCCGGTTTCATCTTCCTGGATGACATCTTTGCTCAGCATCTGGTGCACAAGACGGTACTGTCGATCTGCGCCTGGCTGCTGTTCGCCACCCTGCTGTGGGGTCACCACCAACTGGGTTGGCGCAGCCAGGTGGCCGCACGGTTCACCCTGGGTGGCTTCGCTGCGCTGGCACTGGCCTACGCCGGTAGCAAGTTCGTACTGGAACTGATCCTGCAGCGCGGCTGAGTGCAAGCCTTGCGAACCGCTGGGATTTTATTCAAGATGTCGCTTCCAGTTTTCCCCGGGTAACCCCTGCTTGAACGAAGCACCGCTGGGTCTTCTTTTCTCCATCCTCGGCGTTCTGATCCTGTTGTCGGCCTTCTTCTCGAGTTCCGAGACCGGCATGATGGCGCTGGACCGCTACCGCCTGAAGCATCTCAAGGAACAGGACCACCGCGGGGCCCGCCGGGCCAGCCGCCTGTTGGAGCGCCCGGACCGGCTGATCGGCCTCATTCTCATTGGCAACAACCTGGTCAATAACCTGGCCGCGGCTATCGTGACAGTTGTCGGCCTGCGGCTGATGGGTGACACCGGTATCTTGGCGGGATCTATCATCCTGACCCTGGTAGTGCTGGTCTTCGCCGAGGTTACGCCCAAGACCATCGCCGCCCTGCACCCGGAACGTATCGCCTTTCCCGCGAGCTGGATTCTGATTCCGCTCCTAAAGTTGCTGTATCCGGTCGTGTGGCTGGTCAACCTGGTCACCAACAGCTTGCTGCACCTGCTGGGTTATGACCCACGCTCTTCGAATGAGTCCGGCCTGACCTCGGACGAGCTGCGCACAATCGTCAACGATACCAGCCACATGATCCCCGACACCCACCAGGGCATGCTGCTGAATATTCTCGAGCTGGAGAAAGTTACGGTCGATGACATCATGGTGCCACGGGGCGAGGTGTTCGGCCTCGACCTGGACGATCCTGACGAGGTGCTACTGGAGCAGATCCAGTCCACCGAGTACACCCGCCTGCCGGTGTTCGAGGACGACGTCAACAATATCTCCGGTATCCTGCACATGCGCCGCACCAGCCGCTTTATCGATGAGAACGGCCTGCACCGGGAGCAGATGCTGAAGGAGATTGAGAAGCCCTACTTCGTGCCGGAAAGCACGCCGCTGCACACCCAGTTGCTGAACTTTCAGCGCCAGAAGCTGCGCATTGCAGTAGTCGTGGACGAGTATGGGGAGGTCATGGGGCTGGTGACCCTGGAGGACATTCTCGAGGAAATTGTCGGCGAGTTCACCTCCAACCTGGCGGAGGCTATCGAGGATGTTTTCCCGCAGCAGGACGGCAGCTACATCATCAACGGCAGTGCCAACGTGCGGGAAATCAACAAGTCGCTGGGCTGGTCGCTGCCGACGGACGGGCCCAAGACCCTCAACGGGCTGCTGCTGGAGACCCTGGAATCCTTTCCGGATGCCAGCGCCGGCGTGCGCATCGAAGACTACTGCATGGACATTCTGGAACTGCAGGACAACGTCATCACCTCAGTGCGGGCGCAGATACAGCCTACCCGCGAGCCCCGCTAGAGCGCCTTCAAAGTCGCGGCGAAGCGCGCCGCATTGTCCACGTAGTGATCGGCATTGCTGGAGAAATGCGCCTGCTGCTCCGGCGTCAGCTCCCGCTTGATGCGCGCCGGCACGCCCATCACCAGGCTGCCGTCCGGAATATCCATACCTTCCGGTACCAGTGAATTGGCACCTATCACACAGTTGCGTCCCACCCGGGCACCGTTCAGGACTACCGCGTTGATACCCACCAGGGTGCCGTCGCCGATGGTGCAGCCGTGCACCATGGCGTTGTGGCCGACGGTGACGTTGTTGCCAATGACCAATGGGAAACCCGGGTCCGAGTGACAGACGCTGCCGTCCTGGATATTGGTGCGCTCGCCGATGCGAATGGTGTCATTGTCACCGCGAATCACCACGCTGAACCACACGCTGGCACCTGCGCCCAGTACCACGTCGCCGATAACTGCCGCAGTGGGCGCCACAAAATGTCCCTCCCCCTCCAGTACCGGTGACTTGTCGTCGATTTGGTAAAGCATGGTGGTCTCCTGTTTCGAATCGCTTAACGGTTGGCCGCCGCGGGCTCGCGGCCGTGCCAGTAGTCTTCCATTTCCAGACCCGCGTCGCAGGCCAGGTTGACCAGCCGCACCAGGATGGCCGCGGTGATGCCCCAGATCTGATAGTCCTGCCAGTAGTACTGCGGCACGCGCCGCTCGCGCCCGCCGTAGTTGAAATGCTGAAAGGACAGCTGTGTGCTGTCCGCGAAGAATCCGAGAGGCGCCTCGAACACGGCGTCGAGTTCGGCGGGATTGGCAGTCAGTGCCGTGCGCCGCTCAACCCGCGCCACGCAGGGCGTCACCTGGATGCCGGTGCGGGTGATCAGCGGCGACAGCAGGCCCAGCGGTTCCAGCGTGCGGCGCGCCAGCGCTACCTCTTCCTCGGCCTCCCGCTGGGCGGTGTCCCACAGATCGAGATCTTCAGGGTCACGCATACCGCCGGGAAAAGCCACCTCGCCGGCATGCAGGCGCAGGTGGGTGGCACGCCGGGTCAGCAATACGGTGCTCTCTCCCCCGTTCTCGTACAGGGCCACCAGCACCGCGGACTGGGGCAGCTCGTCACTAACCGCCCGGGGCTCCGACTCCAGCGCGGCGCGCAGCCGCTTGACGGCCTGTGCCGCGATCAGACGACCTCCACGCGGATCAGGTCAAAAGCGGGTTCCTCGTAGGGATGCGAGGCACGCAAGGCGGCGATGACCACATCGACCACATCGTCGGCGCAGACCATCTCCACCCGGTACTCGGGCACCTGCTCCACTTCGCCGATACTGCCGACGAAAGGCTGGCTGCCTTCACCGGGTCGGAACTGCCCGCTGCCGAGTACCTGCCAGCAGCAGTCGCTGTACATGCCGATGCGCCCGGCGCCGGCATCGAACAGCGCGCGTTTCACTTCTTCGAGATTGGCTTCGGGAATGTAGACGCAGAGCTTATACACCGCTGACTCCTCGTTGCTGTCCTTCGTAGTATGCCTCGGCGAAGGCATCGAGGCTGCCCTGTTCGATAGCGCGGCGAATGCCCGCCATGTGGTTCTGGTAGTAGCGCAGGTTGTGGATGGTATTGAGCTGAGAGCCGAGAATCTCGTTGCACTTGTCCAGGTGGTGCAGGTAGGCCCGGCTGAAGTTCTGGCAGGTATAGCAATCGCACTCGGGGTCCAGCGGTTCGGTGCTGTGGCGGTGCGCGGCGTTGCGCAGCTTAATGACCCCGCGCGAAGTGAATATATAGCCATTGCGGGCATTGCGGGTGGGCATCACGCAATCGAACATGTCCACGCCCCGGCGCACGGCCTCGAGGATATCCGCCGGCGTGCCCACGCCCATCAGGTAGCGCGGCCTGTCCGCCGGCAGGGTATCGGCACTGCTGTCGAGCACCGCCATCATTTCATCCTTGGGCTCGCCCACCGAAAGCCCGCCGATGGCGTAACCGTCGAAGCCGATCTCCGTAAGCCCCGCCAGCGACTCCTGCCGCAGGTGGTCATACATGCCGCCCTGCACGATGCCGAACAGCGCCGCATCATTTCCCGCGTGGGCGCGCTTGCTGCGCTCGGCCCAGCGCAGGGACAGCTCCATGGAATCTCGAGCCTCCTGCTCGGTGGCCGGGTACGGCGTGCACTCGTCGAAAATCATCACGATATCGGCACCCAGCGCGCGCTGCACGGCCATGGAGGTTTCCGGGTCCAGGAACACCTGGTCGCCGTCCACCGGCGACTGGAAACGTACGCCCTCCTCACTGATCTTGCGCAGGTCGCCCAGGCTGAACACCTGGAAGCCCCCGGAATCGGTGAGGATGGGGCCGCTCCAACCCATGAAATCGTGCAGGTCGCCATGGGCTTCGATTACCTCCATGCCGGGGCGCAGCCACAGGTGGAAGGTATTGCCGAGCAGGATCTCGGCGCCGGTGGCACGCACGTCGTCGGGCGTCATGCCCTTGACGGTGCCGTAGGTGCCCACCGGCATAAAGGCTGGTGTTTCAACAGTGCCACGAGGGAACTCGAGGCGGCCGCGGCGGGCAGCACCGTCCGAGCACAGCCGTTCGAAGCCCATGCGGCAGCCGCCGTCACTCATGGCCGGCCCCGGTGACAAACATGGCATCGCCGTAGCTGAAGAAGCGGTACTCCTCAGCGACAGCGGCCCGGTAGGCGGCCAGTACGTGGTCGCGACCGGCAAAGGCGCTGACCAGCATGATCAGGGTGGACTCCGGCAGGTGGAAATTGGTGATCATGGCATCGACGGCGAGAAACCGGTAGCCGGGATAAATAAAGATGTCACTCTCGCCGCTGAAGGGCGCGAGCGTGCCGCCCTGGGCCGCGGTTTCCAGGGAGCGCACTACCGTGGTTCCCACCGCCACCACCCGGTGTCCTGCCGCGCGGGCCGCCCTGACCTGTTCGCAGAGGGCGGCGTCCACCTCCAGGTACTCGGAGTGCATGCGGTGCTCGCGGATGTCATCGACGCGCACCGGCTGGAAGGTACCGGCACCCACGTGGAGGGTGATAAAGCCGACATCGACGCCGCGATTGCGGCAGGCCTCGATGAAGTCCTCGCTGAAGTGCAGGCCCGCGGTGGGGGCGGCCACCGCACCCTCGCGCTCGCTGTAGACCGTCTGGTAGCGCTCCCGGTCCAGGGATTCATCCTCGCGGTCGATATAGGGTGGCAGCGGCATGTGGCCGATTCGCTCCAGCAGCGTCACCAGCCGTTCATCCTCCGACTCCAGCAGGAACAGGTCTTCTTGCCGGCCGGTCACCTGCAGGCGAGCCTCAACCGTCTCGTTGCCCTGGTCTGCCTGCAGCAGCAGTTCACCGCCGGGTTTTGGCGTTTTGCTGGCGCGGACGTGCGCCAGGCAGCGGCGCTCATCCAGCAGCCGCTCTACCAGGACTTCAAGCTTGCCACCACTGGGTTTGCGGCCCCACAGCCGGGCCGGAATCACCCGGGTGTTGTTAAAGACCAGCAGGTCCCCGGGCACCAGTTCCTCCAGCAAATCGGTGAACTGACGGTGACGCAGCTCGCCGCTGTTGCCGTCCAGGCACAGCAGCCGGCTGTCGGTACGCTCGGCCAGCGGGTAGCGGGCAATCAGGTGCTCGGGGAGTTCAAAGTGAAAATCGCTGCGTTTCATGGGCTGTGGTCGCGGTATTGGGGTGGCCCCAGAGCGCAAAAAGCCGGCGCAGGGCCGGCTTCTCTCGGAGCTTGGGTATTCCTCAGCTCTTGTCTGCTTCCTCGTCGGCTTCAGCAGCCGGCTCCTCGGCGGGCGCTTCTTCCTCGGCAGGAGCTTCCTCTTCCGCCGGGGCCTCTTCCTCGGCTGCTGCCTCTTCGGCCGGAGCTTCTGTTTCGGCTTCCTCAGCCGCCGCCTCTTCAGCGGGCGCTTCCTCGTCGGCCGGAGCTTCTTCCGCTTCCGGTTCGGGGGCGGCCGGGACGGCGACCTTCAGCAGGCCCTCTTCCACCAGGATGCGGACTTTATCGTCGCCGTTGATCGGCTTCTTGTCAGCACCTTTGACCGCGTAGCGCTCGTCGCCGCGCAGGTAAATGGTGTAGGACTCGGTTTTCTTGACTACTTTCATGGCCACGATTCTTTTCTCCCTATCGATGCAGGTACTCAGAGGCTCTGTGCCGGCAGGCTCGCGTCTGCGGACCTGCGTTCACAACAAGGCGCGAAGTGTACAGGGTACGGGCTAAATGACAAGGCGTGGATTGATCGCAGCTGGGGCTTGAATTACACTGCCCGCCCTGCCTGAAACGCTGCCGGAGTGGTGAAACTGGTAGACACGAGGGATTCAAAATCCCTTGCCAGCGATGGCGTGCCGGTTCGAGTCCGGCCTCCGGTACCAAATCATTTGTTAGCCCACAGACCGAGACGGCGTGCCGGCTGGGAGGCCAGCCCCGTCGAGTCCGGCCTCCGGTACCACCTTTATCCGCGAACGCTGCTGTTAGAGCACGCCCTCCTGGGGCTGGCGCTTGAGCAGGATGGGGGTGGGTACCGCGTCGAGGCGGCCTTGCACGAACAGCAGGCTGCGGCGCAGCTGGTGGCCCCAGGACTCGAACAGAACATCGATAGCATCCCGGTCCTCCCGGATAAATTCCAGGGCGGAGATGTCATCCGTGGATTTTGTATCGATAGCGCGGATCACTACCGTGCTGTCCGACGGGTCAACCAGCGCAAAGGACATAGTCACGGCACCCTTGCCGCGGCCGCCCTCGGCCTGTGCCTGGGTGCGTGACCGGTAGGGGTGGACGGCGATTACCCGGGCCGCCAGCACGGCCTGGGCATGTTCGCGGTTGGTCACCACATGGAAGGCCTGGTCTGCCTCCAGGGCCACCGTCATTTCATTAAGGAAGGTTTTGACGACTACCGTCTGTTCGATATCGTCGATTTCCCATTCTTCGTCATCCTCAACGCCGTGCGGCTGGATGATCTGCATCCTGGACAGGTTCAGCGGTGCGATGTACACCCGGCGAATGCCGTCAAACCACTCGCGCTTACTCATGTCGTCCGCGACATAAACCTCGTCAGCCATGGAGTCCCGCGCTTTGAAAAACTCGGGATCGCCCTGCTCCGGTGCCGTATAGCTAACCGTGTCCTGGGTGGAGCAGGCGGCCACTGTCGCTGCCAGGAACAGTGCTGCAAACAGTCTCGGTTGCGTCATTCAACGAATCTCCAAGCAGGCGTGAGCAAAGTGTAGTCGAGCAGATTTCGTTGGGCCAGCACCCGCTTTCCAGTACACTGCGCCCCCATGAAAACCCGCAGAATTGCCGCCACGCTGGCGCTCATGACCCCGCTGGCGACAGTGGCCGAACCGACCCTGGAACACGTGGTGGTGTCGGCCACCCAGCAGGACACCGGCTCGCTGGAGCTACCGCTGAGCATTGCTCTGGTCAATCGCGAAGACCTGCTGACCGTCCTTCACGTGCACGCCAATGAGGTCTTCCAGCGCGTACCCGGCGCATGGATTTCCCGCGGCAACGGCCAGGAGAGCCTCACCGCGCTGCGCTCACCGGTACTGACCGGTCCGGGCAGCTGCGGCGCTTTCTTCATGGCTGCCGACGGCATCTCTCTGCGAGCTCCAGGTTTCTGCAACGTCAACCAGCTGTTCGACGCCAATACCGAGCAGGCCGAGCGCATCGAGGTCCTCAAGGGACCGAGCACAGCGCTGTACGGCTCGGGCGCCATGCACGGGTTAGTCAACGTCATCACGCCTGCGCCGACGGAGCAGCTGTTCCATCGCATTGCCGCCGAGGCCGGCCCCCATGACTACCGTCGCGGCCGCTACCAGGTCAGCAACAGCATCGGCCGGCACGGCTTTATGCTGGCGGCAAATGCCGCCAGCGACGGCGGCTACAAGCGCAGCTCGGGCTTCGATCAGTACAAGGGCAACCTGCGCCACCGCTACGACGGTGATGGGTTCGCGCTAGACAGCATTCTCGCGATCACCGACCTCGATCAGGAAACGGCGGGCTTCATCACCGGGTTCGAAGCCTACGAGGACTCCGACCGCAAGAAGGAAAACCCCAACCCGGAGGCTTATCGCAAAGCCGACTCCCAGCGTTTCCAAAGCACCCTGACGCTGCCCGTCGACGACTTCTCGCGCCTGGTGTTCACACCCTACTGGCGCAACAACGATATGGAGTTCCTGCAGCACTTCCTGCCCTGGCAGCCGGTAGAACGCAACGGGCATGAGAGCTTCGGACTGAACAGCAAGTACTACCGTGAGGGTAGCTGGCTCACCAGCGTGAGCGGGATCGACCTGGAGACCACAGACGGCTGGCTGGAGGAAACCCAGGAAGAACCCTTCAGCCCCAACCAACCCGCCGGCGTGCACTACGACTACCAGGTGGATGCCCTGCTGGCGGCCGCCTGGACCCAGCTATCCTGGAACCTGGCGCGCCAGCTGATGCTGAATGCCGGGGCACGTTTCGAGTACACCGAGTACGACTACGACAATCGCACCGGCGACGGCCCCGCCTGTGAGCCCAGCGCTAGTGCCTGCCGCTTCTTCCGCCCCGCCGATCGGGAGGACGATTTCGACAACTGGTCGGTAAACGTCGGCGCTCTGTGGGACCTCATGCCGGGCCATGCCCTGTTTTTGCGCGCGGCGCGGGGCTTCCGGGCGCCACAGACCACCGAGCTGTACCGCCTGCAGGGGAATCAAGCTCAGGCCGATCTTGACTCCGAGTCACTCGACAGTGTCGAGCTGGGAGGCAGGGGCAGCTATCGCGGTTTCAGCTATGAAGTGGGCCTGTACTACTACGAAAAAGACGATGTGATCTTCCAGGACGCCAACCGCTTCAACGTTAGCGGCGCCAGCACCCTGCACTACGGGTTGGACCTGGGGTTGCGCTGGCAGCTCACCGACACGGTCGACCTGGCACTGGACGCGAGCCTGGCCCGGCATGAGTACGACAGCGATATCGAACTACTGGGCAGCAGCGGCAGCATCAAGGGGAACCACATCGACACCGCCCCGGAACACTTCGGCAGTGCCCGGGTGGGCTGGAACTTCCTGCCCCGCTTTCGCGGCGAACTGGAGTGGGTACACATGGGCGAATACTACCTGGAGCCCGACAACCGCCACGAGTACGACGGCCACGACGTTTTCAACCTGCGCGTGACCGGTGCCTGGCGGCAGTTTGACTTTGGCATCCGCGCTACCAACATCACCGACCAGGATTACGCAGAGCGCGCCGACTTCGGCTTCGGCAGCTACCGCTATTTCGTTGGCGAACCACGTAGCTACTACTTCGAGGTCGGCTATCGCCTCTCCCCTTAGCGTATCGCCGAGATGCCCACTGCGTCGCGCACGCGGGCCATCAACTCTGCGGCATCCCGCCGGGCCTTCTCGGCACCGTGGCGCAGCACCGATTCGATATGGGTGGGGTCTTCCATCAGCCCGTTGTAGCGCTCCCGGGCCGGCGCCAGTTCTTCGTTAATCAGGGCAAACAGCTGCTTCTTGGCATCGCCCCAGCCGATACCATCGGCAAACTTCGCGCGCATCTCCTCAACCTGCTGCGGGTTGGCAAAAGCCTCCCACACCTGGAACACGGTGGAGTCGTCCGGGTCCTTGGGTTCCCCCGGCTCCAGCAGGTTGGTCTTGATCTTGTTGATGGCTTTCTGCAGGCGCTTCTCGGAATCGAACAGCGGTATGGTGTTGTTGTAGCTCTTACTCATCTTGCGGCCATCCAGGCCCTGCAACACCGCGACACTATCGTCCACCACCGCCTCCGGTAGAACAAACAGCTCCTCGAAGTGGTGATTAAAGCGCTGGGCTATGTCTCGCGCCATCTCCACATGTTGGATCTGGTCCCTGCCCACCGGGATTTCCGCCGCCCCGAACATAAGGATGTCGGCCGCCATCAGTACCGGGTAGCAGAACAACCCCATAGTGACACCGAAATCCGGGTCTTCTCCGGCTTCCTCATTGGCCTGTACCGCCGCCTTATACGCGTGGGCGCGGTTCATCAGGCCCTTGGCAGCCTGGCAGTTGAGCACCCAGGTCAACTCGAGGATTTCCGGAACGTCGCTCTGGCGGTAGAAGGTGGCCCTGTCGGTATCCAGACCCAGGGCCAGCCAGGTGGCAGCGATCTCCTTACTGGATCGGCGCACCTCGTCCGGCTTGTTGTTCTTGATCAGCGCGTGATAGTCGGCGAGAAAGTAGTAGCTCTCAACGCTGTCGTCGCGGCTCGCGGCGATCGCCGGGCGTATCGCGCCGACGTAGTTTCCCAGGTGCGGCGTGCCGGTGGTGGTGATGCCGGTCAAAACCCGTCGCTTGCTCATCGCTAATCCCGTGGCTGATTTCAAAGGCCACCAATGATACTGGGGAAGCCTGGAACTGGCTATGCCGCCAGCGCAGCCAGTGTCGCCCGGTAGCGGGGCAGCAGCGTCACCGCGGACAGTTGGCTGACATCGGCGCGCGGCAGCGACTCCCCTGCGGCCTTCAGCGCCGCGAGTTCTGCAAGCCTGGACAAGGCCTGGGCCGAATCGCGATAGCGGAACTCCTGTGCAAACCACTCCGGGTAGGCCAGCCGGTCCGGCACCAGCGGCGTGCAGCCAAAGGCCGCCGCCTCCAACACCGACAGGCCCTGGAAATCGTGCTCGGCGGTAGACAGCACCACGTCACAGCGCGCCAGCAGGTTCAGGTAGGCGGCGTGATCCTCCAGGTAGCCCCAATGACCCAGCGCACCGGTTTCAGTGAGGACCGCGTGCAGCTCTGCAAAGGCCGGCGGCTGCCGGCGAAACTGCTGGCCCACCACGTGAACCCGGCAGCCCTGGCGGGCCGCCGCAGCGGCGATTTCCAGCAAGCGCTCCGGGCCCTTGTCGTACTCCCAGCGGTGATTCCATATCAACTGCAGGGGCTCCGACGCGGACCGCGGCGCCGGCGCGGGTGGCTCAACGGTTACCGGTACCGGCAGTACCCGGGCGCGCTCGCCGAGCTGCTCTACTACGCCGGTCGGCACTTCGTCCGGCAGCTTTGCCAGCAGGGCCTCGACCCCGGCGAGAAAGGAATCGCGATTCCAGCGCGAGTTGAACAACAGGCAGTCCGCGGCCAGCGCCCCGTACAGGCTGACCATCTGGGCCTCGAGCAGGCCGTGCTCCCCCGACCCTTCCGGATAGGCGAACTGGTTCTCATGGAAATACAGGGCAGTGGGCAGCGCGGCCAGGCGCGGTACCAGCCCGCGCAGCGTGGCTAGGTCGGTCATGGACGTGGCCAACAGCAGATCGTAGTCCGCCTCCAGCGTTTCCCGGGCGGCGCCCGCCCAGCTCAGCGGGTTGCCGCGCACTCGCCAGGCAAAATGCCGGGGCGGCAGGGTCAGCAAGGTCCAGTCCCAGTCGGCCAGTCCTCGCTTCA
>JANQGK010000063.1 GCA_028277365.1 Halieaceae bacterium | reverse complement strand
GGCATGGATACCCGCTCCGGGTTGAGGAAACGCTCAAACAGCAGGTCGTACTCGATTGGGTCCAGGTCGGTAATCTCCAGTGCATAGGCCACCAGGGAGCCCGCACCGGAACCACGCCCAGGACCCACCGGGATGCCCTGCTGTTTGGACCAGCGGATGAAGTCCATCACAATCAGGAAATAGCCCGGGAAGCCCATCTGGATAATCACATCCAGCTCGAAATCCAGCCGCTCCCGGTACTGCTTTTGCCTGTCGGCAAAGTCGGGAGCGGTGCTATCGAACAGGGTCGCCAGCCGCACATCCAGGCCCTCGTGGGACAGCTGGCGGAAATACTCATCCATGGTCAGGCTTTCCGGCACCGGGTAGTCCGGCAGGAAGGCCTTGCCCAGTTCCAAGCCGACGTTGCAGCGACGGGCGATCTCGACGGTGTTCTCGATGGCCTCAGGGATGTCGCAGAATAGCTCCTGCATCTCATCGGCGCTGCGCAGGTACTGCTGCTCAGAGTAGTTGCGCGAACGGCGCGGGTCGTCCAGGGTGCGTCCTTCGTGGATGCAGACCCGCACCTCGTGGGCCTCGAACTCGTCTGCCGCCAGGAAGCGCACATCGTTGGTGGCCACCACCGGGCAGCCGCTGGCGGCGGCCAGCTCTACCGCGGCGTGCAGGTAAGCATCCTCGTTGTCCCGGCCAGTGCGTTGCAGCTCCAGATAGAAGCGGTCCGGGTAGAGGCTCATCCACCAGGCGAGCTGTTCGGCGGCCTGCTCGCGGCGGCCCGCCACCAAAGCATGCCCAACGTCACCGTGGCGCCCGCCAGACAATGCGATCAGGCCCTCATTGGCCTCTGCCAGCCAGCTACGCTCCACCTGGGGAATGCCCAGGTGCTGGCCTTCGAGATAGGCGCGGGAGATCAGCCGGGTAAGGTTGCGGTAGCCGTTGTTGTCTGCGGCCAGCAGGCTGATCAAGGTGGGCGCCTCGTCGCCCTCGCGCACCAGCAGGTCGGCGCCGAACAGCGGCTTGATCCCACTGGCAGTGGCCGCCTTGTAGAACTTCACCAGGCCGTAGAAATTGCACTGGTCGGTGACGGCTACCGCCGGCATACCCAGCTCGGCCACCCGCTCCACCAGCGGCCTGACCCGCACCAGGCTGTCGATCAGGGAGAACTCGGTATGCACCCGCAGGTGGACGAAGCCCGGCATCCTACTGCCCCGCCTCCAGCGCACTGAGCAATTCACGCACCGGACCGAAGCTCTTGCGGTGTACCGGAGTCACCCCCAGGGTTTTCAGGGCTGCCAGGTGCTGGCGGGTCGGGTAGCCCTTGTGCTGCGCCAGGCCGTAGCCGGGGTAGGTTTCGTCCAGCGCCACCAGCTCGGCATCGCGCTGCACCTTGGCGAGGATAGAGGCCGCGGCGATGGACGGCACGCTGGCATCACCCCCGATGACGGGTTCCGAGGCATAGGGCCAGCGCGGCAGCCGGTTGCCATCTACCAGCACGTAGGCGGGCTCTACTCCCAGCCCCTGTACCGCGCGGTGCATGGCCAACAGGCTTGCCTGCAGGATGTTGATCTCGTCGATTTCAGTGACGCTGGCGCGCCCCAGGGACCAGGCCAGCGCGCACTCACGTATTTCTGCAGCGAGCTGTTCGCGCCGCTCGGCAGTGAGCTTTTTGGAATCATTGAGGCCGGCAACGGGTTGTGCAGGGTCGAGAATCACCGCCGCGGCCACCACGTCGCCGGCCAGCGGCCCGCGACCGACTTCGTCGACCCCGACCAGGCCCTCGGCCGAATAGCCCTGGCCGTACCTACAGCTGAAAAGATCTGCGTCCAAAGACGGTATGCATCCCCTAACGGACGCCGATACATGGCGCCGCATTGTTTTTGCGCAGCATACCGCGGCCCCAAAACCGGGAAAAGCACAACCGGACATCAACCGAAAAAACCGTTACCCGCCCTACAAACAATCGACTCGAACGATCAACGACTGTGGGCTATAAAGGGGTATGCCCCTCGGAGTTATCTAAAGGCCGAAAGCCTGAGCGATTGTTTAACAGTGCGCTGATCGCCTAGCGATCAGCGCATAAGATAGTCGCCGAAGAGCACAGCTCTCCGTCAACATCGGCGCTGACCTCGAACTTCCAGATGCCGCGCCGCACCGACAGCACCTTCGCGCGCAACATCAGCTTGTCGCCGGGTACCACCTGCCGCTTAAAGCGTACGTTGTCGGCACCCACAAACATGTACATGGAGCCGTCCTCCGGCTTCTTATCCATACTCTTGAAACCGAGAATGCCCGCGGTTTGGGCCATGGCCTCCAGGGTCAGCATGCCGGGAAATAGCGGCTTGTCGGGGAAATGCCCCTGGAACAGTTCCTCGTTCACCGTGATGTTTTTGTAGGCGACAATGGACTCGCCGAGGTTCAGTTCGACCACCCGATCCACGAGCAGAAACGGGTAGCGGTGCGGGAGGTACTCCCGGATTTCCTCGATCATCATTTCAGCCACGGCGGTGCCTCCCTTCCCGTACAGTGGGCCCCCGCGGCGGTGCCGCGGAGACGGACCTGTCTTACTCTGCGGCCGCCTGCTGGTTCAGTTTATCCGTCACCTTGGCGGTGATGCTGAAGCCGTTGTCCGCGTGAATCACCGCATTGCGCTGGATCAGCAGGCCGATGCCCTCGCTGGCAATCAGGTCTCGAAGCACGGCCTGTACCTTGGGCGTCATTTCCTGCAGCAGCTCCTGCCCCAGTAGCTGTTCGGCCTGCTGCAGCTTGCGCAGGACGTGCTCGAGGTCCGCATTCTTGTTGGCCAGACGCTTGCGCGCCGCCTGCTGCTGCTCTGCGCTCATCACCGCCAGGTCGTTCTGGACTTCCTTGATCAGTTCCTCGCGCTCCTGCTGCAAGCGGTCCAACTCTTCCTTGTCAGCCTTGTAGTCTTCAGTTTCACGCAGCGCATTGAGCCGCTGCTGCGCCTCGTCGGTCTGCAGGATGGCCTGCTCCAGGTCCACAACGGCGATGCGGCCCTGGGCCGCCGCCAGTGATGGAAGCATCGCCAGGCACAGGCCGGCGCAAAGGATCTTAAGCGTCTTGGACACAGTTTTCTCCATTATCAAACAAAATCAAAAGCCCTGACCGAGGGTAAACTGGAACACCTCTTCCCGGTCAAAGTCACCGGCATTCAGGGGCTGGGCAATACTGAACGTGATTGGCCCGAAGCCGGTAATCCAGGTGGCTCCCACACCCACCGAGTAACGCAATTCGTTCAAGTCCACATCAAAGCACTGTCGCTGCGTGGAACGACAGTTGGTGCTGAACACGTTGCCCGCATCAATAAAAAACGCAGAACGGATCTGCCGCTGGTCCTTGATGAAAGGAAGCGGGAATATTAACTCAACTCCACCCTCGATCAGAATATTGCCCCCGAACGGGGCCTCGCGGCGACGGGCGGTATCCTCCTGGGTTAACAGGGCGCCGTCGAAGGCTTCGTAACCTACCTGGTCGCCATCCGGTCCGCCTATCTCGACGGGATTGCCGTTCTCGTCGATCTCAGTCACCGGCTGGCGGAAAATATACTCCACTGCCGGGGTACTCAGCGGACCCAGGGTGTTGGGCTGAAAGCCGCGCACCGAGCCGAAGCCGCCGGCAAAAAAGTGCTGGTAGAAGGGCAGTTCACTGGTATTGCCGAAGCCGTCGCCCCAACCCAGCTCGGTGCGGAAGTGCAGCGTCCAGCTGTTGGTGACCGGAATGTACAGCTCACCGCGGTAGTTGAGCTTGTAATATTCCAGCTCGCTGCCCGGCATTGCCACTTCCAGGGACACCGAGTTGGCGATGCCGCGGGTTGCGAACCGGCCCCGGTTCAGGGTCGACTGGCTCCAACTGGTAGTGAGCGTCCAGTTCAGGTACTCGTCACCATTAATGTCGATAAAACCGGGCTCCAGATCCTGCACAAGGTAGTCCGGGGGAATCTGTTCGATGGGAATGATTTCTTCCGGGGCATCGTAAAGACCGAGTGAATTTCGGGTGCTGTCGAAGAAAAAGTCGATGCCGTTGAGCAGGCGCGGGCTGGCCTGGATTTCCTGGACCGCGAGGCGGCCCACGGTGATTTCCGTATTGTTGACGCCGATACTGAAGCCAAGACGCTCGGTCTCACGAATCGGATAACCGAAGTTCACCGCGCCGCCGTAGGTGTTAGTCGAGTAGCGCGCAATATTGATTTCATCCAGGTCGGTGGCCCGGTAGAACACGTTAAAACCGCGGCTGACGCCATCCTCGGTGTAATAAGGATTGGTGTAGCTGAAGTTGTAGAAATCCTGGAAGCGGCTGGAGTTGGCAGAAATGCCCACCCGCTTTCCGGTGCCCAGGAAGTTGTTCTGCTGCAGGTTGAGGCCGAGAATCAGGCCGGCATCCTGAGCGTAGCCGAAGCTGGCGCCGATCGAGCCCGACGACTGTTCCTCCACCTCAAACTCCACGTCGATCAGGTCATCGTGGCCGGGCACGCCCGGAGTTTCGACCTTGGCGGAGGCGAAGTAGCCAAGGCGCTCGAGACGGATGCGCGAGGCCTCGATGGCGGAAGCTGACGCCGGAGCGCCCTCCATCTGCCGCATCTCGCGGCGCAGCACTTCGTCCACGGTCTTGGTGTTGCCGCTGAAGCTGATGCGGCGCACGTAGGTTCGTTTGCCCGGGTCCACGAAGAACTTCATGGCCACGGTCTTCTCGTCCTCGTCGATCTCGGGAATACCGGTGACCTTGGCGAAGTTGTAGCCCTCGTTACCGAGGCGCTGGGTCAGGTACTCCTCGGTACTGGTAACCAGCTGCTGGGAATAGGTCTGACCCTCACGCACCAGCAGGAAGCGGCCCAGGTCTTCCTCGGGCAACACCAGGTCACCGGACAGGTCCACCGATGTCACGGTGTACACCTCACCCTCATAGAGGTTGGCGGTAATGTAAACCGCGTCTTTCTCCGGGCTGACCGAGACCTGGGTGGAGTCGATGCGGAACTGCAGGTAGCCCCGGTCCATATAGTAGGAGGTCAGGGTTTCCAGGTCGCCGCTAAGGCGTTCGCGGGAGTACTTGTCATCGCTGGTGATAAAAGACAGCCAGTTAGTGGACTGCAGCTCGAACAGTTCGATCAGCTCGTCGTCGTCAAACACCTCGTTGCCGACGATATTGATGTGCTTGATCTTGGAGACGGTGCCCTCGTCCACGTCGATGTTGATCGACACCCGGTTGCGGGGCTCGGGAATGACCTCAGTTTCGATACCGGCGTCATAGCGGCCCTGCTGCACGTACTGACGTTGCAGCTCCATCTGCATGCCTTCCAGGGTCGAGCGCCGGAATACGCCGCCTTCGGCAAGGCCTGCACCCTTGAGGCCGTTGAGCAAGTCCTCGGTCTCAATGGCCTTGTTGCCGGAAATGATAATCTCAGAAATGCTGGGACGTTCGGCAACGATGATGACCAGCACGTTGCCATCGCGGCCGATTTGGATATCGTCAAAGTTACCGGTGCCGAACAGGGCCCGGGCCGAGGCGCGAATCGAGCCTTCCGTGGCGGTATCGCCCACGCCAATGGGCATCGCCGAGAATACCGAGCCCGCGGAAATCCGTTGCAGGCCTTCAACGCGGATGTCGGAGATCAGGAATGGGGCATTCGCCACGGGCGCTCCAGCCCCCTGGGCGTATGCCCGGGGCGCCAGCATGGCCGACAGGCACAGGCCCGTCAGCAAACTCAGCGCGAGAATATTACGGATGCAATGCATTTGTTGTCTGGCTTCCTCCCCGCGGGTGCCCCAGCGCCCCTGGAAGCCGGCTCGTTATTCCCTGTTTTATCGTTGTTGGACGATCACCAGCAGGCCGCGGCCCGGGATCGCCTATACCACCACTACCGCCTGTAGCCGCCCACCTGCGGGCGACCCACTGTACCCTAATGAGCGTCCGAATGGGCGCCCGGGCAGGCGCCCTCACAGGCGTCCAAAATCGTTGTACAGCGCCAGTATCATCACCCCGACAATGATGAACAGGCCCACCTGGTAGCCCAGCATCTGCACCTTCTCAGGCACCGGCTTACCTACCAGTAGCTCGATCGTGTAATACATCAGGTGACCCCCATCCAGCACCGGGATGGGCAGCAGGTTCAATACCCCGAGGCTCACGCTTAGCAGTGCGAGAAAGGCCACAAAAGATTCCAGGCCGGACTCCGCCGAAGCGGTCGCCACTTTAGCAATGGTGATAGGACCGCTCAAGTTTTTGTGGGAAATAAGTCCCATCAGCATCTTCTTGATAGAATTGAGCGTGAACATCACCAGCTCGCCGGTGCGCTGGGCGGCGAGGCCCAGGGCGGCGATGGGGCCGTACTGGAATTCGCGAATCATTTCCTCCGGCCAGAGTTCGGAGCGCGGCGCCACGCCGATCTGGCCGATGGTCTCCCCGCTGGCGAGAACGACGCTATCCGGTACCAACCGGGTAGTCTGCAGTTCGCCGTCACGCAGGTAACCCAGCTCGATAGCCACTTCCGGCCGCGCCCGCACATAGTCGACGACGGCGTCCCAGTCCGGCAACGCCTCGCCGTCAGCGCTGCGCAACTCGTCGCCCACCGCCAGGCCCGCCCGGGCGGCCGGGGTGTCCGGCACCACCTGGGCCAGGGTACGGGAAACCCCGGGGCGGTAAATCGTGATACCGAGACCCTGTAGCAAATTGGGTTCTTCCACCCCCGCGAGCCAGGTTTGCAGATTGCCCTCAGACAGGAAGGTCATGTCGGATTCGGGGTAGCGCACGGAAAAGCTGATGGACCCGGTGTCGCCAATACGGTCCAGCAATCGGTAGTTCACCGCCTGCCAGGTCGGCGTTTCACGGCCATCGATGGCGACGATTTCCTGGCCGGGCTCAAGCCCCGCCACCTCGGCCACCGAGCCCTCGGCCACCTCGCCAATCACTGGCGCCACGCCGCTCTCACCCGCCAGGAACACGAACCAGTAGGCCACCACCGCCAGCAGCAGGTTGGCGATCGGCCCGGCGGACACCACGGCCATGCGCTGTAACACCGGCTTGCGATTGAAGGCGTGGGCCTCCTGGCCCGGAGTGACCTCGCCCTCGCGCTCATCGAGCATCTTCACGTAACCGCCCAGCGGGATGGCGGCGACCACGTACTCAGTGTCCAGCTTGTCTCGCCAGCGCAATAGCGGAGTGCCGAAACCGATGGAGAAACGCAGCACTTTCACCCCACAGCGACGGGCCACCCAGAAGTGCCCGTACTCGTGGATGGCGATAAGAATCGCCAGCGTGAATGCTGTAACTGCCAGTGTGTAAATCAGGTCCACTTTACTACTTGCCTTTTACTCGACTTTCGCTTGCTCTTCTCTCGCCGTTCGCTCGCCGTTCGCTCGCCTGCTTGCCGGTCGCTACCCGCTATGCGTCCGCGAGAATTTCCCGTGCCAGCTCGCGCGCCCGCAAATCCGCCTGTTTGACCACATTCAGGGACGTGGGTTCAGCGCTCTCGGCACGGCCCAGCACGTTTTCAATCAGCTCGGGA
>JANQGK010000380.1 GCA_028277365.1 Halieaceae bacterium | reverse complement strand
GTTGGGCTCCGGCGGCCGCGCCCCGGAAAGCGCGGTAGCCGCCCTCGCCGAGCTGAAAGCCAGTATGCGCGGCTCCCTGCGCCAGGGGGATCGCTTCGTGATCTACCTTACCGAGGATGATGAAACCCTGTTCGTCCTCAACGGCACCGAATTGGTGCGCGTTAGTGAAGGTGAGGTGTTTGACTTTTTCTATTCAGGGTGGGCCGGGGCAGGCGCTGCGACGACCTTCAGCGAGCCGCTCCTGTCGGGCACTATCGACCCTGCCATGATGGAACGTTTCAATGCGCTGTCGCCGAGCGACGAGCGAGTCGCCGCGATAGAGGCCTGGAGCGAACCTCCACCGGCACCAGCACCGGCGCCGGCGCCCGCTCCCGCGCCTGAGCCCGTAGCACCCGCACCGGAACCGGTCGCACCTGCGCCCGAGCCGGTACAGGTGGCCGCTGCGCCGGCCCCGCAGGCGGCTCCCGCTCCTGCACCCACGCCTGCACCCGCGCCTGCACCCGCGCCGGTCGCCGCAGCGCCGGAGCCCGCCCCGGAACCCGAACCAGAACCCGCGCCGGCCCCGGCCCCGGAACAGGTCGCCATGGCTGAAATTCCCAGCGACGCCGCTGAGCAGGTCGACGACGCTGTGTCTCAGCTTGATGACCGGGAATACCAGCGACAACTTCAGCAATATGTGAGTTTGGTCATGCGCCAGGTGTACGGAGAGGTCAAATATCCGCGTCGTGCGATTAAATACGAGTGGGAAGGTAGGGTAGAATTACTGGCACGCTTAGACGAGACTGGCGACCTGATCGAGGTCATCATCGACTCGACCTCGGGCCACGTCGGCCTCGACAAGGCCGCGGAGACCGCCGTCAAACGAGCGGCGCCCTTCCCGGAGTTGACGCCAGTGGCACGAGAGGAGCTGGCGTCGGAAGAGGACGATAGTTACATCATGGCAATTCCGGTGACCTTTACGCTGCGGCGCTAGGCACACCGGATTCTGCTGACACCGGGCAAGGGGATGCCCGGCACGGCTTGCGCCGACAGCGCCAGGGGACGCGAAAAACCGAGCGAGTAATAGAAGGGTAAACAAAAACGACAATGACCACTTCGGCTTACCCACTGACGCACAGGGCGCTGGTTTGCTCACGTATGGACATGTTCCCGGACCTGGAAAGTGTCAACGTGCTGGCGACCAGCGGCCCCATCCTTCCCAGGATCAAGATGGACCTGCATGAGTCCAATGAAGCTCAGGCCAAGCGTGTCATAGAATTTCTGTTCCCGGTATTCCTGCACAACCTAATTCGCGCCGAGGATTTCCCCATGCGCAATAAGCTTAAGGGCGCGCTGGAAACCATGGAGCAAAACATCCAGGAAAACGCCAAGAACGTGATGGTGCAGGAGCTGCTCACCTGCGGCCTGAAAGGTGAGGTCTGCGATCCGGGCGGTCTGCCCAAAGACGTGGACACCAAGCGTGCCGTGGTGCTGCACCTGGCGCGGGCGGAATGGGATACCCTCTACCGCACTTTCCACATGCGAGTCATTAAGACGCTGGTACAGGGTCGCGCGGAACTTGCCGACTGGATCAAGGCGCAGGAGCAAGCGGCGGCTTGACACACTCCTCCCTGGTGGGCGGCTACTATTCTTACTCTATTGTTCACGCTCGGCCTGCGCGGCACGGCCAGCGCCCTGTTCCGCAGAAAAGGGCGCTGACCTTGATACTACCGTGACAGCGCCAGCGGCATATTGTCGCGGCTGATCACCCGCATCACCGTGTCGCGCCAGGCGTCTGCCGCAGCGCGCGCCGGCGTAATCAGGCAGCGGTGATGACCCTTGGCTGACTGGATCTGCACCGGTGCCTTGTTGGGTGTCCAGTCGTCACCTTTCACCCGCGGCTTGCGGCTCGACCAGTACCAGCATCCACGCTTGTCCTGAAAGTAGAAGCGCGCGTCCACCGGCAGCGCCACCTGGCGCCCATCGATGACCGCGTACTTCTCACCGGTCGAAAGCTTCACTCCCATATTGGTCGGTTTGCGTACACAGCTCTTCATGATCCCCATCCTTTGGCTGTTTCACGGATAACCGGGTTCACTTTGTACCGGAATCACCCCAAAAGAAAACGACAGAGGTCACAAAATCAGGGTGCATGCGCCACTACTGCAACTACTCGGCACTGCGGGAGCATGATGCGGAGCCTTACTGCGCAAGGAGTTTCGCCAGTTCCGTGCGGAGCGGCACTGACCGCACGCCGCTGGTGCCACCTGTCAGGGGGCGAGTTGAGCCGGCTGTGTGCCGCTAGGAACGTCTCCACGTGGTGCCATCGCGGGAGTCTTCGAGAATCACGCCCTGCTCTGCCAGGTAGTCGCGCAGTTCATCGGCCCTGGCGAAGTCGCGGTCTGCCTTCGCCTGCTGGCGCTCGGCTATAGCGACCTCGATGTCCTCCGCACTGATGGCTTCATCGCTGGCGGTCTGCTGGAACCAGTCTTCCGGGTCTGCGGTGAGTAGCCCCAGCAGATCGGCACCCGCCAGCAGCCGCGCTTTAAGATGCGGCCGGTCGACAGGCGCAGCCTTGTTGAGGGCCTTGGCCAGCGCGTGCAGCTCTGCAATGGCCTGAGGGGTGTTGAGGTCGTCGTTGAGAGCGGCGTAAAAAGGCTCCTCCGCGAGCTGGATCTCGTCGTCCACCTCAACATCGGCCACCTCGCGCAACGCGGTGTACAGCGAGTCCAGAGAAGCCCGCGCCTGGCCCAACAGCTCAGCGGAAAAGTTGAGCGGTGAGCGGTAGTGGGCAGACAGCAGCGCGAATCGCAGCACCTCGCCGGGGAACTGTGAGAGCAGCTCGCGCACCATGCGGAAGTTGCCCAGCGACTTCGACATTTTCTCGCCATCGATGTCGAGGTAGGCGTTGTGCATCCAGTAGCGTACATAGTCGCCGCCGTGAGCACACTGGCTCTGGGCGATCTCGTTCTCATGGTGCGGGAAAATCAAGTCGCGGCCGCCGCCGTGGATGTCGATGGTTGCGCCGAGATGGGCGTGGATCATGGCGGAGCACTCCAGGTGCCAGCCCGGCCGACCTCGGCCCCAGGGACTGTCCCAGCCAGGCTCTTCATCGCTGGAGGGCTTCCACAGCACGAAATCACCCGGGTAGCGTTTGTAGTCGGCAACCTCCACCCGGGCGCCGGCCAGCATATCGTCAAGCGAACGGTGCGACAGCTTGCCGTAATCCGCCATGGACTGCACCGCGAACAGCACGTGGCCATCGGCGGCGTAGGCATGGCCTTTCTCCACCAGGGTTTCCGTGAGGCTGATCATCTCGGTGATATGGTGGGTCGCCTGCGGTTCAATGGTGGGCGCCAGCACGCCAAGGGCGCCCATGTCTTCGCGGTACTTACGCGTGAACTCTTCGGTGAAGTCCCCCATGTCGCGGCCGGATTCAGCACAGGCGGTGATGATCTTGTCATCGATATCGGTGATATTGCGGGCGTAAATCACCTCGCCGTAGTGGGTCTGCAGCAGGCGGAACAGGGTGTCGAAGACCACCGCGGGCCTGGCATTGCCGATGTGGGCCAGGTTATAGACCGTTGGGCCGCAGACATACATGGTGACCCGGTCGGGCACCAGGGGCTCGAAACGCTCTTTTTTACCGCTCAGGGTATTGTGCAAAACCAGGCTCATCACTCTCTCCGTCAGCTGCCCTGGCGTTGCCAGGTGTCGCGCAGGCCGATGGTCTTGTTGAAAACCGGCTTCTCGGTACTGTGATCGAAGCGGTCCGCCACGAAATACCCCTCCCGCTCAAACTGGAAGGACTGCTCGGGTTCGGCAGCGGCCAGGCCCGGTTCCGCCACAGCATCGGTCGTCACGCGCAGCGAATCGGGTGTCAGGTACTGGTGGAAATCCTCCTCGCCCCGGTCCGGGGCCTCGACCTGGAACAAGCGATTATAGAGCCGCAACTCCACCGGGATGCCGTGCGCTGCAGACACCCAATGGATCACACCCTTGGGCTTGATGCCATCCGCGGGATCCTTGCCGAGGGTATCGGACACCACCTCGCATAGTACGGCGCTCACCTCGCCCTGGTCGTCCCGCTCCACATCCACGGCCTCGATGACGTGGGCATTGCGCAGGCGCACCCGCTTGCCCAGCACCAGACGCTTGTACTTCTTGTTGGCCTCTTCGCGAAAATCCTCGCGGTCGATCAGCAGCTCGCGGGCAAAGGGCAGCTGCCGCTGCCCGAGGTCTTCCCGGGACGGATGCGACCCGGCAGAGAGCATCTCGACCTGGTCTTCCGGGTAGTTCGCCAGCACTACCCGCAGTGGATTTACCACACACATGGCGCGGGGGGCATTCTCGTTGAGGTCGTCGCGGATCGCGTGTTCCAACATCGCCACGTCGACAATCCCGTCACTGCGGGTGGTTCCGATCATGTCGCAGAAACGACGGATGGAGGCCGGCGTAAAGCCGCGGCGGCGCATCCCCGACACGGTAGGCATGCGCGGGTCATCCCAGCCACTTACCACCCCCTCGTCGACCAGCTGCTTCAGCTTGCGCTTGCTGGTCACGGTGTAACTGGGGTTGAGGCGCCCGAATTCATACTGCCGCGGCCGCGACGGCACCGGCAGGTTCTCGATCAGCCAGTCGTATAGCGGACGGTGGTCCTCGAACTCGAGGGTGCACACCGAGTGGCTGACGCCTTCAATGGCGTCTTCCTGGCCGTGGGCAAAGTCATAGGTCGGGTATATGCACCAGTCGTCGCCGGTTTGGTGGTGGCTGACCTTGCGAATCCGGTACAGGGTCGGGTCACGCATGTTCATATTGGGCGAAGCCATATCGATCTTCGCCCGCAAGACCCGGCTGCCCTCATCGAACTCACCGTTTTTCATGCCCTCCAGCAGGGCCAGGTTTTCCTCTACCGAGCGGTCCCGGTAAGGGCTGTTGCGACCCGGCTCGGTGAGGGTGCCGCGGTATTCACGGGTCTCCTCCGCCGACAGGTCGCAGACATAGGCCTTGCCCTCGCGCACCAGCTGCCGGGCCCACTCATAAAGCTGACCGAAGTAGCTTGAGGCATACTTCACCTCCCCATGCCATTGGTAGCCCAGCCAGCGCACATCCTCCTGAATGGATTCGATGTATTCCTGGCTCTCCTTAAGCGGGTTGGTGTCATCGAAACGCAGGTTGCAGCGCCCGCCGAATCGCTCGGCAAGCCCGAAGTTAACGCTAATCGACTTGGCGTGACCGATGTGCAGGTAGCCGTTGGGTTCCGGCGGAAAGCGGGTGACGACTTCGCTGACGCGCCCGCTCTCGAGGTCCTCACGGACGATAGTGTCGAGGAAATTACTGGGGGCGGGTGTTTCTATCACAGCGCTGCAGTCCTGGCCGGGGGTTGTTAAGGAACCTCTGCATAACTCGGTAATGCAGAGGCTCCTTCAAAGGGCGCGTATTATAGGGAACAACCACGGGTTTCTGTAGTGTGTTGACGCTCCGCCGCCCTCCACCAGCAGACCGCTGTAGCCGCGCCGGTAGAAAACCTCGTATCATGCGCGACCTGATAAGCATCACTGCCCGCAATACACTCCTGTAAAAGAGGTTCCAATGATCGTACTGAAGACCAACCACGGCGACATCTCCATCGAACTCGACTTCGACAAGGCACCCAAGACCAGCGAGAACTTCCTCGCCTACGCCAAAGACGGTTTCTACAACGGCACTATCTTCCACCGGGTGATCGATGGCTTCATGATCCAGGGCGGCGGTTTCGAGCCCGGCATGAACCAGAAGCCCACCGGCACACCGATCGAGAATGAGGCGGAGAACGGCCTGAAGAACGACTGTTACACCGTGGCCATGGCGCGCACCATGGACCCGCACTCAGCCACTGCGCAGTTCTTCATCAACGTCAAGGATAACGACTTCCTCAACCACAGCTCGCCAACCCCCCAGGGCTGGGGCTACGCGGTATTCGGCAAGGTGGTTGCGGGCACCGAGGTGGTGGACGCCATCAAGGGCGTGGCCACCGGCTCTATGGCCGGCCACCAGGATGTGCCGCAGGAAGATGTGCTGATCGAATCGGTGGAAGTGGCCGGGTAAACCCGCCTCGAAACTGCTTTAACTATCAAAAGCGCTTTGCAATCAAGCGCTTGCCACTACAAGTTCAGCGGGAACTCCGCTGTGGAAGCGGAATTCACTGTCCTCGCCCTGGATCAGCGCGCGCTCCAGGGCGAGGAATACCTCCACCCTGCGAGCCACTTCCTCCGGATTTGAGGCCTGCTCCGCCAGCGTCAGATAGTCGCGGAAATGGCGGGCTTCGGATTTCAGCAACGAGCGGTAAAACGCCGCGAGTTCCGCATCCAGGCGCGGCGCCAGCGCCGCAAAGCGTTCACAGGAGCGCGCCTCGATAACCGCCCCCACCACCAGCGTATCCACCAGGCGGCCGGGTTCGCTTGAGCGCACGCCGGCACGCAGGCCACTCGCATAGCGCGCAGCACCAATGACCTGGTAATCGATACCACGCTGCTGCATGAGCTTGAGCACCTGCTCGAAATGCCGGAGCTCCTCTCGGGCCAGCCGCGATAGCTTGTGCAACAGCCCGGGAAACTCCGTATAGCGGAAGATCAGGTTGAGGGCCGTCGAGGCTGCCTTCTTCTCACAGTTGGCGTGGTCGATCAGCAGCAGCTCCGGGTTGGCCAGCGCCCAATCGATCCAGGCCGCCGGCGTTTCGCTGCCCAGGAAGTTCCGCAGCGGCACCACCAGCAATTCGAGATCATCCGCTGCTGCTGTCTCCATCAGGCTGTCTCCACCACGCTGATATAGCGCTCGTAGTAGGCCTCAGACAGGATGTAGAACTCATCGTCGATGGCCTTGCGCAATTCCGACAGGGGCAGCTCGCGGTACTCGGCATCTATCTGCAGGCCGAACTCCGCCGGGTCGCCGATCTGGCTGGCACCGGCCTTAAGCAAAGCATAGGCCCAGCAGTAGGCATCTAGATGGGCAGGATAGGCAATCTGCTGGGACACCAGCTGCCGCTCCAGCAGCGCCGCATCGAGCACCTGTAGCTTGTTACGGGTGCAGCGGCTGAGGAAGTCGCCAAGGCGTTCGTCGATCAGCCGCTTCTCCCCCTCGCTGTAACTATTCCAGTTGATGACCTCGTGGGCGAAGCGTTTACAGCCGCGGCAAACGCGATCACCAATGCCGGTGGAACACACACCGATGCAAGGGGTTTTAACGCGGGTTTCAAACATCGAAGCATTCTAGGGTATCACCCCGGTGAATGCACAGTATTGCCCCCTCACTCGTGCGGCAAATTGACGCTTGAGCTATAATCGCCGCCCGTTGTTTAGCCACCCTCCCAGGAGTTTTTACCGTGTTAGAAGCCTACCGCGAACATGTACAGGAACGGGCCGACCAGGGCATCCCGCCGAAGCCGCTCAACGCCGAGCAGGTGGCCGAACTGGTAGAACTCCTGAAAGCGCCACCGGCGGGCGAAGAGGACACTCTGCTGGAGTTGATCAGTGAACGGGTCCCGCCAGGCGTCGATGAGGCCGCCTACGTGAAAGCAGGCTTCCTGTCCGCCGTGGCCAAGGGTGAAACCGAGTGTCCGCTGATCGATCGCGAGGCGGCGGTGCGCCTGCTCGGCACCATGCTGGGCGGGTACAATATCGAAACTCTGGTGGGGCTGCTGTCCGACGACGCGCTGGGTGCCACTGCTGCCGAACAGCTCAAGCACACCCTGTTGATGTTCGACGCCTTCCACGATGTGGAAGAGCTGGCTCGCGGTGGCAACGCCAACGCCACGGCAGTGATGCAATCCTGGGCCGACGGCGAGTGGTTCACCAGCGAGCCGGAGGTGCCGGAGTCGATCAAGACAGCGGTGTTCAAAGTCACCGGTGAAACCAACACCGACGACCTGTCCCCCGCCCCCGACGCCTGGTCGCGCCCCGACATTCCCCTGCATGCGCTGGCCATGTACAAGATGACCCGCGAAGGCCTCGAACCCGAGGAACACGGCGTCAAAGGACCCATGAAGCAGATCGAGGACATCATGGCCAAAGGCCTGCCGGTGGCCTTCGTGGGTGACGTGGTGGGCACCGGCTCCTCGCGCAAGTCGGCCACCAACTCGGTACTCTGGTTCTTTGGCGACGAAATGGAAGGCGTACCTAACAAAAAGTCCGGCGGCATCTGCATTGGCGGCAAAGTTGCGCCGATCTTCTACAACACCATGGAAGATGCCGGCGCCCTGGTCTTCGAGGCCCCGGTCGACGAATTGGGCATGGGTGACGTAATCGAGATTCGCCCCTATGAGGGCAAAATCCTGTCGGAATCCGGCGACCTGCTGTCCGAGTTCGAACTGAAATCAGAGGTACTGCTGGATGAGGTGCGTGCCGGCGGCCGCATCAACCTGATCATCGGCCGTGGGCTCACCGCCCGCGCCCGGGAATCACTGGGCCTGCCGGAGTCGGAGCTGTTCCGCAAGCCGGAGCAACCTGCCGACAGCGGCAAGGGCTATACCCTGGCCCAGAAGATGGTCGGCCAGGCCTGCGGCATGGAGGGCGTGCGCCCGGGAACTTACTGCGAGCCGCGCATGACCACCGTGGGCAGCCAGGACACCACCGGTCCCATGACCCGCGACGAGCTCAAGGACCTGGCCTGTCTGGGCTTCTCCGCCGACCTCACCATGCAGTCCTTTTGTCACACCGCGGCTTACCCCAAACCGGTGGACATCGACACGCAGCACACCCTGCCCGATTTCATCATGACCCGCGGCGGTGTTTCCCTGCGCCCGGGTGACGGCATCATCCACTCCTGGCTGAACCGCATGCTGCTGCCTGACACGGTGGGCACCGGCGGTGACTCTCACACCCGTTTTCCGATGGGGATTTCCTTCCCCGCCGGTTCAGGCCTGGTGGCCTTTGCCGCCGCCACCGGCGTGATGCCACTGGACATGCCCGAGTCGGTGCTGGTGCGCTTTTCCGGTGAGCGCCAGCCCGGTATCACCCTGCGCGACCTGGTGCACGCGATTCCGCTGTACGCCATTAAGCAGGGTCTGCTAACGGTGGAGAAGAAAGGCAAGAAGAACATCTTCTCCGGTCGCATTCTCGAGATCGAAGGCCTGAGCGATCTGACCGTGGAGCAGGCCTTCGAGCTGTCCGACGCCTCCGCCGAGCGCTCCGCAGCCGGCTGCACCATCGACCTCAGTGAAGAGACGGTGGCCGAGTACCTGCGTTCAAACATCGTGCTGCTGCGTTCCATGATTGCCGACGGCTATGGCGATACCCGCACGCTGGAGCGACGCGCCCGCAAGATGGAAGAGTGGCTTGAAAACCCGACCCTGATGCGCGCCGATGCCGACGCCGAGTACACGGCAGTAATCGAGATCAATATGTCGGAGATCGTTGAGCCGATCGTCTGCGCCCCCAACGACCCTGACGACGCCCGCACCCTGTCAGACGTGACCGGCGACAACGTCGACGAGGTGTTCATCGGCAGCTGCATGACCAACATCGGCCACTTCCGGGCCGCCGGCAAACTGCTGGAAGCGCACCCGGGCTCGATCACCACACGCATGTGGATCGTGCCGCCTACCAAGATGGACGAGCACCAGCTCATGGAAGAAGGCTTCTACAGCATTTACGGCCGCTCCGGCGCGCGCACCGAGATGCCGGGCTGCTCACTGTGCATGGGAAACCAGGCGCGTGTGGCGGCCAACAGCACCGTCCTGTCCACCTCAACCCGCAACTTCCCCAACCGCCTTGGTGACGGGGCCAATGTGTACCTGACCTCTGCGGAGCTGGCCTCAGTAGGCGCCATCCTCGGCCGGATTCCCACGGCGGCGGAGTACCTGGAGTACGCCGCCAAGCTGGACTCCATGTCAGCTGATATCTACCGCTACATGAACTTCGACCAGATTGCGGAGTTCCAGAAGCGCGCTGAGGACGGCGCCCGCATTGCCGCGGTGGAAATCCAGGAGCTGTCGGCCTGAGAGCGCAGCCGAGCTGCGCCCTCCGGGCATCGCCTGGGTCGCTAAACCCTGAAGGCCCTGACCCGGCGCTTTAGTTCTGCAAGCGCCGCGGGGTCACCGTCGCCCGCGTAGGCCAGGCTCTCGTAGCAGCGGGTGATGGCTGCCACCTCCTCCGCCCAGGCCGGCCGCTCCTCGGCGACCCGACGCGCGAAATCGGTGGGGGCTTCGTGGCCGGGGCGCGGGAGTCCCGCGCCCCTGAGGCGCCGGCAGAACTCCTGGTAGTGACGGGTGGCAGCATCGAGCCGTGGGCCGCGGTTGCGCCAGACCATAGCGATGGCCAGCGGTACCAACAGCAGCGCCCAGGTGCCGACGATCAGGAATACCAGCTGACTTTGGCCGACACTGCACAACAGGCGATTGAGAATCTGGTATTGCCGCTCCTGGTCGTAGCTCAGCACAAACAGCTGCCAGCGGTAGTTGATGGCATCCAGTTGCAGGCGCAGGTTGTTCACCCAACTGACACCGCGAAAACGCAGTGGTGAGAGCGGCGTTTCGGCGAGGAAGCTGCCTTCTTCAGCCAGCGCCTGCTCGAGGCCGAACTCGATCCGCGCCGGTGCGATGGCGAAGGTGGGATCAATACGCACCCAGCCCTGTCCCTCCAACCAGACCTCGTTCCAGGCGTGAGCATCGAACTGGTGCACGATCACCGTGCCGTTGACCGGATTCACCTCACCGCCCTGGTAGCCGGCCACCACCCGTGTCGGCACGCCGGCGGCACGCATCAACCAAGTGAATGCCGAGGCATAGTGCTCACAGAACCCACGCCGGGTGCCGAACAGGAACTGGTCCACCGGGTTTTCACCCAACAGCGGCGGGCGCAGCGTGTAGAAAAACGCCTGTTCGCGGAACATGTCCAGCACCGAGCGGGCGAAGGCTTCAGGGTCCCCACCCGCGGCTTCGAACATCTGCTGTGCCAGCACCCGCGTCTGCGGGTTGCCGTCCTCCGGCAGGCTGGTATCCACGCCGCGGCGCCAGTCCCCGAGCTCGACGTCCAGCGGCACCTCAAGCCAGCTCCTGACCTCGTAACGTTTCTGGTCCTGCACTTGCACCGGCGATACCAGGCGAAAGTCATTGCTGCGCAGGATGCCGCGATCGCGCGTTGTGGCATAAGGTAGCGCGTACAACCAGTTCTGCTGGGTGGGCTCCATGATGATGCTGTAGTCGACGTACTCTCCGACCAGTTCCGGCTGTTCCCCACGGCGCTGATCGCCGGGGATATCCCGCCAGCGCAGGCTGCGCCAGGCTCCCTCATCCAGCTTGCTCAGCACCAGCCCGCGCCAGTAGAGATCACTGCGATCCGGTACTTCACCTTCGAACTGGGCCCGAAAAGCGACCGAGTCATTGAGACTCAAGCTTGCGACATCGCCGGGCTTCATGAAGTCGCTCATGCCGGAGCGCGCCGTATGGGTCTTCAGTGGGACGTTCCACAGCGGGCCGACCCGGGGGAAGACGACAAACAGCAGGATCATCAGCGGCAGTGCCTGCAGCATCATCGCCCCAGCCCGGCGGATGGTGCTGAAGTTGAAGCGATCCTGCCCGGGCTGATGCAGCGCCACCAGCGAAGTGGTGTTGACCATCACCGCGACACACATATACAGGGTGATCAGCAGCTCCTGGCTGAACAGGAACTCGGTCAGGCAAACAAAGTAGGCGATAAAGATCAGCATGTAAGCGTCGCGCTGGTTGGCGAGCTCGATCAGTTTCAGCGAATAGGCGATGAGCAGCAGAGCCACCGTAGGTTCCAGTCCGATCAGCGTGCCGTAGCTCACCCACACACCGCTGAAGCAGATCACTGTCAAGCTGCTCTTCAGGTAGCCCCCGGGGAAGGACCAGCGCCCCAGGTAGACCATCGCCCGCCACAGTGCCGTGGCTGCGTACAGCACCAACACCCACAGGGGAATGCGGCCCAGATGCGGAAACAGCAGCACGAACTGGGTGGCGATGATCCACACCAGCGCATTGCGCGGTATCTGTTCTTCCAGCTTCATGCCGCCGCCCTCAGCGGTTCCCGTGCCTGGTCCTCGGCGGCACTGCCCCACAGAGCCAGCTGGCGCAGCGCCGTGAGCCGATGGTTCTCACCGCTGTCCGGTTCCAGGGTGACGCCGGGCAGGCGCAGACCGTACTCCTCGTTGCGGCGGTCGAATTCCAGCACCCAGTAACACAGGTGTGACAGGCGCTGCTCCGGCGGCAGGCCCTCGAATAGCGCCCAGTCCAGCCAGACACTGCGATCGGCGTAAGCTGTGTATTGCTTGCTCTGCAGGGCCTGGCCCTTGGCGACGCTTTTCCAGAACACGTGGCGGAGTGAGTCCCCGCGCTGGTAGTCGCGCAGGCCGTAGAAATCGTCGCTACCCGGGATCGGCTCCGCCATGCCGTCGGGCTGGTCGGAGCTGACGCCCGGCAGCTCACCGCTGGCCAGAGGCCGCGGGTACACCAGCGCGCGAATGTCCAGGTCCAGCCAGGTCCAGGATCGCAGCAGGCCCAGGGGATAGACGGTTTCCAGACGCAGTCGGTCGGGCTTGTACCAGCCCCGGCGCTCAGTCCGCAGGTAGAGCTTTACATGCTGCTGCTGGCAATCGTCGAGGTTGATAATCGCCGAATCCTGCTTCAGCCAGTCGAAGTGCAGGCCAAAGTATTGGCGCCGGCCGGCCCGGGACACCATGATCTCAAACTCGGCACGCTGACCGGCAAAGACCGGCGAGGCGCGCACCGCGTGTACGGTGAGCCCCGCCAGGTTGCCATAAGTGTGCAGGACCGCGACCACGAAGATGTTCACCAGCAGGAAAGTAAGCGCAAAGCCCATGTTGTTCTGGTAGTTGATGGCCGCCACCAGCATAACCAGCAGGGTGAATAGGAAGAAAAAGCCAATGCGGGTTGGGAAGATGAAGACGCGCTTCTGGTCGAGGGTGACCTGCTTGGCCGGCGGAATACGCCGGTTGATCCAGCGCTTCCAGCGCCGCTGGGCACGCTCCCGGTAGCGCTGCCAGGATTCGGTGAAAGCGGCTCTCACCACGGCAGCCTCAGCCGGGTATGACGTCGACGTTGAGCAACAGTTCGTGCACCAGCGCGCTGGCATCACCGGCATAATCGCTGGTAGGCACCAGGCGGTGGGTAGCCACCGCCGGGAGTACGGTCTGCAGGTCTTCCGGCACCACGTGGCTGCGGCCTTCCATCAGCGCCCAGGTGCGCGCGCACTGCAGCAGTGCCAGGGCGCCGCGGGGTGACAGGCCGTAGGCAAATTCGGCGGAATTGCGGGTGTAAGCCACCAGCCGCTGCAGGTAGTCGAGCAGGTTGTCAGAGGCGTGCACCTCATCCACCGCTGCGCGAATGGCTGCCAGCTGCTCCAGGCTCAGGCAGGCGATCAACTCTTCCGGTTTGGGTGCCGTGCCGTCGCGCACGAACATCTGACGCTCCGCCGCCGGGTCCGGGTAGCCCAGCTCCAGGCGCATCAGGAAGCGGTCCAACTGCGACTCCGGCAGCGGGTAAGTGCCGGACTGGTGCACAGGGTTCTGAGTAGCGATTACGAAGAACGGCTCCGGCAGAGCGCGGGTCTCGCCCTCAACGGTCACCTGCCCTTCCCCCATGGCCTCCAACAGGGCACTCTGGGTGCGCGGCGTGGTGCGGTTGATTTCGTCCGCCAATAGCAATTGGGAAAACACCGGCCCCGGATGGAAACTGAAGGCATTGCTGGCCTGGTCGAACACCGAGACGCCGAGGATATCCGCGGGCAGCAGGTCGCTGGTGAACTGGATGCGGTTGTAGCTCAAACCCAGGACGCTGGCCAGCGCGTGTGACAGAGTGGTCTTGCCCATGCCCGGCAGGTCTTCGATCAGCAGATGGCCCCGCGCCAGCAGACAGCATAGCGAAAGGCGCACCTGGCTTTCCTTGCCCAGCAACACCTTGCCAACCTCATCGGCCGCGCGATCCACCAGCTCTTTCATGGGGGTCTCTCGGGCGCTGCCCAGCGCCGCGTTATCCAGTACGCCTTTCATGTATCACACCATCCGTCTTCGCTCGTAGATCAGACCCCGGCGGCGGGCTACAGTTTTTCAGCTGCCGCCAGGCCGCGCGCAAGGTCTGCCTTGATATCGTCCACGTGTTCAAGGCCGACGGCAATACGAATCAGGTTTTCTGTGATCCCCGCCGCATCGCGCTCGGCATCGCTCAGGCGGCCGTGAGTCGTGGTGGCCGGGTGCACGATGGTGGTTTTAGCGTCGCCCAGATTGGCTGTCAGAGACAGCAGGCGGGTGGCATCGATACAGGCCCAGGCCGCGTCACGCTCCCCCCTGACCCGGAACGACAATACGCCGCCAAAGGCCCGCTGCTGGCGCGCCGCCAGGGCATGGCCGGGATGGCTCTCAAGGCCCGCATAAAACACCTTCTCGACGGTGGGCTGCTGCTCCAGCCAGGCTGCCAGTTCCAACGCGTTGGCACTGTGGGCCTCCATGCGCAGGCGCAGGGTTTCCAGGCCTTTCAGGAACACCCAGGCGTTGAAGGCACTCATGGTAGGGCCGGCGGAGCGCAGGAAACCCAGCACCTCATCCATATGTGCGGTGGGACCTACCACCGCGCCGCCCACGCAGCGCCCCTGGCCGTCCAGGTACTTGGTAGCGGAATGGGTGACGATGTCCGCACCCAGCGCAAGCGGCGTCTGCAGGGCCGGAGTACAGAAACAGTTATCCACCACCAGCAGCGCACCAGACTCTTTGGCCAGCGCCGAGAGCTGTGCCATGTCGGCAATGTCCGACAGCGGGTTGGAGGGCGTTTCCAGGAACAACAAGGCAGTGTTGTCGCGCACGGCCCCACGCCACTGCTCGAGGTCGGTAAGGTCCACGAAGCTGGTGTCGACGCCGAAGCGCGCCAGGTACTTGTTGAACAACACGGTGGTGGTGCCGAACACGCTGCGCGAGCACACCACGTGATCGCCGGACTTGAGCAAAGCCATGCACACACTGAGGATGGCTGCCATGCCGGAAGCGGTGGCCACCGCGGCCTCGCCGCCCTCCAGTGCGGCGATGCGCTCTTCGAAAGTGCGCACCGTGGGATTGGTGTAGCGGGAGTAGACGTTGCCCTCACGATCGCCGGCAAAGCGCGCGGCCGCATCTTCAGCGTCGTCAAATACGTAGCTGGAAGTCAGGAACAGGGCCTCGGAGTGCTCAGACTCCATGCTGCGGCGCTGCCCCGCCCGCACTGCGAGGGTATCCAGCCTGGCGTCCTCCAGGGCCTTGTCGGTATCCCTTGCCATGACTCAGGACACTTCGTTGTGCAGGCCGATCACCGCGCCTTCCTCGCGGGCGGCTTCCCGGCGCCGGGCTTGGGCGTCGTCGTTGCGCAGCGCCTCGACCCGGTCCAGGTAGCCCTGGTCGACATCGCCGGTGACGTACTGGCCGTCAAACACGGAGCACTCAAAGTGTTTGATGTCGGGGTTCCCCTCGTGGCTGCTGGCGATCAGGTCTTTAAGATCCTGGTAGACCAGCCAGTCGGCGCCGATCAGCCGGCAGATCTCCTCCTCGTCGCGACCGTGAGCCACCAGCTCGCTGGCGGAGGGCATGTCGATGCCGTACACGTTGGGATAGCGCACCGGCGGCGCTGCGGAGGCAAAGTAGACCTTGTTGGCGCCGGCTTCCCGCGCCATCTCGATAATCTGCTTGCAGGTGGTGCCGCGCACAATGGAATCGTCCACCAGCATCACGTTCTTGCCCTTGAACTCGAGCCCGATGGTGTTGAGCTTCTGGCGCACGGATTTCTTGCGCTGGCTCTGGCCGGGCATGATGAAGGTGCGGCCGATGTAGCGGTTCTTCATGAGGCCTTCCCGGAACTTGATGCCCAGCACATGCGCCATGGACTGGGCGGCGATGCGGCTGGTATCGGGAATCGGCACAATCACATCGATATCGTGATCCGGGCGCTGGGCCAGGATCTTGCGCGCCAGGTAGTCGCCCTGACGCATCCGCGTCTTGTACACCGAGACGCCGTCCATCAGCGAGTCGGGCCGGGAAAAATACACGTGCTCGAAAATGCAGGGGCGCAACTCCGGCGCGTCGGCACACTGCTGCATGTGCAGCTCACCGTCGGCGCTGACGTACACCGCCTCCCCGGCCTGTACATCACGGATCAGCTGGAAACCCAGCACGTCCAGGGCCACGCTCTCGGAGGCCAGCATGTACTCGGCGCCCTCGCCGGTCTCGCGCTTTCCCACCACCAGCGGACGGATGCCGTGGGGATCGCGGAAGCCGACCATGCCGTAGTTGGCAATCATGGCCACCGCGGCGTAGCCGCCTCGACAGCGCCGGTGTACGCCGCGCACTGCGGTGAACACCTCTTCCTCGGTGGGCTTCAGCTTGCCCTGCTTCTGCAGCTCATGGGCAAACACATTCAGCAACAGTTCGGAGTCGGAATCGGTATTGAGGTGGCGCAGGTCGGTCTGATAGAGCTCTTCGCTGAGCGCCTCGGAATTGGTGAGGTTGCCGTTGTGACCCAGACAGATGCCGTAGGGGGAATTGACATAGAACGGTTGAGCGTAGGCGGCACCGGAACTGCCTGCTGTCGGGTAGCGCACGTGACCCACACCGATATTGCCGCGCAATCGCTGCATGTGATGCTGCTGGAACACATCGCGCACCAGCCCCTCGCTCTTGCGCTGGTGAAAATTACCGTCGGCAAAAGTCATGATGCCGGCGGCGTCCTGGCCCCGGTGCTGCAATACGGTCAGCGCGTCATAGATCGACTGGTTTACGCTGGACCTGCCGACGATGCCTACCAGTCCGCACATGTCTCGATGTCTCCGCTTAGCTCAACCACTGCACTATCCGCCTAAACTGCCTACCTAAACCGCCCGCCTAAACCGCTTTGCCACCCGGCCGTCACCCCGACCAGGGCAGCCGCCCATTGACGCCGGCACGGGCAAACAGGTCCCTCGCCCACTGCTCTACCATGGCCAGGTGCGGCACCAGCCGCGACTCCTGCATGAAGCCCTGTTCGTCGGGCTCCAGCAAAGCCTGCAGCACAAACAGCATCACCAGCA
>JANQGK010000180.1 GCA_028277365.1 Halieaceae bacterium | reverse complement strand
GGGCCTGGCTCAGGCGACCTTGGCCTTGCCAGGCCCTGACCTCGCGATAGGACGATCATGAGCACGCTGCAGCACGACTACAACCGCGCGCTGATCGGTCGTTTTCGACAGGCCCTTTACAACCTGGAGCCTGCGCATCTACCTGCGCAGCTAGGCGAACTGTTCGCACCGGATGCGCTGGTGCAGCTCGGGCACCCGTTCGGCTCCGTGATCGGTCCGGTGGCCTTGCACGATGACGTTTACGCGCCGCTGATAGCCGCCATTCCCGATCTGGAGCGCCGTGACTATGTCGTTATAGCGGGTGGGGAAGACGAGCAGTGGGTGGCCTGCGCCGGCTACTATACCGGGGTTTTTGAGAACTCCTGGCTGGATATTCCCGCCACCCGCCACCTGGTGACCATGCGCTACTGTGAGTTCTTCCAGGTGGAGAATGACCGGATTGTCGCCATGCACGCACTGTGGGACATCCCCGAGCTGATGCTGCAGGCTAACGCGTGGCCCCTGTCACCGAGCCTCGGACGCGTGTTCCATGTGCCGGGTCCCGCCACCCAGGACGGCATTCTGCCCGGCCCCTATGACGCCCAGCAGGCCGCCATCAGCCTGCGACTGGTGGACGACATGCTCAATGGCCTGTCGCGCTACGCCGAGGGCGGGGCAGAGGCGATGCAGCTCGAGCGCTACTGGCACCCACATATGAACTGGTACGGTCCGGCGGGCATCGGTTCCAGCCGCCGCATCAGCGGCTTTCGCAACTGGCACCAGATTCCCTTTCTGTCGGCGCTGCCCAATCGCGGCGCACACAAGGACAAGCCCTACCGCCAATGCTATTTCGCCGACGGCGACTATGTGGCCTTCTGCGGTTTCGATGCCATGTATATGAACGTTAGCGGTGACGGCTGGTTGGGTATTGCCCCTGCCAACCAGAGTATCACCATGACCAGTCTGGATTTCTGGCGCTGCGAGAACGGCCGCATCCGCGAGAACTGGGTGCTGGTAGACCTGCTGGATGTGTACCGGCAGCTGGGCGTGGACGTGTTCCGCCGCATGCGCGAGTACACGGTTGACCGCCAGCCCAACCCACCCCACATCTGACGTTTCCCGGAGAGCAGTCATGAAAGGATCGCGCCCTGCACAGGCCGTGCTCACTGCCGGCAATGACCTCAGCAAAACCGAAGAGACCCTGGCAACCATCGATGCGATGGTCGACGGGCTCAACGATCACGATATTGACAACATGGGCCGCTTCTTCCACCCGGACTTCCGCTGGATCGGCAATGCGGGCTGCGGTTTCAAGCAGGGACTGAAGGAATTCCAGGACGGCTGGCAGCGGCCTTTCCAGGCGGCGTTTTCCGACAAGGTCTGCATCGACGAGGCGCGCGTTACCCAGGGCGAGTGGTGCGCCGCCTTCGGACGCCAGGAGGCCGTTCACAGCGGTGAATTCATGGGCATTGAGCCCACCGGCCGGCGGGTGGAAATCCGCTACATGGATTTCTGGAAAGTCGAGAACGGCAAGATCGCCGACAATTGGGTAATGGTGGACTTTCCGTACATCATGCGCCAGTTGGGCGCAGACCCCTTCCAAGGTGAAGGCTGGGAGAAATTCGATAGCGGTGCTATGCCTGTACAGAGCCACACTGATCGGACGTCCCCTTGCCGAAATCGCCAGATGCAAGAGTCTTTCAGCGGCCGGGTTCACTGGCTGGCCGCGGCCTCCCGCCGGGACGTGGTCGTCCGCAGCGGCTGGGTCGCCGTGGTGGTGGGCAGCTTGTTGGCGATCATCAATCACGGCAACGCCATCCTGGCCGGCCAGCTCGACATGGAGCGCGTGCTGAAGATTGGCCTCACATACCTGGTGCCTTACGCCGTGGCCACCTGGTCGGCGGTGCAGACAAGCTTGGCGGCAGAGGCCGACGCACCCGATTAGCTTATCTATACTTGGGGAAAGGCCTGCACTTGGAGGAGGTTTTCCCATGCAATATGCCATGCCCGGCAGCGAAGGCGCGCTGCACACGTTTAAGGACCGCTACGAAAACTTTGTCGGGGGCCAATGGGTCGCCCCCCTGGAAGGAAAGTACTTTGACAACGTCAGCCCGGTGACGGGTGAGGCTTTCTGCGAGATGCCGCGCTCCACCGCGGCCGACCTGAAAATCGCCCTGGACGCCGCCCACGGCGCGGCGGAGGCCTGGGGTAAAACCTCGGTGGCGGAGCGCTCCAATACGCTGCTGAAGATCGCCGACCGGCTGGAGGAAAACCTCGAGACCCTGGCCTGGGTGGAGACCTGGGAGAACGGCAAGGGTATCCGCGAAACCCTCAACGCCGACATCCCGCTGTTGATCGACCACTTCCGTTACTTCGCGGGTTGTCTCCGCGCCCAGGAGGGCACCGCGGCGGATATCGACGCCAACACCGTGTCGTATCACTTCCACGAGCCGCTGGGGGTAGTGGGGCAGATTATCCCCTGGAACTTCCCGCTGCTAATGGCGGGCTGGAAACTGGCGCCAGCGCTGGCGGCGGGCAACTGCGTGGTATTGAAGCCGGCAGAGCAAACCCCCACGTCTGTCCTGATAATGCTGGAGATGATCGCTGACCTGTTGCCGGCGGGCACCGTGAACGTCCTTAACGGCTTCGGCGGTGAGATCGGTCAGGCCCTGGCCAGCAGCGATCGTATCGCCAAGATTGCCTTTACCGGCTCCACGGCGGTGGGCCACCTGATTCTTTCCAGTGCCGCCAAGACGCTTATCCCCTCAACGGTAGAGCTGGGTGGCAAGTCGCCCAATATCTACTTCGAAGACATCATGGCCCAAGAGGACGATTTTATCGAGAAGTGCCTGGAGGGCACGCTGCTGGGCTTCTTCAACCAAGGCGAAGTTTGCACCTGCCCTTCGCGGGCGCTAGTGCAGGAGAGTATCTACGCTGAGTTCATCGAGCGCGTTGTCGAGCGCGGTAAGAACATCAAGCAGGGCAACCCTTTCGATACTGACACCATGGTCGGTGCCCAGGCGTCCAAGGAGCAGTTCGACAAGATCATGTCGTATATGGACGTGGCGCGAAATGAGGGTGCCGAGTTCCTGATGGGCGGCGGCCAGGCCGCGGTGGGTGGCGATATTTCTGGCGGTTACTACATCGAGCCCACACTGCTGAAAGGCAGCAATGATATGCGGGTGTTCCAGGAGGAAATCTTCGGGCCCACGCTGGGTGTGACTACGTTCAAGGACGAGGCCGAAGCGCTGGCGATCGCCAACGACACGGACTACGGTCTCGGCGCTGGCGTCTGGACCCGTGACACCAACCGCGCCTTCCGCATGGGCCGCGGCATCAAGGCAGGGCGCGTGTGGATGAACTGCTACCACGCCTATCCGGCCCACGCCGCCTTTGGCGGTTACAAAAAATCCGGCATCGGCCGCGAGACCCACAAAATGGCGCTGGAGCACTATCAGCAGACCAAGAATATGCTGGTCAGCTATGACACCCAGCCGCTTGGGTTCTTCTAGGAACGCTGGATGTGCGCCGCACGCGTCATGCCCCTGTGCGGGCCGCCGCTTCGGTGCCCTATAGGCTGACCCAGATCAACCCACCCGGTCGCGTTTTTGCTATGGTCTGCAAACACGCAAAGCGCATCTGGAGGCGTCCATGCGTCTGAACATCCGGCACACCGCGGTTCTGCTGCTGGTGCTGCTGTTCGCCGTCGAATCACTGGCCCAGCAAAAGGTGCCCACCTCCCAGCGCTACCAGGACGGCAAGGCGATCTACGACTATGCCTGCGCCCGCTGCCATGACTATGGCGAAGGCGGCGCTCCTATCATCGGTGACCGGGGAAGCTGGTCGCTGCGCTCCAGCCTTTGGGAGGCGGTCTTGATCGAGCACGCCGACGAGGGCTACCTGGGCATGCCGGCCAGTGGTGGCGACGCGCGGCTGTCGGATTACGATGTGGAGGTGGCCGCCGAGTACATCCTCGAGCGCACTTTCCCGGAGCGTAAATCCGACTGATCGCTCGCTGGATCAGCATTCATCTTAATGACAGCACTGGATATCGACGGGCTTCACGACGCCGCGGCCTGGCCGCATCCGGTGGCGTCCCTGCGTCGCATTGAAACCCACACCGCCTGGGTGTTCCTCACCGGCGAGTACGCCTACAAGATCAAGAAACCGGTCAACTTCGGCTTCCTGGATTTCTCCAGCCTCGACCGGCGGCGCCACTGCTGCAACGAGGAACTGCGCCTCAACCGGCGTCTGGCACCGGAGCTTTACCTGGCGGTGGTCCCTATTACCGGTCCGCCTCTGCGGGTCGATGGCAAGGGCCAGGCGATCGAGTATGCGGTAAAGATGCGCCAGTTCGATACCTCCGCGGGCTTTGACGAAATGGCCCGGCGGGGCGCCATCACCACAGAACATATAGATGAGGCCGCCCGGGTGCTGGCTGATTTCCACAGGAGCGCCGATGTGGCCGCACAGGACGGCGAATTTGGCACGCCGGCGGCGGCCGCCTTCCCGGTGATCGAAAACTTCGAGCAGATTGCCCCTTATCTACCCGGGCAGGCGCCGGACTGCCAACCCCTGTTTGAGCGATTGGAAGCCTGGAGCCGGGATGCCTGTGATGCGTTGCACGGAAGCTTTGCCGCGCGCCTGGCTGGCGGCTTTGTGCGCGAGTGCCACGGCGACCTGCACCTGCGTAACATCGTGCTGTGGCGCGACCAGGTGGTACCCTTCGACTGCCTGGAGTTCAACGCCTCACTGCGCTGGATCGACGTGATGAGCGAGCTGGGCTTTCTGCTGATGGACCTGGATGATCACGGCCTTGCGCCTCTGGCACGGCGCCTGCTGAACGGCTACCTGGAATTCAGCGGCGACTATGGCGGCCTGTGTATGTTGCGCTTCTACCAGGTGTACCGCGCCATGGTGCGCGCTAAGGTGGAAAGCCTGCGGCTGGCGCAGCTCGATGCAGCGGATGACGCCATGGTCGATGAGCTGCGCGGCTACCTCAAACTGGCAGAGTCCTACACCCCACAGGGTAAGCCCAGCTTGCTGATCGCCCACGGCCTGTCGGGCTCCGGCAAGACCTACCTGTCCCAGCGCCTGCTGGAAGCCTGCGACCTGGTGCGGGTGCGCTCGGACGTGGAGCGCAAGCGGCTGTTCGGCCTGGCCCCCATGGAGGCCAGTGGTTCGCCGCGCGACGCCGGTATCTACACCAGGGCCGCCAATACTGACACCTACCGGCACCTGCTCGACGTGGCGGCGCTGCTGCTGCAATGCGGCTGGCCGGTACTGATCGATGCCGCTTTCCTGAAGCGTGAGGAGCGCGACCAGTTCCTCACACTGGCGCAGGGACTACAGGTGCCTTTCGCTATCCTGCACTGCGAGTGCGACCCCCAGGTGCAACGCACCAGGATTGCGGCTCGCAAAGGCGACGCCTCAGAGGCCGACCTGGAAGTGTTCAAGCTGCAGCTCGAGCGCCAGGAAGCCCTGGCAGGAGACGAGCTGGACTACACCTTATGGGTCGATACCACCGGGGAGCCTGCGCTCGCGCCACTGCTCCACTGGCTCAATACCGGCTAGCCTCTCAGGCGTGAGATTCGACTGCCACTGACTGCCGGTCTGTCGCCAGGTACAGCAGCGGCCCGAGTGACCCCAGGAACAGGGTAGCGACCACCCAGGGCCAGGGATTGCGGCCACGCTCGCGAGCGTCCGGAATCATCCATACGAATACCAGCAACAGGGCAATTACCAGGTCGGTAAATACCTGCCAGCCGGCTGGGCTGTGACGGTGATAATCGAAGATGCCGACATAGCCCACTTCCATGACCGCGTACACGGTGAGCAGGCTGAAGGGGATGAGTAACAGTACGGCGAACAGTTTGCGATGTGGCATGGCGAAGCCCTCCATGGGTTTCGCATAGCCTGGCCTGCGAGAGCTCTTCCCGGCAATTACCTCCGAGGTTATAGATCAGCCGTCAGGCTTATCGGAGAATGGCTGCGAGGGAGGATTGTCATGACCGCCATCGCCGAAGATTTCAGCAAGGTCTGCCGCCAGTGGCGCCAGTTTCGCAAACTGTCGCAGCTGGAGCTGGCCCTGGCCGCTAATGTGTCCCAACGCCATGTGAGCTGGCTGGAGACCGGTCGCAGCAAGCCCAGCCGCGAGATGGTGCTGCGCCTCTCCGAGGCCATGGACGTGCCACTGCGGGAGCGCAATGCGCTGTTGAAGGCCGCGGGCTTTACCGCCGCGTACCGGGAATCCCGCCTGGAAGACCCCTCTATGGCGCCGGTGCTGGACGCACTGGAGCGAATGCTGAGCCACCATGAGCCCTTACCGGCGATGGTGGTAGACCGCCTGTGGAACGTCAAGCGCATGAACCGGGCGGCGGAGCTGATGCTGGGGCTGGGCGGCGACCTGGCCGAGCTGCAGCGGCAAATCGGTTTTGGCGACGAACTCAATATCGCGCTGCTTTCAGTGCACCCTGACGGGCTGCGGCGCTACATCGCCAACTGGGATGAGTTGGGCCCCAACTTCGCGCGCCGGCTGCGGGTGGAAGCGGCGGCCTCCGGTGACCCTGCGGTGCAATCCCTGTTCGAGCGGATGATTGAACTGGCCGACCAGGACGGCGATGCCACGCCGGCCATTCACAACCTGCAGCCGGTGCTGCCGCTGGTGCTGGAAGTGAACGGCTTGCGCCTGAGCTTGTTCTCGGTGATCTCCACCCTGGGCACGCCCCAGGACGTGACCGCCGATGAAATGCGCATCGAGTCTTTCTATCCGGCGGACGCCGAGACGGCGGCCTTCTTCGCTCAGTCGGCGGTGGGGCAATAAGCCGTGGACAAAGCCATTGCCGGCTTGCTACTGGGTGTTGGACTGATCAATTTCCTGCCGGTCGTCGGCGTGCTTTCTGTCGAGCGCATTGCGTCTGCCTACGCGGTAGAGGTCGTTGGGCCCGACCTGGAGATCCTGCTGCGTCACCGGGCGCTGCTGTTCGGCGTGCTGGGAGGATTTGTTTTATATGCGGCGTTCACGCCCGCCCTGCAGTGGCCGGCAATGGTGCTGGCGGCTGTTTCCATGGTGGGCTTCCTGGTGCTCGCCTGGGGTGTAGGTGGCTACAACGCGGCGCTGGGCAAAGTGGCAATCGTGGACGTGGCGGGAATCGCCCTGCTGTTGGCCGCTGTGGCGCTCAAGCTGGTGGGGCGCTAAAACAGACTGTCCTGGCGCGGCATCGGCCAGGGCGGCAGGGCCGGCAGATCAATGCGCTTGCACAGCGCGTTGTGAAAGTCCTCGGCGAACGGCGGGCAGCGCTGTGTGGTGGGGCAGTGCATCATGAAATACGTGTCGTAGCCCGTCGTCAGATAGTGCTGCATACGCGCCAGCCATTCATCCACAAACTCATGGTTGTAGCGCGGGTCCGGGTGCAGGACGACACGCGCGTACACCAGGCCGTTGTACACCGTATCGAGCAGCGGCACGTCCGGTTTCTTGTGGCGCGCCGCCAATACCTCCGGGTGCTGGCGATCGCCCTGGTAGATGGGGCGGCTGTCGAACATCACCCGTCCGGCGCGGTACTTCTCCAGCAGCGGTTCCACCCGGGCCGGATTCTTGAAGAAATCCAGGTGCCTGAGCTCCAGGGCATAACGGTGTTCATCCGGTAGCGCCGCGAACAGCGTTTCCAGCGTTTGAAGATCATCGGGGCCGAGGCGCGCGGGGCACTGCACCAGGAAGGGCCCGAGGTGCTCGCCAAGTGGCTCCATCACCGTCATGAATTCCTTCAGCTGGTCCCAGGCCGGACGGCGTTCGTGGGTGATGGTTTGCGGAATCTTGAAACTGAAACGGAATCCCGTGCCGGCCACCGCCTCAGTCCAGCGCTCAACCGTCTGCCGGTCTGGCACGCGGTAGAAGGTGGTGTTGCCTTCAACGGTATTGAAGACACGGGCGTAATCCGCAAGGGCAGAGCCGCTGCTGCCAGGGTGCGGGAAGTAGTCGCCTGCCCAGCCCGGCAGGCCCAGATAGTAGCCCAGCGCCGGCGGTGTCATCTTAGAAGCGGCAGCCCAGGTGGGCGATAACGCCCAGCAGTGCCGGGAAGGAAAGCAGCGGGCGTGAGCGCATAGTCTTGCTCTCTGGTTGGGCCGGCGTTGAATATAGCGGTTGCGTGCCCGCGGCTCAATTCGGCGCTTGCGGTGCCCGCCGCGCTGGCGCAACATGGCGAAAAAACAATCTGTCGGGATTAACGCCATGCGCCAAACACCACCGCTGTGGTTTTGGGTAGTCAGTGCACTGGGCCTGCTGTGGAATCTCGCCGGCGTTGCCGCCTTCGTCCACGAAATGTTTCTGATGGATCTGGGCAGCCTGCCCGAAGTGCAACGCCTGTATTTCGAGGAGCGCCCTCTGTGGGCCACGGCCGGCTACGCGGCGGCGGTGCTGGGGGGCGCACTGGGCTGTGTCGCGCTGCTGTTGCGAAAGGAGTGGGCGCTGCCCATGCTGGTGATCTGCCTGGTGGGCATTATTATCCAGATTTTCCACTCCCTGGCCCTGGGTAATGCCCTGGAAATCTTCGGCCCGGAAGGCCTGGCGCTGCCGTTTATGGTCTTTACCATAGCCTGTCTGCTGACCTGGTTTGCCTACTACGCCCGCCATCGGCAGTGGATTGACTGATGCTGGCGAGTGGGGGGTTGAACTTGGTAGCCTTAGGCGTCTGAGATACCACTCAACAGGAGACCGCCATGTCTGAAAAACAAGCTGAATTCCGGGCGATGACCGAGGCGTCCAAGGAAGACTGGGGCGTTATTGCGGAGCACATGGGTGACTTTATGCGCGGCCTGCCGGCGCGGCTGGTCAGTCACCTGGAGCTGCTGCGCGGTGACTACGGCGGCTACCCGGTGGATCGCCTGGAGCACTGCCTGCAGACCGCCACCCGCGCCCTGCGCGACGGCCGTGACGAGGAATACGTCGTCTGTGCGTTGCTGCACGACATCGGTGACACGCTGGGCCCGTCAAACCACGCTGATGTGGCGGCGGTGATTCTCGAGCCCTACGTGTCCGAGGAGAACCACTGGATCATCAAGCACCACGGCATTTTCCAGGGCTACTACTTCTTCCACCATGTGGGCCTGGATCGGGATGCCCGTGAGACCTTCCGCGGCCATCAGTACTTTGATGCCTGTGCCGAGTTCTGTGAGAAGTACGATCAGAACAGCTTCGACAAGGACTACGACAGCGAGCCGCTGGAGACCTTCCTGCCGATGATCGAGCGGGTGTTCGCGTCGCCGCGCAAGTCTCTCTACAAACGGGCTCTCGCTGAGGCCAGCTGACCCCGAGGCAGCGCGGTCTTGTCGGAGTGGTACGCTGCTCTGCGCGGCCTGCATATCGCCGCTGCTGTATTGAGCGGCGCTCTATTTGCTATCAGAGGGGTCGCCGTGCAGGCCGGACTGGCCTGGGCAATGGCAACTCCCGTGCGCTATCTCAGCTACGCCATCGACACGCTGCTGCTTTCGGTAGCGCTGTTGCTGATCAGCATTCTGCCCGCGGAGGCCTTCGCCAATGGGTGGCTGTGGGTGAAACTGGGCCTGCTGCCGGCCTACATCGTTGCGGGCTCGCTGGCACTGAAGCGTGCGCCGGGGCGCTACCTCAAGCTCGCCTGCTTCCTGCTGGCGCTGCTGCTCTATGTCGCCATGTATCTGACGGCCCGCAGCCATCACCCGTATGGTGCCCTAAAGGTTTTCGGCCTGTAGTTGCTGAGCTGCTGCCAAGCTGCTGCCGAGCTACTGTGGCGGCACTGAAAAGCCGTCCAGCACCGGAGTGTGGTCGGCATCAAAGTGGCTCGACAGGCGCTGGTGCAGGTCGCTGACATTCCAGGTGCCGCCGTCGGGGCTTACGAACTTCGGTCCGAACTTCGGCCGCTCCAGCACGTCCACCTGGTTGCCCCACACCACCATCACCTCACCGGAGATATGGCCCGCCTCCGGTGAGGCCAGGTAGCCTACCAGCGGCGCCACGTTGGCGGGATGGAACGCGTCGAAGCCTTGCTCAGGTGCTGCGAACATCTCGGCGGTGAGGCCGGAGTTAGTCATGTCGGTGCGGGCCCGCGGCATAATCACATTGCAGGCCACCCCGTACTTGATGAGAAGCTGGGCCGCGCCCATGGTCATGGCGATGATGCCGGCCTTGGCGGCGGCATAGTTGGGCTGCCCGGCGCTGCCGAAAATAGCGGCCTCTGAGGACGTGCTGATCATGCGGCCGTAGACACTGCCGTCCTGCTTGGCCTTGCCCCGCCAATAGCCGCTGGCATTGCGCATGTTCACGAAGTGGCCTCTGAGGTGCACCTTCACCACCGAATCGAACTGCTCGTCGTCCATGTTGAAGATAGTCTGGTCGCGGCAGAAGCCGGCGTTGTTGACCATGATGTTGACGTCGCCGAAGGCGTCCAGCGCCGCCTTGAACAGCGTGTTGGCGTCATTGGTGTCAGCACAATCACCGTAGCAGGTGATGGCTTCGGCACCGATGCCGCGAACGTCCTCGGCGGTGGCTTCGGCAGCCTCGCGGGCGTCATCGCGGTCGATATCGTTGATCACCACCCGCGCACCCTGGCGCGCCAATTGCAGCGCCTCTTCACGGCCCAGGCCGCGGCCGGCGCCGGTAATAATGGCGACTTTGCCGTTCAGGTCTCCCATGGTGGTGTTTCCTCGTTGTTGAGTTTACTGCCGTGTAATTGGGGGTCTGTAATTGGGGGTCAGAGTTGTAATTGGGGTCCAGACCCCAATTACAACTCTGACCCCCAATTACGCCAATTACGACTCTGACCCCCAATTACCAATTAGATACGCTCGATGATGGTGCCGGTGCCATTGGCGGCACCGCAGCACATGCTGATCAGGGCGGTGGTTTTGTCCTGCTGTTCCAGATTGACCAGCGCCTCGCCAATCAGTCGCGCTCCGGTGGAACCCACCGGGTGGCCGAGCGCAATCGCGCCGCCGCGCATATTGACCTTGTCCATGTCGGCATTGAATACCCGCTGCCAGGACAGCACCACCGAGGCGAAGGCCTCGTTGATTTCCACCACGTCAATATCGCCGATGTTCATGCCGGTTTTCTTGAACAACAGCTCGGTGGCATCCACCGGGCCGTCCAGCAGGTAATAGGGGTCGGAGCCCGTCACCACGCCCTGGATAATGCGGGCGCGGGGCTTGAGGCCGCGCGCTTTGGCCTCCTCAGTGCTCATGTACAGCACCGCGGCCGCGCCATCGGAAATCTGTGAAGAGGTGCCCGGCGTGTGCACGCCGCCCTCGTTGAGAATGCGTAGGTCCGCCAGGCTCTCCATGGTCGTGGGGCGCATGCCCTGGTCGCGAGTGACGGTTTTGGTCTCGCCGGTGGGTTTCATATCGTCACCCAGCACCGGTGCTTGCACCGGGATCACCTGCGGGAACAGGCCCTCGTCCCAGGCGCGGATGGCGTTGGCCTGTGAACGCACCGCCAGCTCGTCGCAGTCCTGCTTGGTGATGCCGCGGTTGGCGGCAATCCGGTCGGCCGCTTCGAACTGTGACTGGGCCTGGTCCCAGAGCCAGTTGTCGGTGATGAAGTAGCCGGGGCCGTGTATGGCACTGGCGCCCAGGCCTACCCGGCTCATGGACTCCACACCGGCGGCTATGCCAATGTCGATCTGGCCCGCGTCGATCAGCGCCGAGATTATATGATTGCAGGTCTGGGCAGAGCCGCACTGGGTATCCACGGTGCTGCAACCGGCGGTGTACTCGGTGCCGAGGTGGAGCCAGGCATTCTTGGCCAGGTTGTTGGACTGCTCGCCGGCCTGGGTCACGCAGCCGGCATAGGTCTGCTCCACGTCACCGTAGTCCAGGCCGTTGCGCTCCACCAGGGCGCGGTAGGTCTCTGCCAGCAGCGCCACCGGGTGCATGCCGCTGAGGTCTCCAGCCACCGGTTTGCCGCGCCCGATGGGGGTGCGAACCACGTCTACGATCACCGCTTCAGGCATGACAGTCTCCTCGCTGATGAGGCGGCGATCATATCAAAAGCCGCTCGTGTTACGCGGCTATAGGTGTCATGCCGGGGAAATCCCCGATGCTGGTCAGTTTGCTTGAACTGACCTGCCGGGCGGCGTCGCGGTGTCAGCCCATCAGTTGATCGGCAATCGGTAGCTCGCGGATGCGCCGCCCGTTGGCCGCGAAAATGGCATTGGTCAGTGCCGGCGCCAGCGGTGAAATCGGCGGCTCACCCACACCGGAAGGTGGGTGCGGGCTGTCGACGATGTAGTTCTCCACCTCGCGCGGCGCGTCCCGCAGACCCGCCAGCGGGTAATGGTGGAAGTTATCCTGCTGGACGCGGCCTGCCTCCAGGGTAATCTCCAGCCGCAGCGCGGTGCTGATGCCGTCGTGAATGCCGCTCTCCATCTGGGCGATCACATGGTTGGGATTGACCACCAGTCCGCAGTCAATAGCGCCGACTACACGATCGATGCGCAGGCTGCCATCACTCACCGTCACATCCACCACGTAGGCGGCGTAGCCACCGAAGGTAAAGTGGCCGGCAATACCGCGGCCGCGGCCGGCCGGGAGCCTCTCGCCCCAGTCGGCTTTTGCTGCCGCGAGCTTGAGCACAGCCGCCAGCCGGCCCGGGTTGAACACCGGGCCGCCGTGCTGTTCGTAGGGCAGGTCGCGAGGTTCACCCAGCAGCTTCAATTGAAACGCCAGCGGGTCTTCACCCCGGCGGTGGGCCAGTTCGTCGATAAAGCTCTGCACGGCGAAGGCGTTGGCATAGTGTGCTGGGGCGCGCCAGGAGCCACGCGGCACGCCGGAGTCCATCGAGTAGTACTGCAGCTGTACATTGCGGAGCAGCCGGCGCGGCGGATCATCGGGATAGAGTTCCGCCGTCCACATCTTGTCGGCCTCGACATTGGCGCGCCGGTAATACTTGGAGGGGCTGGCCAACTGATGGCGCCAGCCGGTCAACTGGCCGTCGGCAGCTAGCGAAGCCCGCAGCCGGTGCAGGCCGCAGGGCCGGTAGAAATCGTGCTTGAGGTCGTCCTCGCGGGTCCACTGCAGTTTCACCGGCCGCTTGACGGCCATGGAGACCTGCGTGGCCTCGGCCACATAGTCCACCGTCAGGCGGCGGCCGAAGCCACCGCCAAGCCGCGTTACATGTACCTCGATCGCCATGCGGTCCAGGCCGGTGAGGCGATTGACCATGCGCGAGGCGCCGGAGGGGTTCTGGGTGGGCGCGATTACCACCGCGCTATCCTCGCGGATGTCTACCACGCAACACTGGGGTTCCATCGGCGCGTGGGACGCATAGGGAACGAAGTACTCCGCCTCCAGGCTGTCGGCGGCGGCGTCAAAGGCGGCGTCGACATTGCCGTCATCGAGAACCACCTGGCCTGGCTGCTGCATGGCATCCTGCATTTGCCGGCGCAGTGACGCGGTGGATTCCGCGGCGTGAGGGCCAGGGTTCCACTCCACGGTCAGTGCCTTGCGACCTTGCAGGGCGGCCCAGGTGGAATCTGCCACCACGGCAATGCCTGCCGCCAGTGCCGTGAACGGCTCACCAGGAGCCGGGCCTTCTACGGTTACCACGTCAATGACGCCCGGCACCCTGCGGGCAGCCTTGTCGTCGAAGCGGGTGATAGTGCCGTCGTGGTAGGGGCAGCGCTCGATGCTGGCATAGACCTGCCCGGGCAGCTCGGCGTCGATACCGAACTCCGCCTGACCGGTGACGATTTCCGCGGCGTCCACTACCGCCTGGGGCCGGCCGATGATGCGGAACTGATCTGCGCTTTTCAGCGCCGGGGGAGCTTCGGGGAGGGGCAGTGCCGCTGCCGCGGCAGCAAAATCCCCGTAGCGCCCGCGACGGCCGCTGTCCGCGTGGAAAACGACGCCGCGCTCGGTACTCAGTGATTCCAGGCTGACGCCCCAGCGCTCGCTGGCCGCTTGCAGCAGTAGCGCACGGGCGGTGGCACCGGCCTCGCGCAGAGGCTGCCAGCCTTCGCTCACACTGGTGCTGCCGCCGGCGCCCTGGCTCACGTGCAGCCAGGACAGGTTGCCCTCGCTATCGCGCTTGATACCCAGGGGCATCTGCTCCACCCGCACGTCGTCCCAGGCCACGTCCAGCTCATCGGCGACAATCATCGGCAGCGAGGTTTTTACGCCCTGGCCCATCTCTGAGCTGGGGGCGCCGATCACCACCTGGCCGTCGGGCTCGATGCGCACCAGGTAGGCGAGGTGGGGCCCGCTGGGTTCACCCACACGCCCGGACAGGTCGGGGGCCTTTTCTTCCACCCGGCCCGGAAGACTGACGCCCAGGGCCAGACCGCCGGCGAGAGTGGCGCCCGCCTTGAGGAAATGTCGTCGATTCAGTGCCGTCATGACGTGGCCTCCCCGGTGTCAGGGACTACTACTGCCACCGCGCCATCACGGCTCAACTCTGCGGCTCGCATGATGGCCTTGCGCACCCGGGCGTAGGTGCCACAGCGACACAGGTTGGTCTGGTATTTCTCGATATCGTCATCCGAGGGATTCGGCACCCGCTGCAGCCAGTCGGCAGCGTTCATGATCTGGCCGGTCTGGCAGTAGCCGCACTGGGCCACATCTTCCTCTATCCAGGCCTGCTGCACCGGGTGCAGGGCGTCACCGCCCAGTCCCTCGATGGTGGTGACCTGTTTGCCCGCCATCGCGCCCACCGGTGTGATGCAAGCACGCCGGGCGCGTCCGTCGACGTGCACGGCACAGGCGCCGCAGTGGCCGGCGCCGCAGCCGTACTTGGTGCCCTTGAGGCCCGCATGGTCACGCAGCACCCACAACAGCGGAGTGTCGTCTGCACCGTCAAATTCGAAGGCCTCGCCATTCAGAACGAATGTCGCCATGCCGCGTTCCCCCTATGTTGCCTCCCGTCAGGCTAGAGGAGGGGTACATAGCGAGCAATGCCGGCTGGCCCGCGCTGCGACGAGCCGTGTGCAGTATGCGACCAGTTGAGATCAGTCTTCCCTGTGGCGCGCCCAGACACCCACCGCGGCCTGCACACGTTCCGTATAGTCCACCAGCTTCCGGTGGGGGCGTGCCAGTTCCGTAAACCAGGTGGGAGGCTGGTTATCGAGCATACCTGCCATCAGTGAAGCCACCGCGAAATCGAAGATGCAGGGCGTATCGCCAAACAGGAAGCCCTGCGACGGCACGCTGTCTTCCAGTGCCTGCAGGTCGCGCTCGGCGAAACCTTTCTGCTCGTCCAGGCTGTGGCGTCCCAGCCCCTGCAGGTGGTAGGTCTTCTTCACCTGGCGTCGCGCCATGCCGCTGCCAAGGCCGCGCAGCGGGGCCGGGATGATATGGAAAAAGCCGTTCACGACATGGGGCCACCAGCGGTCGTCCAGCCAGCGGCTTGCCACCCCGGTCCAGTACAGGTGTTCTTCCGCCAGTCGCGTCAGGGCCAGTCCGTGAGCCTTCTGCTCAGCGGTCAGACCGGCGTACACTTGCCCGCCGGTCTTCTCGTCGATGTACTCAACGATGAGCTCGGAGTCGGCAATGCATCTGTCGCCGTCGACGAGGAATGGCAGCTTGCCCTTGGGCGCTTTAGCGGGATTGGCCAACTCGTTCATTTCGAAGGGTAACCCCAGGGACGTCAGCAGCATTTCGCACTTGAGGCAGAATGGGCTGACGTTGCGAACGCCGAAGGCGCCTGGTAGGACGACGAGTTTGAGCATTGCTTGCTCTCCTGTGACAGTACAGGAGACAGTCTAGTTGAGTACGAGGACGTCGGAGGGGGTGTGGTCGAGCAGGCGTTCCGAGGTGTTGCCGACGATGGTGCCGTGGATACCGGAGCGGCCCACGGTGCCGATCAGAATAAGGTCGGCGCCGATATGCTCCGCGGTTTCGCGGATGGCGTCTGCCGGCCGCCCCCTGACTACGTGAACGAACTCCTGGGCAATGCCGTAGCTCTCGGCCAGCATGTCGGCGCTGGGCTGGTGGTGCAGGTCTTCGAAGGCTGAGATGACGTGGGCCTCGGAGCCGTAAGCGTCCGAGAAGCGCTGGGCGAAGCTAATGATCTGGTTATTGAGCTTCTGGTGGGCCTCGCTGCTGGCATCGGGGCAGACGGCCGCCAACACGCGGCGGTTCTTCCAGTCGCGGCGGTTCTTGATCATCAACACCGGGCAGGGCGCCAGCCGCAGCAGCGTCCAGTCGTAGGTGGTGCGAATCTCGCGCTCGACGTCGGTATGGGGTGAGTAGTGTTTGAAGATCATTGACGCCGAGATGCGGGTGGCGGCTTCGACAGCGGCGCGACGCCAGTCGGCCGCCCACTCCAGCTCGCCGGTAACCTCGATGCCTTCCCGGCGGGCGCGTTCAACGCAGCCATTGAACAGTGCCTGGAACAGTTTGACGGCGGCCGGGGAGGTCTGTTCGTGCTGACCGGTGCCGAGGCAGGCGTAGACGTGGAGTCGCGCGCCGGTCATATGACAGGAAGCCAGCGCCCGCTCGTAGGCGGGCTGCTGCTCGCCACTTGGATCAAGGACGACCATGAACTTGTCGAGTGCCATGGAAACACCTGCACCACAGCTATCAGCACGGCTTCGAGTGTGCACCCGTTCGGCGGATGAGAAAATGACGCGAATCAAGGATAATTCAGTCCCCGAAACTCAACCCCCGGAGTACCCACTATGGCCGCATCGGATAAAGACACAGAACTGCAGGCAGCCGTCTTTCGCCGCCTGCTGGCCCATCTGGATTCCCGCAAGGATGTGCAGAATATCGAGCTGATGAATCTGGCCGGCTTCTGCCGCAACTGCCTGTCGAAGTGGTACGTGGCGGCCGCTGCAGAGGCAGGAGAAGAGATCGATCTCGAGCAGGCGCGGGAGATGGTCTACGGCATGCCTTATAGTGAATGGAAGGAAAAGTACCAGACCGAGGCCACGGCGGAGCAAAAAGCCGCTTTCGAGGCACAGAACAAATAGCTGGCGCCGGGTCCAGTGCCTCCGGCTGGGGCTTGGCTCAGTCCTGCCGGCGAGGCAGTTGACGGAACAGTTGCACGCGCTCCCGGTAGGGCTGGAACACGGCGCGGCCGGTACGTTTGAGCACCGCGCCCATCTCTCCATCTCCATACAGCGCCTTGCGGACGTCCTGCAGACCGGCGCCCAGGGCAGAGGCGCTCTCGATCGTCGCCTGGACCAGGAAGACCTGCCCGACCAGCAGTTCGTCGAGGACGCGGGGCGCCGGCGTGGCATCCACCAGTACCGGGAGAGTGTCTACCCCGGGTGTTTCAATATTGTCCGTCATCTTGTCAGGCATTCCCGGCTCCGTCGGTCCCTATATCTGGCTGTAAAGGCCGCTAGGCTGTCGGCCCCCTGTGCACCGCTTGGTGACACAGGCGGCTGCGCTTGCACCACCCCTGTGCGGGCGAGCGCAAGTGTACGCGCGCTGCGCCCCCGCGCAATGGGTTTCAGTGCTTATGCAGCAGATTTTGTGCCAGATTCACAATCTTTCCCGGGGCAGCTTGCCGCTGCGCCTTGTACCTGCTGGAGGGGCGGAGCTACACTGGCCGGACGCGGCGCCCGCGTGCCGCTCACCACAGCGACGCAGAGGATAAGAATATGAAGCTGACCCGCGCCCTGGTGACGGCCTGCCTGATGGCCGTCAGTTTTGCCCCCCACGCCGCCGAGCAGCCCAATATCCTGGTGATCTGGGGCGATGATATCGGTATTACCAATATCTCCGCCTACAGCGATGGCATCATGGGTTATCAGACCCCCAACATTGATCGCATCGCCAAGGAAGGTGTGCGCTTCACCGATTATTACGGTGATCAGAGCTGTACCGCCGGGCGCTCCACCTTCATCACCGGCCAGTCGGGCCTGCGCACAGGCCTGACCAAGGTCGGCCTGCCCGGGGCAGAACTCGGCATCCAGGCTCGGGACGTGACCATCGCCGAAGTCCTCAAAACCAAGGGCTACGCCACCGGTCAGTTCGGCAAGAACCATCTGGGTGACCGGAACGAACACCTGCCCACCAACCATGGCTTCGACGAGTTCCTCGGCAATCTCTATCACCTCAATGCCGAGGAGGAACCGGAGGACGAGGATTACCCACAGATGCCCTGGTTTAAGCAGCGGTTTGGCCCGCGTGGGGTGATTCACTCCTTTGCAGACGGTCGCATCGAGGATACCGGCCCCCTGACCCGCAAGCGCATGGAAACGGCGGATGAGGAATTCGTCGCTGCCGCCAAGCAGTTTGTCGATCGGCAGGTGAAGGCCGACACGCCCTTTTTCGTCTGGCTCAATACCACGGGCATGCATTTCCGCACCCACCGTGCCGAAAAACACATCGGCAAGTCGGGACAGGGTTTCTACAACGACGTCATGGTGGCCCACGACGAACTGGTGGGGGAAATGCTAAACCAGCTGGATGACCTGGGTATCGCCGAGAACACCATAGTGTTCTATTCCACAGACAACGGCGTGCACTACAACACCTGGCCGGATGCGGGCATCACACCTTTCCGCAGTGAGAAGAACTCCAACTGGGAGGGCGCCTACCGGGTGCCGGCAATGGTGCGCTGGCCCGGAAAGATTCCGGCGGGCAGAATCTCCAATGAAATCATGTCGCACCTGGACTGGATGCCGACCCTGGTTGCCGCCACGGGTGATAGCGACCTCAAGCAGCGACTGCTTAAGGGCACCCGCATTGGCAGCAAGCGCGCCAGGCTGCACCTGGATGGCTACAACTTCCTGCCCTACCTGACCGGACAGCAGGAGAAAGGCCCGCGCGATGTATTCCACTACCTTAACGATGAAGGTGATCCGGTTGGCGTACGGGTGGGGGACTGGAAAATCGTCTTTGCCGAGAACCGCGCCAGGACTATGGCCCTGTGGGCAGAACCGTTCGTGGAACTGCGCCTGTTCAAGATCTTCAATCTGCGCCGGGACCCCTTCGAGCGCGCCGATCACAACTCCAACAGCTACTGGGACTGGATGATCGACAAGCCGCCGCAGGGTTATCTGGGAATGGCCATGACGCGGCAGTTCCTCGCCACGTTCAAGGAATACCCGCCCAGTCAGCGACCCGATTCCTGGTCCATCACCCGGGTCAAGGAAGACATGATGCCGGAGTAGGCTGGCGCCGCCTGGGACCTAAAACTCCAGGCCCGGTCCTCCGGGCCCTGCCGCGCAGCAGTTGTCTCCTATTGGTAGACGATAGACATGAAGTTTTCGATGTAGGTCTGTGGTACGCCGAGCTCAGCCATCCGCTGCCGCGCGGCGTTCCTGTCCCCGCGCGCCAGCTGTATGGCCAGCTCGGCCCCGGCGCGGTGCTTTTCAGGTCCCTCTGGAATATCGGCGTACACGGCCTCGGCGCGGTCGGGGTCGCGCGCACCCAAGGCCGATACCAGGGCGACGCTGGCCGAGGTTTTGAGCTCCGGTTCTGACAGCTCGGCGACCCAGGCGATCGCCGACTCGGGTTCCCGGCGCACCCAGTGATGTACGATATTGCTAGCCAACCCAGGTTCTGCGAGCTGAGGATTGTCATCGAGATAGAGGGCGGCGGCCAACGGGTCCTGGTTCGCCCAGTGCGATAGCGTGCTCCGCATCGCCGCCTCGTAGCCCGGCTCGCCCTGGTACTGTTCCAGCCATGCCGCGGCCGAGGCGCCGTCGCGCTGGC
>JANQGK010000126.1 GCA_028277365.1 Halieaceae bacterium | reverse complement strand
GAAGACCGCTTTGTCGAACAGGGCATCGGCGGTGCTACTCGCAGTGCGCGGCAGTTCTACGATCTGGTGCAGGAGATTCACGGCTTCCCACGCCACCTGTCCCAGCACGTCGGCGGTTTCGTGATTACCCGCAGCCCCATCTCCACCCTGGTGCCGGTGGAGAACGCCAGCATGGAAGACCGCACGGTGATCCAGTGGGACAAGGAAGACATCGAGGCCCTGGGCCTGCTGAAGGTGGACGTGCTGGCCCTGGGCATGCTGTCGGCGATTCGCAAGAGCCTGGAGCTGGTACACCGCTATGAGCCGCGCATTCGCCGCATCCAGGATCTTCCCAAAGAAGACGCCGCCACCTACCGCATGTTGCATACGGCCGACAGTATCGGCGTGTTCCAGATCGAGTCGCGGGCACAGATGTCGATGCTGCCGCGCATGAAGCCCGCCTGCTTCTACGACCTGGTGATCGAGATTGCCATCGTACGCCCCGGGCCGATCCAGGGCGACATGGTGCACCCCTATTTGCGGCGCCGGCAAGGCCTGGAAGCGATCACCTACCCCAACGACGAGATCGAGGCGGTGCTGGAGCGCACCCTGGGAGTGCCCATCTTCCAGGAGCAGGCCATCAAACTGGCCATGGTAGCGGCCGGTTTCAGCGGCGGCGAGGCCGACCAGCTGCGGCGCGCCATGGCGAGCTGGGGCAAGAACGGCAACCTGATGCATTTCGAAGACAAACTGGTGAAAGGCATGCTGAACCGCGGCTATGACGAGGATTTTGCGAAACGCCTGTTCAGCCAGATCAAAGGCTTCGGCGGCTACGGCTTTCCGGAATCCCATTCGGCGAGTTTTGCGCTGCTGGCCTATGTGTCGGCCTGGCTCAAGTGCCACCACCCGGCGGCGTTTTATTGCGGTCTACTCAACAGCCAGCCCATGGGTTTTTACACCCCCTCACAGCTAGTCCAGGACGCCCGCCGCCACCGGGTGGTGGTGCTGCCGGTGGATGTGAACCACAGCCGCTGGGATCACCAGCTATTGCAGGACCGCTCACTGTTGCTGGGTTTCCGGCTGGTGAAGGGTTTGAGCCGCGAGGGCGTTGAGCGCATCATCAACGAGGCCGGGCGCCAGCCTTTTTCCAACGTTAGCGACCTCCGGCGCCGGGCCCAGCTCGACAAGCGCGACATGGAAGCCCTGGCGGATGCCGATGCCCTGGCGAGCCTCTCCGGCCATCGGCACCAGGCCCAGTGGCAGATCATGGCGCTGGAGGAGAAGCGGCCACTGCTGGAAAACGAACAGCACCAACCCGCACAGTATTTCAATGACGAGGTGAACATGCGCGCGCCGGGCATCGCCGAGGAAGTGCTGGCCGACTACCGCAGTACCGGGCTCACCTTGCGCCCCCATCCCATGAGCTTGCTGCGCCACAGCCATCCTTTTAATCGCTGCAAGCGCTATACCGACCTTGCCGAGGTGGGCAACAATCGCTTTATTCGCATTGCCGGGCTGGTTACCGGCCGCCAGCGCCCCGGCACTGCCTCGGGTGTCTTGTTCCTGACGCTGGAAGACGAGACCGGCAACAGCAACGTGGTGGTGTGGCCGCGGGTGCAGGAGCAGTTCCGCCAGGCCCTGATGACTTCGCAGCTACTGTTGGTGAAAGGCACCCTGGAAACCCGCGACAATGTCATTCACATCATCGCCGGGGCGCTGTATGACTACAGCGTCGCGCTCAAGGATCTACACATCAAGAGCCGGGATTTTCACTAGCATGATCAGTCTGCCTTGCCGGCAATGGCGGCGCGGGTGCGCTCCAGCAGATCGGTAAAGATGCGGAAGCTCTCGTTGGCGGCGAGCTTCTCGTCGATCAACATCTGAAAGGCTTCCCGTTCCACCGCGTCCAGCTCCGTCAACAGGCCCGCGGCGGGCTCAGCCTCACCGCGCTCCCGAATCGCCAGCACCCGCGAATAGAACACGTCCGCGCGGTCCTTCTTGCGGCGGGCGCGCCAGCGTGCCGCGGCCACCAGGCCGGTCAGTAGCAGCGCGGTCACGTAGACCAGCATATTAATGGTCTCGGCGTAGCGCTCCAGCAGGCTGGGTTCGTCGCGCTCCAGGAATCGCCGCGCGCCGTTGTGCAAGGGAAAGTTGAGGCTCAGCGGGTCGAAGGATTCGTTGAGGCCGGAGAATACTGCCGGCGCAATCGCCATGAAGCGCTGCTTCTGCTCAATAAAGGTGCGGGTCAGTTCATACACTTGGGTTTCCGGCACCTGCTTGCGCGCCACCAGCAACATGTCCACCTGCAAGGTGACCACCGCCTCCTCGTTGCCGGGCAGGTCATAGGTGCCCTGGGGAATCACCGCCGGCTCCATCTGCGGCAGGATGTAGCTCACCCCCAGCAGGTGATCGATGGAGCTGCCGTTGCGCTCACCCAGCGGCACCAGCTCGAAGCCGGGATGGAACCAGGGGGTATTGCCAGGAGCGATAGGGCCGAAGTAGACGATCAGGTCGGTGCTCTCGTCCACTGCGTTCACGAAGTGGACGTTTTCCTCCGCCACCCCCTGGCGGGACGCGGCCAGGCGAATAAAGGTCTTGCCGGCCTCGGAGTCGTTGGCCACGTAGATAGCGGCAGTGCCCAACACCTGGGAATCGGGTTGCAGCGCGAGACCCTCTCGCGCCAGCAGGTGCAGCACGCTTTTGTAGGCGGGCAGCACCGCGCGAATACCGCCGGTGAAGGGCGTGGAGTTTTCCACCAGTGCCAGGTCCGCCTGGTCGGTCACCAGGGCCTCGATGGCAGACAGCCCCGGCTGCGCCGTGGCCAGGGTCATCTGTAGTTTGGAGCGCTCGGCGAATATGGCCTCCATGCGCTCCGGGTCCAGCGCCTGGTAGGTCAGGGGCAGCACCCGCAGTTCACCGGCATCGCGGCTGCACCCCGCCACCGCCAGCAGGCAGGCGAGCACGAGAAACAGGACAGGCGTTTTCATGCCGCCATGGTAAACCATTTGCCGCCACGGGCAGGCGGCAAAACCTGCTAAGGTAAAAGCTCATTCCTTCATCGAGGTTAGCCCCATGACCGCCAACCCTTACCTGGCAGGCAACTTCGCCCCCGTCGAGACCGAACTCACCGCTACCGACCTGCCGGTGACTGGCGAAATCCCCGAGCAGCTCTGTGGCCGCCTGCTGCGTATCGGCCCCAATCCGGTGAATGCCGACCCCGCCAAATACCACTGGTTCCTGGGCAACGGTATGGCCCATGGCGTGCGGCTGCGCGACGGCAAGGCCGAATGGTACAAGGCGCGCTACGTGCGCGACGACGAGGTGACGGCCCACTTCGACTGGCCTGCGGTGGAAGGCCCACAGGCGGCCTTGTCTATCGGCCACGGGGTGGCCAACACCAATATCATCGGCCATGCCGGCAAGACGCTGGCTGTCGTCGAGGCGGGCAACCTACCGGTGGAACTCGACTACGACCTCGACACCGTCGGTCGCTTTGATTTCAACGGCGGCCTGACGGGCGGCTTCAGTGCCCACCCCCACCGCGACCCGGATACCGGCGAGTTGCACACCGCGGTGTACTCGCCCCTGTGGCAGCACATCCAGTACCTGCGGGTGGACGCCACCGGCAAGGTGACCAAAACGGTGGACGTGCCCACCCCCGGCAAGCCCATGGTGCACGACTGCATGTTCACCGAGCACTACTTCATCCTGCTAGACCTGCCCTGCACCCTCAATGAGGGCGCCATGGTGGAGGGCCTGCCCTTTCCCTACCTGTGGAACGAGGACTACGGCGCCCGGGTCGGCCTGCTGCCGAAGGACGGCAGCGCCGAGGACGTGACCTGGCACGAGGTCGACCCCTGCTACGTGTTCCATCCAGTGAATGGCTACGAGGACGCGCAAGGCCGCGTGGTGATGGACGTGGCGCGCCACCCGCGCATGTTTGCCACCGATATGCACGGCCCCAACGAGGGCCGCACCCGGCTCGACCGCTGGATCATCGACCCCAACGGCAGCAAGGTCAGCGAAAGCTGCCTCGATGACCATCCCCAGGAGTTTCCGCGCCTGGACGAGCGCCTGGCCGGCAAGCCCTACCGCTATGCCTACACCGCCGAGATCGACAGCGGCTTCGTCACCGGCGGCATCCGCAAGCAAGACCTGCAGGAAGGCCGCGTCAGCAGTTTCCATCCCGGGCCACAGCGCCACTGCTTCGAGCCCGTCTTCGTGCCCGCCAGTGATTCGGCGGCCGAGGACGAGGGCTGGATCATGGCCTACGTACAGAACGATGAGAGAAACGCCAGCGACGTGGTGATCCTCGATGCCGGTGATATCGAAGGCGGGCCACTCGCCACCATCGCCCTGCCCCGTCGCGTGCCCTACGGCTTCCACGGCAACTGGGTCGCCGACTGAGGAAAAGCCTCGCAGGTGGAGCGGCCACGCTTTTGAAGGCCGGGTCCCGCGTGTATCCTCCGCAACTACACGGAGCAACGAGCAAAGCAGGCCCTATGGACTCTTCCCACCTCGGCGCCACTCTGGCGGACTGGGCGAGCAGCAACAGCTTGCAGCTGGCGGTCACCATCACCCTGCTGGTGATTTACCTGCTGCCGCATCGGCAGGGCGTGGGCAACGTGACATCGCCACCAGCGGTAGCGCCGACGGCGGCCCAAGAGCCACCGGCCGGCACCTGAGCCTTGCCTGTTTTCGCCAGCCCAGGGAGCCAGGTATGAACCGGCCCAGCGTTCGGCAACTGGAGTACTTCGTTGCCATCTCCCGCTTTGGTTCCTTTCGCCGTGCAGCGGAGGAGCTGGACATCAGCCAGCCCACCATCACCGCTCAGCTGGCGCAAATGGAAAAGACGCTGTCGGTGGTGCTATTCGAGCGCGGCCGCGGCGGCGCCACCCTGACACCGGCGGGCCGACGGCTGCTGCCCATCGCCCGTCGTATCCTGGAAGAGCTCGACAACCTGATGGCCACTGCCGGCGTGGCCAGCAGCGGCGCGGCGGTTTACCGCCTGGGGGTCAAATCCACCCTTGGGCCCTACATTCTGCCGCGCATCCTGCCCGCGGTGCACGCCCGCTACCGGGACCTGAAGCTGTACGTACGCGAAGAACCCCCCTCGCGCCTGGAGGCCTCCCTTGAGAGTGGCGAGTTTGACCTGGTACTAACCGCCCTGCCCACCAACTCCGGCGAGCTGGACGGCGAGCAGCTGCTACGGGAAGACATCAAGCTGGTACTGCCCGCCGACCATCCCCTGGCCCGCAAGGAAGTGCTGAGGGGGAGCGACCTGGCAGGCGCCCAGCTCCTCACTCCTCAGGAGGGCCACAAGCTAACGCGGATGGTGGAGCAGATTGCCGCCCGCTTTGGCGCCCAGGTGCTGCGCGACTACGAGGGGACCAGCCTCGATGCCCTGCGCCTGATGGTGGTGATGGGCATGGGCCTGGCGTTCCTGCCGGCACTGTATATCCGCTCTGAGATCAAGGCCGACTCCGCCCTGGTGGTGCGTGACATCGAAGGCGAATCTTTCGCCAGAATCGTCGGCCTGGCCTGGCGCTCAACCTCGCCGGCGCGGGTGTTCTACCGGCAGCTGGCCCAGGATATGCGAGAGGTACTGCGTGAGGAGCTGGGGGATGTCATCCAGGTGCTGGAGCGAAACGGCTAACGGGTGGCCACCGCGGGTTGCAGCCCGCAACGTGACAGCGCCAGTGACGGCGGTGATACAGACACCGCGAAGGGCGCCGCATTCATCAACGCATTCATGCCCAACAAGTTGCGGCCGCCGCTGGGCATGACCGCCACTTCCACAGGGCCCAGCAGACAGCTATCCCCCAGCTGTAGGGTGTCAAACCGGTACACCTCCACCGCTTCAACGCGCCCGCTGGCCAGCCGGGCGGCCACCCGCCGGGCGGGCGCTCGCTTGGCGTCGGTCATGGATTCCAGAAAGTCGCGGCTCACCGTGATCATGCTGGCGCCGGTATCCAGCAGGAACTCGCCCTCGACTCCGCCCAGGGTGCCGGTCACGGAGAAGCTTCCGGCGGCGTTAGCGAGCAGGGGCACCTGATAGCTGAAGGCCTGGAAAGACTGTGCCGTCCCATTGGATTCATCGCCGTCCGCCGCCTCCGCCACCATGGCAAGGGCGAAGCTGGCAAGGATGAACACGGCGATACGGGGTTTGAGCATGGCGCGCTACTCGGCACTGCAGCCTTGGCTGTCGGTATGTAGGTCCTTGCAAATATCGCGCCATCGCTAAGTCATTGATTTTGTTGTATTTAGATGATTCGGGCAGGCAGGAAGCGCACCGTGGTGGTGCGCCGCGCACTGTGATCGCGCGTCATGAAAAGTGATTTACTATTGCTAAACCGCACTAATATAGATTTTATCTATATAAAGTTCTGACCATTTGGTGCAGCCAGATCGGAATACCTGAGTAAACTACTCAACATTCCGCGCCGCCTGGCGCATCCCGTGAACCACGATGGAGGTTCAGCATGTTGAAAGTAGGAATCACTGCAGCGGTGTTCGCAACGCTGGTCTCAGCACCCACTGTCGCCGAGGTCAGCACGCAGGAAACCATGAAAGTCTGGTCTGTCGACATGTCAGGCCGCCCGCCTTACCAGCGCACCCTGGTGGAGGCCCCGGTGATCGACGCCGCGGCCATGGAGATCGACACCAACATCGAAACCGAGCTGGTCTGGACCACAGACTTCAGCGGCAAGCCCCCGTTCAAGCGCTCCCTCGAAGAGTTGCCGGTTATTGACGCCGCCAGCCTGGAAGCGGATGTGCAAGGCGAAGTGCAGCGCGCGGTGAAGGCCAAGCCGTTCTTCAAGCCGCGGCATCAGTAAGACGAGAATACGGTCCCCTGTGCTGTCACCCCGGCACGCCGCACACTACCTGGGTGGCAGTTTTTTTTAATTTGTAGAGGCATTCCTGTAAACCTCAGTGGGGGATAGGAGCCCCCAAACCAGCAACACCCGACCACCACACCTAGGCAGGGCTCGTCCCTGCCCTTTTTTTGCCCGGCCTTTCTCCTAGCGCACCTGCACGGTGACGGGGATATAGTAGTTCTGGATGGCCGACATACGGCCGTTAGACTCCAGCTCCGACAAGGCATCGTTCAATTGCTGCAGCAGCGTCGTACTACCCTTTTTCACAGCCCAGGCCAGTTCCTCCCGCGTCAGCGGTCGGTAAAGGCTCAACAGATCCTGGTTGTCACGAGACGATGCGAGGTTCCAGCTGGTGGGGGCGTCGTGGATGTATACGTCCGCATCCTGCCTGCGGAGTGCCGCGAAGGCGTCTTCCGGCGTATTGTGTAAGCGCAGTTCGGCCAGCGGGTAGGTTTCCTGCACATAAGTCTGGCCGGTAGTACCCGGTTCGACCGCAAACCGGACACCCTTTTGGAACAGGGCGCGCGGGTAGGCAAACTGGCCGGCCCGGTCGGCGAGGATTATTGCCATCTGGCCAATTTGCATAAAGGGGCGAGCGAAGTCGACCTGCGCGCTACGCTCCGGCGTGATGCTGTAGCCACCCATCACCACGTCCACCTTGCCGCTGTTAAGCGCATCGATGTAGTCGCTACTGTTCATGGGTATGAACTTCACTGGCCGGCCGAGAATGTTGCCCACCTCACGAGCATTGTCCACCTCGATACCGCGCAGTTCACCATCCAACTTAAACGCCAGCGGCATGTAGTCTGGCGAGAGGGCCACGCGCAGGGGTTCGCCAGCCGTCGTGATGGCAAACAGGCTGAGCGCCAGCGCCAGCAGCGTGCGGGAAATCATCAAGGACTTGCGGAAGATCATGGAGACTCCTGATGCTTGGACTTTGCGACGCATTCTAAGCCATCTACTCAGCCATCGTCATGACGACAGGCTATAGTTGCAATAGAGGAATACCATGTATCGATGGCTGCCGTTAACTTTCGCACTGGGCGTCAGCCTGCTGTGCGCTGCACCGTCGGCCTCAGCCAAGGAGCCACGCGGAAGCAGTCACCAGGAGGCGCGCATGGATATGCTGGACGCCATTCGCAACTCGACCCGCGATACGGTCAGCTATACCGGTCGCGCAGAACTGAGTGAGCGCGTGCTCGATGCCATGGCACGCGTCCCCCGCCACGAATTCGTGGGCGCGGATATGCAGTCGCGGGCCTACCTCAACACCGCACTGCCCATCACCCACGGCCAGACCATTTCTCAGCCGTTTATCGTCGCCCTGATGACGGATTTCATCGACCCCCAGCCCGACCACGTGGTGCTGGAGGTCGGCACGGGCTCGGGCTACCAGGCCGCGGTGCTGTCACCCCTGGTCTCACATATCTACAGCGTCGAGATCATCCCCGGACTCACCGAAACCGCGGGCGCCGTGCTGGAGCGTCTTGGCTATGAGAACATCACCCTGCGAACCGGCGACGGCTACGCCGGCTGGCCCGAACACGCACCGTTTGACGGCATTATCGTGACGGCCGCCGCGCCGCATATCCCCGCACCGCTGGTGGAGCAGTTGAAGCCCGGTGGCAAGCTAATCATCCCGGTGGAGAGCCCCAGGGGCGCTCAGGAGCTCATCCTGGTAGAGAAAAGCGAGAACGGCAGTACCAAGGAGCGTTCGGTGCTGCCAGTACGTTTTGTGCCGCTGACCGGGGAGCGCTGATACCTCAGTCCTCCCAGGAAATGCGGATGCCCATTCGCGTCACTTCCACCACCGGCGGCTTGTGGTCGGTGAGCAGCCGAATAGCGGAGAAGCCGCCGCTCAGCATCAAGATGGAACCGCCGCCGATCAACAGGCCGAGCTTGCTGGTGGGCTCCGGGGAGATGACGGCAGCCACGACCATCCACAGGCCGACACCCGACAGGCCCAGCGAGACACCCACACCCGCCCACTCGCGACGGGCGAGACCTGCGGCCTTGCCCATACCGAGAATTGACTGGTTGGCTGGGTCGAGGCCTATCTCGGCGTCATCGATTACCAGCACCTCGCGCTCCTCCCGGTAGGCGGCAGCCAGCTTCTCCAGCCAGCCAGGCTCCGAAGTGCGTATGGTCAGGCCGGTTTCTGCATCGGGACCGCTGGCGGGAGTGTCAAGGTCTGGGGGCAAAAGCGCTCACCTGAAAGTCAATGGACGGACTACGTTTTTATCAGCCGCATCGCAGCGGGTCAAAGGCGTTGTCTGTCCAAGGTGGCTGGATCCCCGCCTGCGCGGGGATCACTGATGGCGAGAACGGGGACGGCCGGTCAGCTAAAACGTGGTGCCGCCCTGGTTCCTACTTCTGGCTGCGGCCCTTGCCGGCGGCGATGCGCAGGCGTAGTGCATTGAGCTTGATAAAGCCCTCAGCGTCGGCCTGGTTGTAGGCACCGGCGTCGTCCTCGAAAGTGGCGATGCTCTCGTCAAACAGGCTGTCGTCGCTCTTGCGGCCGACGACCTGGACGTTACCTTTATAAAGCTTCACCTTTACCGTGCCGTTGACCGGCTGCTGGGAAGCATCAATGGCGGCCTGCAGCATCTTGCGCTCCGGTGACCACCAGTAGCCGTTGTAGATCAGCTTGGCGTAGCGCGGCATCAACTCATCTTTCAGGTGGGCCACTTCCCGATCCAGGGTCAGCGACTCGATGGCGCGGTGGGCCTTCAACATAATAGTGCCGCCGGGAGTTTCGTAGCAGCCGCGAGACTTCATGCCTACGTAGCGGTTCTCCACCAGGTCGGCGCGGCCGATGCCGTTGGCGCCGCCGATCTCATTCAGCTTCGCCAGCACCTGGGCCGGTGACAACGCCGTGCCGTCGATGGCGACGATGTCGCCGGCGCGGTACTCAAGCTCAATGTAGGCGGAGCTGTCCGGTGCTGCTTCCGGGCTCACGCTCCAGCGCCACATGTCCTCTTCCGGCTCCCACCAGGGGTCTTCCAGATTGCCGCCCTCGTAGGAGATGTGCAGCAGGTTGGCGTCCATGGAGTACGGTGACTTCTTCTTGCTGGAGGCGAAGTCCACCGGGATATTGTGCTGTTCGCAGTAGGCCATCAGGGATTCCCGGGAGCCCAGGTCCCACTCCCGCCAGGGGGAGATGACCTTGATGCCAGGTGCCAGTGCATAGGCGCCGAGCTCGAAGCGCACCTGGTCGTTACCCTTGCCGGTGGCGCCGTGGGAAATGGCATCGGCGCCGGTCTCGGCGGCAATCTCCACCAGGCGCTTGGCGATCAGCGGACGGGCGATACTGGTGCCCAGCAGGTATTCGCCCTCGTAGAGGGTGTTGGCGCGAAACATGGGGTAGACGAAATCGCGAACGTACTCCTCGCACAGGTCCTCGATGTAGATTTCCTTCACGCCCAGGGCTTCGGCCTTGGCACGTGCCGGTTCCACTTCTTCACCCTGGCCGATGTCGGCGGTGAAAGTCACCACTTCGCAGCCGTAGGTTTCCTGCAGCCAGCGCACAATGACGGAGGTGTCCAGCCCGCCGGAATAGGCGAGCACGACTTTGCTGATGTCGCTCATTGTTATCCCCTCTAAAAAGGCGGGTAAGTGTACGCCGCCGCCTGGCTTGCTTCAATCGAACCCCCGATTCGGGTAGCATTTGCGGTCACTTCGATACCCGGATACACCGTGACCCAACTCACCCTCATACGCCCGGACGACTGGCATGTACACCTGCGCGACGGCGCTGCCCTGACTCAGACCTGCGCCGATATGGCGCGCTACATGGGCCGCGCCATCGTGATGCCCAACCTCACTCCGCCGGTCACCAACGTGGCCCTGGCTGGCGCCTACCGCGAGCGCATCCTCGCCGCTATGGACGGCCTGCCGCGCCAGTTCGAGCCGCTGATGGTGCTGTACCTTACAGATCAGACCAGCGAGGCCGACATTGCCGAGGCCGCCGCCTCACCCTTCGTGTACGCGGTGAAGCTGTACCCTGCCGGCGCCACCACCAACAGCGATGCCGGGGTGGCAGATCTCTCCAGCCTGTACCCGGTAATCGGCGCCATGGAAGAGCACGATCTGCCGCTGCTGATCCACGGTGAAGTCACCGACCACCACGTGGATATCTTCGACCGCGAGGCGGTGTTTATCGAGCAGCACCTGCGCCCCATTGTCGCCAACTTCCCACGCCTGAAAGTGGTGCTGGAGCACATCACCACGGAGGACGCCGTGGACTTTGTGCGCGGCGCCGGCGCCAACGTGGCGGCCACCATCACCGCCCACCACCTGCTGTACAACCGCAACCACATGCTGGTGGGCGGAATCCGTCCCCACTACTACTGCCTGCCGATTCTCAAACGCAACCGGCATCAGCAGGCGTTGATCAACGCAGCCACCAGCGGCAGCCCCAAGTTCTTCCTGGGTACCGACTCCGCACCCCACGACACCGATGCCAAAGAATCCGCCTGCGGCTGCGCCGGCTGCTACACCGCCCATGCCGCCATCGAGCTGTATGCCGAGGTGTTCGAGGCGGCGGGCGCGCTGGACAAGCTGGAGGGTTTTGCCAGCCACTTCGGACCCGACTTCTACGGCCTGCCCCGCAACACGGACAGCATCACCCTGGAGAAGAATGTCTGGGAAGTCCCGGGCCAGATCGCCCTGGGTGACGGCAGTCTCACGCCCCTGCGCGCCGGCGAAAGCGTGCACTGGACCGTCACCGCGTGACGGCCATGAAACAGCGCTTCCGCGGCTATCTGCCCGTGGTGATCGATATGGAGACCGGGGGCTTCAATTCAGCCACCGACGCGATCCTGGAGATCGCCGGTACCCTGATGCGCATGAACGAGGCCGGCGAGCTGGTAGTACACGAGACCCACAACTACCACGTGACCCCCTTCGAGGGCGCCAACATTGAACAGGCCGCGCTGGACTTTACGGGCATCGATCCCTGGCACCCGTTCCGGGAGGCCATCAGCGAAGAAGAAGCGCTGAAGGACCTGTTCAGCAAGGTGCGCAAGGAGATGAAGGACCAGGGCTGCATCCGCGCGGTGCTGGTGGGCCACAACGCGCACTTTGATGCGGGCTTTCTGCAGGCCGCGGTAGAGCGCTGCGGCCTCAAGCGCAGCCCCTTCCATCCCTTCTCCCATTTCGACACCGCCACCCTGTCGGGCCTGGCCTACGGCCAGACGGTGCTGGCCAAGGCCTGCCAGGAAGCGGGGCTGGAGTTCAGCAACTCGGAAGCCCACGCCGCCGCCTACGATGCCGAGAAAACGGCCGAGCTGTTCTGCGGCATCGTCAACAAGTGGAATGCGCTGGGGGGCTGGACGCCGCCGGCCGAGACCGAAGAAGACGAGGTCGAAAAGGGGTCAGAGCCCTTTTCATCGCAAAGTGGTGACGCGTGAAAGATCGAACTGAAAAGGGCTCTGAGCCCTTTTCAGAAGCCCACCGCCGCGCAGTGGAAGCCGGCGAGCCGCACTATATCGATCCAGACACGGGTTTCCTGGTGTTTACGGAGTTAAAGCACCGCCAGCGGGGATACTGCTGCGGCAGCGGCTGCCGCCACTGTCCTTTCGGCCATGAAGCGGTGCCGGCGGGAAGCGGTGTCAGCGATTAGGCCGCCGCGTCTTCCTCGTCCGATTCCTCGGCTTCAAGCTCCAGCGACAGGCCGCCAGCAGAATTTGCGGCCGGCGCATCGCCGGACAGTTTAAGGGTCAGGCGTACCGTATTCTCGGAGTCGGCATTCTTGAGCGCCTCTTCCATGCTGATTTTGCCGTCCCGATAGAGCTTCACCAGGGCCTGGTCGAAGGTCTGCATACCCAGCTCGTTGGACTTCTCCATGATCTCCTTGATGCTCTCGAACTCGCCGCGCAGGATCAGTTCGGAAATGGTCGGCGTGCCCAGCAGGATTTCGATGGCCGCACAGCGCTTGTCATCCACCGTGGGAATCAGCCGCTGTGAGACAAAGGCCTTGAGATTGGAGGACAGGTCCATCAGCAACTGAGGCCGGCGCTCCTCCGGGAAGAAGTTGATAATGCGGTCCAGGGCCTGGTTGGCGTTGTTGGCGTGCAGGGTGGAGATCGCCAGGTGGCCGGTTTCGGCGAAGGCCAGGGCGTGCTCCATGGTCTCCCGGTCGCGAATCTCCCCAATGAGAATCACATCCGGCGCCTGACGCAGGGTGTTCTTGAGTGCAGCGTGCCAGCTGCGGGTATCCACCCCCACCTCGCGCTGACTGATCAGGCACTTCTTGTGCTTGTGCACGAACTCCACCGGGTCTTCCACGGTGATGATGTGGCCCGATGAGTTGCTGTTGCGGTGGTCAATCAGCGCAGCCAGCGTGGTCGACTTGCCCGAGCCGGTGGCACCCACCATCAGGATCAGGCCGCGCTTGGCCATGATGGTATCGGTCAGAATAGGTGGCAGGTTCAAGTCTGAGGCTTTGGGAATCTCGGTGACGATATTGCGCGCAACAATGCTGACTTCGTTGCGCTGAACATAGATGTTGATGCGGAAACGACCGACCTGGGCGATGGAGATCGCCAGGTTCATTTCCAGCTCCTGCTCGAACTCCTCCTGCTGGGTGGGATCCATCACCTCGTAGGCGATGTCCTTGATCTCGCCCGGTCCCAGCACTTCCTTAGCCACCGGTTTGAGTTTGCCCTGAAACTTGGCACAGGGCGGCGCGCCGGTGCATAGATACAGATCAGATCCGCCGTGCTTGGCGAGGGTTTCCAACCAGGGTGTAATGCGCATCGCCTAACCTCGTTCCTGCGTCCATGGCAATATGACAGAGAGCCCAGGAGTCTTATGCAGGGCGCCCGAGGCTGGCAAAGCCATTGTGCAAAACTGTGCAGTGATTCACGAATAGGAAAATCGGCGCTCCGGAGTAATGACTCCGCAATAAAACTATGGTGGCTTCTCCGTCGTCGATTTACGTTGATAAAGTGGGAGGCGTTTGGAAGTGGAAAGCGTTCAGCGCCCTTCTTGATGTCCGGGCAAACGGACCAGCCAGCGCTCAGGCTTTGAGTTCAACCGGACTCGCCTGCAGGCTGACCTCACCGGCAGACAACCAGGCCACACCCCCATCGATAGTGCACTGCAGCTGTAGGCCGCTGCGGGCCAGTTCACCAAGGGCGCCACAGGTAGCGTCATCCAGTTGGAAAACCCGCAATCGGTCCAGCCGCGCAAGCGCCGCGCCGTGCTTGTCCCACCACACCGGAGTGGCTCGGTCGCCGTAGCAGTACAGCAGCACCTGGTCGGCGCGGCCACAGGCCTTGCGCAGGCGGTCGGGGTCGGGGGTGCCCAGCTCGACCCACAGTTCGATATCGCCCGCCAAGGATTTGCGCCACAGGTCGGGCTCGTCGTCGGTGCTGATGCCGCGGCCAAATTCCAGGCGCTGATCCGCGTTGAGAGCAAAGGCCAGCACCCGCAGCATCATGCGCGCCTCGGTCTCCGACGGGTGGCGCGCCACGGTAAGCGGAAAGTCGCCGTAGACCTGGCGGTCCATATCGGCGACGTTCAGCGAAAACTTGAAGACCTCGGATTTCAGCGCCATCGGTGCTTTTGCGGGCCCCTACTTCCAGCGGTAGTCGATGCGCACCCGGCTGCCCTCCGGTGCCCGCCGGCCCGGCGCCTTCAACTGGTAGCTGAAGCCCAGCTCGGGAACCGCGGCCCCGCCGAAAGGCAGGTGCGGGTTGAGGTAGGCGCGGTCGTCGCTGAAGCTGCTCACCGGGGCAAAGCCGCGCTGGCTTTGCAGGCGCATCTCACCGTCCACCGGCGCGTAGATTTCCACGCCGGCCCCGAAATCCTCCAAGGCAAAGGGCGCGTCGGCCGAGTGCAGGTTGCGCAGCACCCGGTCGTAGAGCCGGTAGGTCACTACGCCATCGCGCTCGCGGGTATCGAACAGGCTGGTATTGCTCTTGCGCGCGTGGCGCTCGGCGCCCGGCAGCAGTGTGTTGACGATGGTGTAGCCGTACATGAGCTGGCGGTCGCCCCAGTACAGGCTTTCCACCGCCGGCAGGCCGCCGATTTCATAGCGCTTACACCGCTCCGCGGTAGTCGCATCGACAAAGGACGGGTAATACGGCGGGCGGCGCTGGAAGCACATGACGTCGATGTAGTTTTCCTCCAGCATGGCCTGGGCGCTGTCGTCAAACTCCCACCAGGTCCAGCCCGCCTCGCGCTTGAAAAACTGCTGGGGTAGGTCGGCCACCTCAAATTCCTGAGGCGTGGAGTCCACCACCAACAGAAAGCCCTTGCCAGGCCCGAACTGGGCGGGCTCGTTCTGGCTCCAGAGGTACTCCCCGTTGGCGTACCACATCACTACGCCGGGGCGGTAATTCACGTTCATGGCCTTCATGTTGCCGTCGACACCCGGGAAGAATACGAAGCCGGGCGTGCGCGCCAGGTTGGCGTCGTAGTTCTTCACCGCCTCGAGGGTGGCGTAGGGGTCGCGGTATTCCAGCAGGTAGAAATGCGGCACTGCCAGGCGGTGGCTGCCACCGGACAGGGTGAAGCCGGCGTTGTCCCAGCCGCTGATCTCGTCACCTTCAAAGTCTTCCAGGAAGTCGATAGCGGCAATGCCAACATTGTCGATCAATGCGCCGTTCTCCACGGCGGCGCCGTCCGTGAAATAGCTGAAACGCACGCTGACCTCGCCGCCGGCAAACTCACTCAGGTCGAACTCGGCGCTGACCCATTGAGCCACCGAACACGGGTCGACTTCTTCGTTGCCGACCCGGTCCTCGGCTTCCTCACGCCTGGCGTCCGGGTCGCAGCCGGGGGCGGAGGCCACCTTGTTGTCGCCGGTAGTATCGCCACTGAGACCGGTGAAACCCGGCAGGGAGCCCTGGCCCTCGTGGCCTTTGCCGGCGGGCATGACGCTGTTTTTGTCATCCACTGTCAACTTGTCAGTGGGCATTATGCGGCGGTATGCGCCGTCATCCCCGGCTACCTCCACGTACAGGTAATCCCACTCGGCCTCGATTTCGAACCAGGTGTCGAGGCTGAGAGTGACCGGTGGGCGCACATTACTCAGGTCAAAAGTCCGGCCCAGGGAACGCAGCATGTCGTTGCCCTGCCCCGAGTAGGCCGCCTGGTTGCCCTGCCCTGCAGTCAAAGGCCCCAGCTCGATATCGCGAAACTTGGGCGGCAAGATCACCATGGCGGCATCGCAGGCCTCCGAAGCCTCAGGCTGCTCGGCATTGCCGGTCCAGTCATTCATGGTTTGCAGATAGAGGGAGCCGCGGCGGTTCCCGTCGTGGGCAGGCGGCCGAACGATGCAGGGGCTCATCCAGCCCAGTACGGTTCGGGACCAGGCGCTCAGCTCCTGGGGCTCGGGCCCCACGGTAGCAGACATTGCCTCCCAGGAACCGCTGGAGTTACTGGTCTGGCGGGCGTACACATCGGGCAGTCCCAGGGAGTGGCCGAACTCGTGGATAAAGGTGGCGATGCTGGTGTATTCGGACTGCATATTGTAATCCAGCACCCACATGCCGTTGCCGATATCGATGCCGCCGCGGGCGTTCATCTCACCGTTCACGCTGGGGCCCTGCCCCAGGTTTTCGGTGATGGCAAAGCGGTGCGGCCAGATGCGTTCGGCACAGGCCTGCTCGTCTGGGGTGAGGTGGTCGAAGGCATCCGGCTCGGCATTGATGCCGAGCTTGTCGCTGAGCTTATACAGCCCCTGGCAGGAAGCCTGTCCCTTGCCGGCGATGATCAGCACGAAGTGATCGAGGTAGCCGTCGGGCTCATCGCGGTTGCCGTCGCCATCGAAATCGGTGGGGTCCCACTGGTCGTAGTCGGCCCAGGGGAAATCCGGGTTCATCTTATAAGCCGTGGTCAACGCATCCTTGACCAGGTCGGTGGCGCGCTCGTCACTGCGCCAGCTGCCGTCAGAGCTCTGCACCGGCTTGCCGTAGTAGGCCAGGGTCTGGTCCAGTTGCACCACCGGGTGGATATCACCGGTGATGTTGTAACGGCCGCGGGACTGGTGGCGGTAATAGTGCGACAGAGTGCCCGCCCGCGGCGTCCCGGGGCCGCCGCCGAAGAGCAGGTCCTGAAAATAGGCGCGGTTGCGCGCTTCCTGGTCGGGATCACCTTCAAAACGGTCATAGGCTTTGTCGGTGAATTGCACCGGTAACACCAGCAGCCGGTGGGGCCGGTCGGCCGGTGCCAGCGCCGGGCGGATGGAATCGCTCTTGATCTGCGGGTGCCCCAGCTTGTCGAATCGCAGCTCCGCCAGGTGTTTCACGATCTCCACGGCGCCGGGCTCAGGCGCGGCGTGGGCAGCGCACGCGAGCAGGCCGCCGAGGCCCAGGCTGGCAAACAGGGTGGTGAGGCACTTGTTCATAGTCTCTCCGCGTGCGCTTTGGGTGCATAAAAAGAGGCTCCGCATGATACGACGAATACTTAAGATCGTCCCGCCAATGCGACCAGCGGAGCAGAAAAGGGGTCAGAGTCCTTTTCCAAGCCCTGTTTCAAGCCAAAAACATGAAGCGAGAAAAAGAGAAAAAGGGCTCTGACCCCTTTTCCGCAGCAGGCATAATAGGCGCCCGCCTCACTTCAGCCACAGGAGCAGCCCATGAGCGCAACCAGCGAATCCCCCCACTCACTGTTTTCCCTGGAGGACAAGGTGTGTGTCGTCACCGGCGGCTCCCGGGGCCTGGGCTATTTCATGGCCAAAGCCTTCCTGCAAGCGGGTGCCACCCGAGTTTACATCACGGCCCGCAAGGCCGAGGCCTGCGAGCAGGCCGCGCAGGAGTTGGCGGCCTTCGGTGAGTGTGTGGCCGTGCCTGGCAATATCAGCTCGCTGGAAGAAATCGAGGGCCTGGTCAGTCTGCTGAGTGAGCGCGAGCAGGCTGTGCACGTGCTGGTGAACAACGCCGGCGTGGGCTGGCTGGAGGACCTGGAGGCCTTCCCCGAGAAAGGCTGGGACAAGGTAATGGACCTGAACGTGAAGGCGCCTTTCTTCCTCATCCAGAAGCTGCTGCCCCTGCTGCGCGCCGGTGCCAGCGCCGGCAATACCGCCAGCGTGATCAATATCGGCTCCATCGCCGGCATTTGCGGAGCTACTGACACCTTCAGCTACGCCCCCAGCAAGGCTGCCATCCACCAGCTCACCCGCAACCTCGCCGCCGAGCTAGCCGAGGATCACATCCGCGTGAACGCGCTGGCCCCGGGCCGCTTCTTTACCGCCATGACCGAGTATGCTCGCGTCGACGAAGCGCAGTACGAGACTGAAATCGCCGGTATCCCGCAGCACCGCTGGGGCGAGGAGAAAGACATCATCGGCCCGGCACTGATGTTCGCCAGTAACGCCGGCGCTCATATCACCGGGCAGATTCTGGCAGTGGATGGCGGCACCACGCTGGTAAGCTGAAACCGCTTACCGCACAACTCGCGATGTTCGACTTCTATATCCGCTACGAGTATTGGTTTGCCGCCACCCAGCTGGCGCTGGCTATGCTGGGCATGGGCGCCACCCTTAAGGTGCGCGACTTCGTCGCCGTGGTGCAGCAGCCCCGTGGACTGCTGTTTGGCCTGCTGGTACAGCTTGCCCTGGTACCGCTGTTCGCCTGGGCCCTGCTCATCGCGTCACAGCCCGCCACCGGCCTGGCGGTGGGCCTGGCGCTGTGCGCCGCCATCCCTGGCGGCACCATGTCCAACGTGCTGACTTTCCTGGCCCGCGGCCACGTGGCGCTGTCGATTGCGCTGACCGCGATCTGCTCCTTCGCCTGCCTGGCCACCACCCCCATCGTATTGGGGCTGTTGATTTCAACGCAGCTCCCTGGCGAGTTCGTGATGCCGGCTGCGAAAATCGCCACTGAGATCACCCTGATCCTGATGCTGCCGCTGGTGATTGGCATGGGCGTGCTGACTGTCTGGCCCAACGGCGCGGGACGCTTCTCGAAGATCTGCATTCGCAGCTCCATCGTTGTCATCCTGCTTATCGTGATCGGCGCCACCGGCGCAGGCCGGGTCGATATCGACAAGTTCGCCGGTTCCGAAATCGTCATCCTGTTGGCGTTTATTCTCGGCCTCGCCGTCGTCAGCTGGCTTATCCCGCGCATGCTGCGCCTCAACGGGCCCGACACCGCGGCCATCAATATCGAGGTCACCTTCCGCAACATCAACCTGGCCCTGCTGATCAAGGCATCCCTGTTCCCCGCCGTGGTCGGTGTGGTCGACCCGGTAGGGGACATGGTGCTGTTTACGCTGTTGCTTTATGGCGGTCTGGTGTTTCCGGTCGCGGCTCTGCAGGTATACCTGCACGGAAAGCGAAATCGAAAAACCTCAGAGTCCGTCGCCGAAGCAGCTGCTTAGTTCCTGTAGACTCTCACGCCAGCGACGCAGAGATCCGCAGCAAACGCTCGGCCAATCGCCACCACGCCGATGCGCTGCACCCTGGCCTGTTGCAATTCGCCGTCCACGCGATGAGGCTGGAAGTCGGCGAAGGGCAGGCGGATGGTCTGCCAGCGGGATACTGCCAGGAAGCTGGCGCGGTAAGACTGCCAGGGGTAGCGCATCCCCTCAGTGCGCAGGTGAACATTATAGCTTTCGTCGTTGCCGTAGACGTCTAGCTCAACGCCATGACCGTCGCGGAACGCCGGGCGCTCGGCCTCTGTGATATCCGAGACGATCTGGATAAAGCCGCCATTGTTCTCCAGGCTGACATCGCCCAGCATGCGCAGACAGGCTCGGCCGGCGCGGTCGGTGACCTCAGTTCTCCCGGCAGAGACCCCACCCATCACCCGGTCCGATACCAGCCGCCAGCGATCCCCGCCGCTGGCGGAGGGCTCGCCGGGTACCAGCGTCAGCAAAACTGCCAGGACGCCGGCGCTAATTAGCCGCCACCCCACACATACAACTCCTCTTCCATGCGCTGCGCCGCCGCATCCCAGGTAAAGCGCTGGGCGGCGGCCTGCTCGCGAAGCGCTTGCCAGGCCTGTGGCTGCTTGCGCCACATGGCCAGCGCCGCATCCACACAAGTCAGCAGGTTGGCGGCCTGCTCGGCCGGCGTAGCGCCGCTGAACAGAAAACCGCTGACGCCCTGCTGGATGGTGTCGCGCAGGCCTCCCACGCTGTGTGCCAGGCAAGGCTGGCCGGCGCGCATGGCCAGCATCTGACTGATACCGCAGGGTTCGAAGCTGCTGGGCATGAGGAACAGGTCACCGCTGCTGTAGAGGTCATTCCCCAGTCGCTCGGCAAAGCCGCGCAGGAAGACCAGGTTGGGTACGCGCGCCGCGATCTCCGTCAGGCGCCCTTCCAGAGCCGCATCGCCATTGCCCAGAATCATCAGACGCCCATCGTCCAAGCGGCTGAGCAGATCTTCAAGTACCGTATGACCCTCCAGGCCCTGCAGCAATAGACCCAGCTTCTGCACAGTCAGCCTGCCCACCGAGGTCAACACAGGGGCGTCGTCTGCGGGTGCAGCCAGCCACTGCTCAAGTCGCTCTATGGCCACATGGTGCATGCGCAGGTCTTCCGTCGAGCGCCAGGCCACCACCGTTTCCAGAGCGTGTTCAAACAGGACCTGCCGCGACAGGCGCGGGTGCGCAGTATCGGGATAGTCCACCCCGTTGAGAATGCCCACCAGCCGGCCCTGGTCAGCGGCGTCCCGCAGGTCTGCCTCCAGGCCCTCGCCACCCACGAATCCTCGCTCTGTATCAGTGGGCGACAGGATCTCCTGCGCATAGGTCGGCGATACGGCATGTATCTTGCCACACAGCCTTATCGCGGCGCGGGTGGGATTGATGCAGTCACTGTAGCGCGGGTCCACCATGTCCGCGAGCGGAAAGCTACTGCCCGGGAACCAGGCCGCCAGCGATGAGACATCGCCCGTCAGCGGCCGGATACCCTGCAGGGAGAGGTTGTGAATGGAGTAGACGCTGGGAATATCGCGGATCGACCGGCAGCTTCCGTCGTGCTGCTGCAGCAGCGCCAGCAGCGCGGCATGCCAGTCGTGCAAGTGCAGCACATCCGGTCGCGGTAGCGCCTGCTCGACCAGGCCGCGGGCCACGGCGCTGCACAGCAAGGCAAAGCGTGTCGCGTCTGTGGCGAAAGGCCGCTCGGGCGAATCGTGGTGGTAGATCTTGCCAACACCGTCGACGTTAAAGCGCGGGTGTTCCACCGCGAAGTATTCTAATGCCGGCAACTGGCTGGGGACCCGATACCAGGTGACGGTGTGCCGCTCGCCGCCAAAAGCCAGCGCGGTCTTCGCAATGGCCTGCGCGCCGGGCAGGCACGAGAAATGCCCGTAGCCCGGCGTCACTACGCTCACCCGGTGCCCGCGCGCCACCAGCGCCCGGGGCAGGTCGCGGATCACATCGCCAATGCCGCCCACCTTGCCGCCGGGCAAGGCGCCGTTCTCCGCCGCAAGCATCAGGATGTGCATTGCCGGCTCAGGTGATAACGTCAGGCCCGTCGCGGCCGCAGCGCTCGCGAATACCGGCAATGGCATCCAGCGCCTCGATGCAGGGCTCCAACGCTTTCTGGGTGCCGAGGCTCATGCGCGCGGGATCGGTTTCAAAGGCATCGAAGTAGGCGCGCAGTGTGGCGCCGCCGGTACCGGTACCCGACAGCCGCACCACGGCGCGGCTGCCGTCGTCGAAGAAGATCCGCACCCCCTGCTGCTGCGCCTCCGAAGCATCCACCGGGTCGCGGTAGGCAAAGTCGTCGGCGGCGTCAACGGTGAGCTCGCCAAAGGTTTGCCCGGGCAGGCTGTCGAGCCGCGCGCGCAGGTCGGCCAGCAACTGCTGGGCGGGCAGGCTTTCGAGGTTTTCGTAATCGTGGCGGGTGAAATAGTCGCGGCCGTAGCGCTCCCAGTGGTCGCGCACGATAGCCTGCGGCGGCTGGTCGCGCTCGGCAATAACATTGAGCCAGAACAACACCGCCCACAGGCCGTCCTTTTCACGCACATGGTCGGAGCCGGTGCCGAAGCTCTCCTCACCGCACAGGGTGATCTTGCCTGCGTCCATCAGGTTGCCGAAGTACTTCCAGCCGGTGGGAGTTTCAAAGCAAGGGATTTCCAGGCCCTCGGCCACGCGGTCCACCGCCCGGCTGGTGGGCATGGAGCGCGCCACGCCGGCCAGACCGTTGCGGTAAGCGGGCACCAGGGTGGCGTTGGCGGCCAGCACCGCGAGGCTGTCGCAGGGGTTGATGTAGAATCCCTGGCCCAGCACCATGTTGCGGTCGCCGTCACCGTCGGAAGCCGCACCGAAGGCTACCGGCTCGTCGCCGTTCATCAGCTCCACCAGTTCGTGGGCGTGCACCAGGTTCGGGTCCGGGTGGCCGCCGCCGAAGTCCTCGCTGGGCTCGGCATTGATCACAGTGCCCTCGGGCGCGCCAAGGCGCTTTTCCAGGATCTCCACCGCGTAGGGGCCGGTGACGGCGTGCATGGCATCGAAGCACATGGTGAACTTGGGCCGCGCCACCAGCGCCGCCATGGCCTCGAAATCGAACAGAGATTCCATCAGCCCGGCGTAGTCTGCCACCGGGTCGATCACCTGCACCTGCATCTCACCGAGGGTGAACTCGGCTTCGGTGTCGAGGTCGATATCGCCGCTCTCGATAATCCGGTACTGCGCAATTGTGCCGCTGGCCTTATAGATCGCGTTGGTGACGGCCTCGGGCGCGGGTCCGCCGTTGCTGCCGTTGTACTTGATGCCGAAGTCGCCCTCCGGGCCGCCGGGGTTGTGGCTGGCAGAGAGGATGATGCCGCCCATGGCGCCATGTTTACGAATCACGCAGGAAGCCGCGGGCGTCGAGAGTATTCCGCCGCGCCCCACCAGCAGCCGGGCCACGCCGTTGGCCGCCGCCATGCGGGCGATCACCTGGATCGCCGCGCGATTGTGGAAGCGCCCGTCCCCACCCAGCACCAGGGTCTGGCCCGCTTTGATGCCGACGGTGTCGAAGACCGCCTGCACGAAGTTCTCCAGGTAGTGGGGCTGCTGAAACTCGCGCACTGTTTTGCGCAAACCCGAGGTACCGGGTTTCTGGCCCGTAAAGGGTCGGGTGTCGATGCTGAGGATATTCATCTGTGTTTCCTTAGGCGCTGCGGACGGGGCTAAGCGTAGCCCTCAGGCTGGCCAAGCATACCGCGCGTTACCAGCACCCTCCCACCCGCAGTGACCCGGAAGCCGTTAGCACGGTCTGCCTGCTCGTCGAAGCCCACTTCCAGGCCTTCCGGCAGCACGCAGGCGCGGTCGATGATCGCGTTGCGCACTTTGCAGCGCGGGCCAACTTCCACTTCGGGCAGTATCACCGACTGCTCAACCTGGGCATGGGCGTCCAAGCGCACATTGGAGAACAGCACAGACTTGCGCAGAGTCCCCCCGGAAATGATGCAGCCACCGGACACCATGGATTCCAGCGCCGTACCACAGCGCTCATGGTCATCGAACACAAACTTGGCGGGCGGAAGCTGTTCCTGGTAGGTCCAGATGGGCCAGTCCTGGTCGTACAGGTTCAACGGCGGTACGGTCTCCACCAGCTCCATGTTTGCCATCCAGAAGGAGTCCAGTGTGCCCACATCGCGCCAGTAGGCGCGCTCGCCGGATTGCGGGTCGCGGAACGGGAAGGCGTTGATCAGGTTCTCCTGGATGATGGCGGGCAGGATGTCTTTACCGAAGTCGTGGGACGAGGCTTTGTCGCGGGAATCGCGCAGCAGCTGATCAAACAGGAACTCGGTATTGAAAATGTAGTTGCCCATGGAGGCCAGGGTCAGGTCGTCGCGGCCGGGAATCGGCGACGGGTGCTCAGGCTTTTCCTCAAAGGCGATCACGCGATTGTCGCCGTTCACTTTCATCACGCCAAAGGCCCCGGCCGCCTCTTCCACCGGCACTTCCAGACAGGACACGGTCATGTCGGCGCCCTTCTCCACGTGGTCTACCAGCATGGTGCCGTAGTCCATTTTGTAGATGTGATCGCCCGATAACACCAGCACGTACTCCGGGTTCACGGCGCGGATGATGTCCAGGTTCTGGTAAATAGCGTCTGCCGTACCCTGGTACCAATCTTCGCCGTAGCGCTGGGAGGCGGGCAGGATCTCCACAAACTCTCCCAACTCCTGCTTGAAGTGGCTCCAGCCCCGCACCACGTGACGCACCAGCGAGTGCGACATGTACTGGGTGAGCACCCCCACCCGGCGAATGCCGGAGTTGATGCAATTGGAGAGTGGGAAATCGATAATGCGGTACTTGCCGCCAAAATACAGCGCCGGCTTGGCGCGCCAGTTGGTCATTTCGTACAAGCGCGAGCCCCGGCCACCGGCCAGGATCAGGGCCAGGGTATCCTTGGTAAGACGGCTGACGTAGCGGGGGTTCTGGTCGTCCATGGAAGGCGGCTCCCAAGCGGCTCATCTTGAGTGTAGCAGCCGTATTCCATGCGTCTGCGCGGCTGTGGTCAAAAAGCGGTCACCACTGTGCCGGCAGCTAGTCGTCGGTCTCGACGCCGCCCAGCTCGTTGAGGATGTGGTCCATCTGGCCCATGAAATCGCCGATGTCATCCAGCCGCAGCAGGTGGTACTTGATGCGCTCGTCCACCGGCAACAGCTGGGCCAGAGCGTAGCCCACCTGCCAGGCGTCGCCGTGGTCCGGGCGAATGCCGAGCTTCTGAACGTGGGGGTGTTGCTCCAGGCTCTGCAGCACGGCGAGCATGGAATCCCACGCTTCCCGCATCGGCACGGGCTCGCGCGGCGGCACCATGTCCACCTCGCCCATGACCAGCTGGTTGGCCTCTGCTCGCGCACCACTCAACCGGAAACGCTCGTTTCCCTCGATGGTGATCCCCAGCAGACCGTTGGGAAGCGAATCCCAGTCGACGATGCGAGCGTAGCAGCCGTACTCACCGAGGTTGGGCTGACCGGCGCCGGGGTGGGCTACTTCGGCCCCCTTGGCGATCCAGGCCAGCCCGAAGCCCGAGTCTTCCTTCATGCAGCCGCGCACCAGGTCGAGGTAACGCTGCTCGAAAATCTGCAGCGGGATACGCCCGCCGGGGAACAGTACGCTGGAGAGAGGAAACAGCGGAATCTCCATCAGGCTTCCGGTCCCAGGGGTTTGATGGTGATCAGCAGCTGCGGCAACAACAGCAGGGCGCCAACCAGGGCTGCGAACATGGCAAAGCCCGTCAGCAGGCCGAAGTAAATGCTGGGCGTGAAATTGGAGAACACCAGGATCGAGAAGCCCACGATGATAGTGATGGAGGTGTAGTACATGGCCTTGCCGATACTGCCGTGGCAACGGTGCATGGTGGCCAGGTAGTTGCGGTCCTTCGGAAACTCGCGTTTAAAGCGGTGCACGTAGTGGATGGTGTCATCCACGCCGATGCCCACCACGATCGCGGCGATGGTAATCGTCATGATATCCAAAGGAATACCCACCAACCCCATGATACCGAGCACCATGCCAGCGGCGAGGATGTTCGGTGCAATCGCGATCAGCGCCAGGCTCAGGGAACGGAACAGGATGAAGAACATGATCACGATGGCGGCGAACACGGCCCCCAGGGTGAGAATCTGAGAACGGAACAGGCTCTGCAACACGTTGTTGTACAACACCAGCATATTGGTGAAGTGTACCCGATCCTCCTCCACGCCCATGTCGTTGACCAGGTGCGCGTACAGGTCTTTGAGGAACTGGTCACGGCGCAGATCGCGGCTGGTTTCTTTTACGCGCAGGGAGATACGCGCCTCCCGAGCATCCTCGTCAAAATAAGGGTCGACAATCAGGTGGGCGACATCGTCGGGCAAGCTCTTCTGCACCAGCGCCAGTTCCACGTCACCCACGCCACCGTTCCAGAGCTGCTTGACGATCTGGTAAGTGGTGGCCAGCGACAGCACCTTGCCGGTCTGGGGCAGCGAGTCCACGTATTCGTGAATACCTTCCAGCTCCTCCATGCCGCGCACGGTGAACCAGTAGCTCTGTTCGAAGTCGTCACCGCTGGAGGCGAAGCCGTCGTCAAAGTCGTCGGCAAAGGGGTCGTCGCCAAACGGGTCGTCGCCGAAGGGATCCTCAGCACCCGCTTCATCGAAGCCACCGTCTGCTGACGCCGGCGCACCGGCAGCATCCTCTCTGGCGCCCGGGTCCTCGGCAAACACCGGTCCGTCGGCATCCTGGTCGGCATCGATCACGATATCCAGCGGAATGGTGCCGCCGAGGCGGGCATCCAGCAGCTCCATACCCTGGTAGATCTCGGTGCTCTCGTGGAAGTAGTCGATGAAGCGGTTTTCCACCTGCAGACGGCTGATACCGAACGCGGCGGTCGCCAGCAGCGCGGCCGACACCACCAGGATGCTGGTGCCGTGTCTCTCGGTGAAGCGAGCAAAGGCCGGAGTCAGGCCCTCCAGGCGCTGGTTGGGATCGGCGGTCTTGCCACGGGGCAGCAGCACCAGGATGCAGGGCAGCACCACAAAGGTCAGCAGCAGCGCCACGGAGATGCCGATCGTCATCATCCAGCCAAAGTCCATTACCGGGCGCAGCCCGCTCACCACCAGCGAGCCGAAAGCTACTGCCGTGGTCAGCGTGGTGTAGGCGCAGGGCACCCACATCAGCCGCACGGTTTCCCGCACCAGTTCCTGCTGGCTGGCATCGGGCATGGAGAGCTGCAGCTCCCGGTAACGCACCACCAGGTGGATGGCAATGGCGAGACCAACAATCAACAGCACGGCCACGAAATTCGAGGAAATCACCGTCATGCGCCAGTCCAGCCAGGCCAACAGGCCCAGCATGAACGTGGCCGAAGCGAGCACTGTGGTCATCGGCAGCGCCACCCAGCGCGGCTGGCGGAAGATCAACGAGAGCATCACGAACATAAAGCCGAGAATGCCGGCGCCAAAGGTCACCAGGTCGCTGCGCACAAAGGCCACCATATCGGCAGCAATCATCGGCACCCCGCCGACAAACAGGCTGGCGCGATCGCGGTAGCCGTCCACCACCGAGCGCACGTTGGCCACCAGGTCGGCGGAGCGCTGCTGGTATTCGGCAGAATAAGCCTTAAACACGGCTTCAGCTTCCCGCAGCAGGCCCTGCTCCTCGGCCGACAGTCTGCCTTTACTCTTCAGCTCGCGCAGCGACTCGCGGCGGTCGAGCAGTTCGAAGTAGCGCTCATCCCGCTCGATGTTGACCTGGACGGCCGCGGTGCGCCCGTCCGGGCTGACCAGGAGCTGTTCGTAAATGGGGCTTTCCTGGAATTCCCGGCGCGCCAGCTCGCGGTCCACGTCGGGGTCCGCCAGAGTGGGCATGCCGGTATCCGAACTTACATCAGCCAGGGCGATGGGCGGGCTCTGCAGCAGGGGCACATCCAGCATGGTGGTCACGCCCGACACGCCGTTCAGTGCCGCCAGGTCGTCGCGCAGGCTGGTCAGCGTCGCCAGAGACTCATCCCCCAGCAGATCGCCGGGGGGCTGGTAGGTGATGACCAGGAAATCGCCGGAGCTGTAGCGCTCGCCAATTTCCCGGAAATACTCGAGGTCGGCATCGCCCTCCAGTACCAGGGTATCAGCGGAGGCATCAATACGCGTTTCGGGTGCTTGAGTGGCCAGCGCGCCGACAAGCAGCGCGCACAGGGCGAGACTGAGGACCGGTCGCTGCAGGATCCAGCGATCATATAGGGCGTTCATGGAAGATGGCATGGTGTCGTTCTTGTTGAATCCTAAGCCTGAGACTCTTGTCGCTGCTGAAGTTCCGTCACCAGGCGTGTGTGGATTCCGCCGAACCCACCGTTGCTCATTATTACGATGTGATCGCCGGGACGGCTCAGGGCAACCACGTCGGTCACCAGGCTTTCGATGTCGGTGGCGAGGGCGGCACTGACCGGGCTGGCAGCCACCACGTCTCCCAGGTCCCAGTCCAGCCCGGGGGGTTGGTACCAGAACACCTGGTCGGCGGCCGCCGTCGTGGCCGGCAGGCTGGCGCGGTGCCGGCCCCCGCGCATGGTATTGGAACGCGGTTCCAGCAAGACGATGATGCGGGCGTCACCCACCGCCTTGCGCATGCCTTTCAAGGTGGTCTCGATGGCGGTGGGATGGTGAGCGAAATCGTCATAGACCCGCACCCCATTGATGTCAGCCAGCAGTTCCAGGCGGCGTTTCACGCCCTGGAAACTGGCCAGCCCCTCTGCTATCACCTCCAGAGAAAGGCCCACGTGGTGGGCCGCCGCTGCGGCCGCCAGTGCATTTTCCAGGTTGTGACGACCCAGGAGCGGCCAGCGCACGCGCACCGACTGGCCACCGTACTGCAGATCGAACTCGCTGCCTTCGGGCGTCACCGGCAGCGCCTGCCAGTCGGCGGCGCCGTCCACCGCAAAGCTGGCCTGCGGCGTCCAGCAGCCCTGGGCCAGGACTTCATCGAGGGCGGTATCTGCAGCGCGATGAATCACCAGACCTTCCCCCGGCACGGTGCGCAACAAATGATGGAACTGGCGCTGGATGGCCGTGAGATCGGGGAAGATATCGGCGTGGTCGAATTCCAGATTGTTAAGGCACAGAGTGCGCGGGTGGTAGTGCACGAACTTTGAGCGCTTGTCGAAAAAGGCGGTGTCGTACTCGTCGGCCTCGACGACGAAAAAGTCGCTGTTACCACCGCGGGCGGATACGCCAAAGTTGGCCGGCACGCCGCCAATCAGGAAGCCCGGTGCCATGCCCGCCTGCTCCAGCAGCCAGGCCAGCAGGCTCGAGGTGGTGGTCTTGCCGTGGGTGCCGGCAGCCGCCAGCACCCAGCGCCCCTGCAGCAGCTCCTCGGCCAGCCACTGGGGCCCGGAGGTATAGGGAATGGCACTGTTGAGCAGGTATTCCACCGCCGGGTTGCCGCGCGACAGGGCATTGCCCACCACCACCAGGTCCGGTGCCGGCTGCAGGTGCGCAGCCTCATAGCCTTCCAGCAGCTCGATGCCGGCGGCCTCAAGCTGGGTACTCATGGGCGGATAGACGTTCGCGTCCGAGCCCGTGATGCGAATACCGCGTTCACGGGCCAGCAACGCAATGCCGCCCATGAAGGTGCCGCAAATGCCCAGTATATGGACGTGTTTCGCCAATGGTCTTCCCCCGAATTGTGGGCGGCAGTGTATCATGCGCTCCTTGAGTCCAATCACCCGGGGAGAGCTCATGGCCAGGAAAAATGCCTTCTACGCCCAGTCGGGAGGCGTCACCGCCGTCATCAATGCCAGCGCCTGCGGCGTAATCGAAGCCGCTCGCGCTCACGCCCAGATCGGTAAAGTATATGCCGGGCAGAATGGCATCATCGGCGCCCTGCGCGAGGAGCTCATCGACACCAGCAAAGAGAGCAAGCGTGCTATTGCCGCCCTAAAGCACACGCCCTCGGGCGCCTTTGGCTCCTGCCGCTACAAGCTAAAGAGCATCGATGAGAATCGCGCCGAGTACGAGCGCCTGATCGAAGTGTTCAAGGCGCACAACATCGGCTACTTCTTCTATAACGGTGGCGGCGATTCCGCCGACACCTGCCTGAAAGTCTCACAGCTCTCCGAGCACCTGGGCTACCCGGTACAGGCCATCCACATTCCCAAGACCGTGGACAACGACCTGCCGCTGACCGACAACTGCCCCGGCTTCGGCTCGGTGGCCAAGTACATCGCCATCTCCACCCGGGAAGCCGCGCTGGACGTGGCCAGCATGTGCGAGACCTCCACCAAGGTGTTTATCCTCGAGGCCATGGGCCGCCACGCGGGCTGGATTGCCGCCGCCGGCGGCCTGGCCGCCCGCGAGGAAGGCGACGCACCCCACATTATTCTGTTCCCGGAAATCGCCTTCGACCGGGAGAGGTTCATGAAAAAAGTGGATCGCACGGTCAAGAAGCACGGTTACTGCGTAATCGTCGCCTCCGAAGGCGCGCAGTATAAAGACGGCACTTTCCTAGCCGACGCCGGCACCCGCGATGCCTTCGGCCACGCTCAGCTCGGCGGCGTGGCACCGACCCTGGCCAACATGATCAAGGGTGAGCTTGGCTACAAGTACCACTGGGCGGTGGCCGACTACCTGCAGCGCGCCGCCCGCCATATCGCTTCCGCCACCGACGTGCAGCAGGCCTATGCCGTGGGCGCGGCCGCGGTGCAGATGGCCGTGACCGGCAAGAGCGCTGTCATGCCCGCCATCGTGCGAGGCAAAGGCAAGCGCTACACCTGGAAGATCGAAGACGTCCCGCTGGCCAGGGTGGCCAACGTAGAAAAGAAGATGCCCCGCAACTTCATCACCCGCGACGGCTTCAACATCACCCCCGCCGCCCGCGACTACCTGGCACCGCTGATCCAGGGGGAGGACTACCCTCCTTATAAAGGTGGGCTGCCCGAGTATGTGCAACTCAAGAACGTCCTGGTGCCGAAGAAGCTGAAGTCTTCCTTCAAAATTTAGGCATCAACGCACGGAAGCCGCGCGCGCATTGCCCGGGGTGGGGGTGGATGCAGCTTGCGCCCGGGCTACGGAGCTAAAAAATGGCCGGCTTGCGGAGCACGAACAAAAAAGGCCGCACTGTGTGCGGCCTTTTACTGGGTTCCCCTGCGCGCGGCCCGCGCAGGAGAATGACAGAAGCTACAGCAGCGGCGCGATCACCAGGCTGACGATGGCCATGACGTTGATGAGGATATTCATCGACGGGCCGGAGGTGTCCTTGAAGGGGTCGCCTACCGTATCGCCGACCACGGCCGCGGCGTGAGTCTCAGAACCCTTGCCGCCGAGGTTGCCTTTCTCGACATACTTCTTGGCGTTGTCCCAGGCGCCGCCGGCGTTGGCCATCATCAGCGCCATCAGCACGCAGCCCAGCAGCCCGCCGGCCAGCATGCCGCCGAGGGATTCGGCGCCCAGCCCGAAGCCGACAAAGATCGGCGCCAGCACCGCGATGGCACCGGGGATGATCATGCGCTTGAGGGCCGCCGTGGTGGCGATGTCCACGCAGCGGGCGGTATCCGGTTCGCCGGTGCCCTCCAGCAGGCCGGGGATTTCCTTAAACTGGCGGCGGATTTCATTGATCATGTCGAAAGCCGCCTCGCCCACCGCGGTCATGGTGATAGACGCGATCAGGAACGGGATGGTGCCGCCGATGAAAACGCCCACCAGCACCAGCGGGTTGGAGAGCTGCAGGGAGAAGTCGGGCTTGTTGACCGACACCGTCTCCACGAAAGCTGCGATGATGGCAAGTGCCGCCAGCGCTGCAGCGCCAATGGCAAAGCCCTTGCCGATGGCTGCCGTGGTGTTGCCCACCTCGTCGAGGCCATCGGTAATGGCGCGTGTCTCTTCACCCATACCTGCCATCTCGGCAATACCGCCGGCGTTGTCCGCCACCGGTCCGTAGGCGTCGATTGCCATGGTGATACCCACCGTGGCCAGCATGCCTACCGCGGCAATGCCCACCCCGTAGAGGCCGGCGAGGCCGGTGGAGATAAAGATGATCGCCGCCAGGAACAGGACCGGTGCGACCACCGACTCCATACCCACGGCGAGGCCGGTAATCATGACCGTAGCCGGACCGGTCTCGCCGGACCTGGCGATTTTGCGCACCGGGCCACCGCCGGTGTAGTACTCGGTGATGAGACCAATGGCGACGCCACCCACCGCACCGCAGACCACGGCCCACCAGATGTTGCTGCTGAGACCCATGGCCTGCACCAGGAACCAGGCCATGATTACGAAGATGGCCGGCGCCGCCAGCGTGCCGCTGCGCAGGGCCGCTTCCGGCGCCGCCGTGGAACGGGAGCGCACGATCAGGATACCGATCACCGAGGCTACCAGGCCCACGCTGGCCAGAGCCAGCGGCAGAGCCATCATGGCGCCCTGCACATCGGCGGCAATGGCCATGGTCGAGGCGATGGCGATGCAGGCAATCATGGAGCCACAGTAGGACTCGAAGATGTCGGAGCCCATGCCGGCGATATCGCCGACATTGTCACCCACGTTGTCGGCGATCACACCGGGATTGCGGGGGTCATCTTCAGGGATGCCCGCTTCCACTTTACCCACCAGGTCGGCGCCCACGTCGGCGCTCTTGGTGTAGATGCCGCCGCCCACGCGGGAGAACAGTGCCACCACCGAGCCACCCATGCCGAAGCCGTGAATGGCGTGGGCCGTATGCGGGTCGCCGCCGAAGTAGTAGTAGAGACCACCCAGGCCGATCAGGCCCAGAGATGCCACGCACAGGCCCATGATAGAACCGCCGTAGAAGGCGATGTTGAGAGCCTGCGGTGCGCCGTAGTTGTTGGCGGCGACCGCGGTGCGTACGTTAGCCTTGGTGGCGGAGTACATGCCCAGGTAGCCGGCGGTGGCGGATGACAAGGCACCGGCCACAAAGGCGATGGTGGTGTCGGCACCCAGCGCCACGAACAGGCCCACCGCCAGCACGGCGGCGAACATCGCCAGCATCTTGTACTCACGGTGCATGAACACCATGGCACCTTCGTGAATCTGGTCGGCGATGCTCTTCACCTTGTCCTCACCATGGTTGTGACCGGACATCACGTGGTAAATGAAGAACGCAACTACGAGGCCTGCCACGCCGAGGACCGGAGGCAGAATCAGGTTAAAAGTCATAGGACTCCCGTTTCTTTAATTATTTCTGGGGAGCGCTGAGTCTAACCAACAAATTCGGCGCCGCACAAGCGCGCCTAGGCCGGCCGCGCCTAGGCAGGCGCCCGCGGCACCAACACATAGCGCTGCACCAGCTCGGGCAGGCGTTGCAACACCGTATCGCACAGGGCCAGGTCCGCGACTTCCAGGGTGGCCGCCAGCAGCCCGTCTTCCAGCAGCGCCTCACAGTCCTGCGCTGCAGGTGCGAAGCTCAGGTGCCAGCGCTCCGGCGCTACGCCACCGCGGTCTTCATCGTAGGGCCGGAAGAAACCCTCGGCGGTGCCCGCCTGCATCTGCACGTCCAGCCACTGGTGCAGCGGGCCGAACATGCCCTCGTCGGCCACCTCCTCCGGGCTGAGTTGCAGACGGTAGCCCGCCGGCATGGCCGCGGCGTCGAACACATCCAGGTCGGTTCCCCAGTGGTGCCGGGAAGTGCCCGGCAGCGCCGAGAAACGCAGGATGGCGTCCAGCTTGCCGGCATCGTCCAGGTTGGCCAGGTCAACGGGCTGGCCGGCATCATCGTGTACCGGCCGCTCGCCGCGCGCCTTGGCATTCCAGATATCCCGCTGGCGCTCGAAGCTGCGAAAGCCGCTCGCCACCTGCAGGTCGAAACCTGCCGCGGCGGCCCGTGCTTGCAGGGCATCGAATGCCTCCCAGCAATCGGCCTGCAGGCCGATACCGCCGCGCCACTCGATATGGCTCTCATCGCGCCCCGTCAACTGCTCAACCGTCAGCCTCACGGAGGTGTGGTCTCCACCGGCAGCTCTCCCACCAGTTCGAGGCCCGCCGGTGACACCTCCGCCGTCCAGGCCATGGCTTCCACCCCGGCCGCCAGCGCCGCCAGCAGTGCCTCGCCGTAACGCGGGTCGATGTCCCAGGCCGGCCGCACGCGTTCGATCCCGGTGTGAAACACGCAGAAGAAAATCACTGCCCGCTCCCCAGCGCGGGCCAGGGCGGCCAACTCGTCCAGGTGCTTGCGAGCGCGGTCGCTGACCGCGTCCGGGAACACCCCGATACCGCCGTCCCGGCACAGGGTGACTGACTTGACCTCCAGGGTGCAGAGGCCGCGGTCCGGGTCTTCCAGTTGCAGGTCAGCGCGGCTGCCGGTGCCGTACTTCACTTCGCGTCGCAGCTCAGCATAGCCCGCCAGGCTGTCAACTATCCCCGCCGCTATCGCCTCTTCCACCACGCGGTTGGCGCGGGCCGAGTGGATACAGGCCATGCCACGGGCGGTATCTACCAGCTCCCAGGTGTGGGGGTACTTGCGGGTTTTCGAGTCACTGACCGACAGCCACACCGGGCTGCCGGGCTCGGCGCAGCCGGTCATGGCACCGGTGTTGGGGCAGTGCGCGGTGATTTCGCTGCCATCGACCAGTTCAACATCGGCCAGGAAGCGCTTGTAGCGACGCAGCAGAGTGCCGGGAATCAGGGAATCAAAGGTCATGGCGGGATTGTGCCACGGAACGGGAGAACCCACATAAATTGGGCATTCTAACGTCGATTTGACGGGCCTCAGGACAAGCGGCAAAGCTGGGAATTTTTATTGGCACAGGCAGTCGGAATCTGGTAGTTTCTCCGCCCTCGAAGGACCGGCCACCTCGTATGGGCCGCCGGTTCCTCAACCAAACAACATCGATGGGAAGTCAACATGCCCAGAAGATCCAGTAAATCTGCAGCGACATCCGAGTTCAAGAACTTCGTTCCTTACAAGCCGAAGCGCGGTGAGGAGTACATGAACGAGCGCCAGCGCGCTCACTTCAAAAGCATTCTCCTCAACTGGAAGGCCGAGCTGATGGAGGAAGTTGATCGCACTGTGACCCACATGAAGGACGAGGCGGCCAATTTCCCCGACCCGGCGGACCGCGCCACCCAGGAAGAGGAATTCAGCCTGGAACTGCGCACCCGCGACCGCGAGCGCAAGCTGATCAGAAAGATTGACGGCACCATCGACCGCATCGACGCCGACGACTACGGCTTCTGCGATGCCTGCGGTATCGAGATCGGCATCAAGCGCCTGGAAGCGCGCCCCACCGCCGACCTCTGCATCGATTGCAAGACGCTCGACGAAATCAAGGAAAAGCAGGAACACGGCTGATTCAGCCGACAGCTACGTAGGGCGCTTTGCGCCCTCGCCCACCGGCCCGCTTCACCTGGGCTCGCTTATTTGTGCTCTCGCCAGCTACCTGGACGCCCGCTATCACGGCGGCCGTTGGCTGATGCGCATGGAAGATCTCGACCCGCCGCGGGAGCAACCCGGGGCCGCTGAGCACATTCTCGCCGCACTGCAACAGCACGGCCTCAACTGGGACGGCGAGGTGCTGTGGCAAAGCCTGCGCCACGCCGCTTATGCCGCCGCGGTAGAGCACCTGCTCGCCAACGGTCAGGCCTTCCGCTGTGATTGCTCCCGAACCCGGCTCAAAGCCGAGGGCGGTATCTATCGCGGCCGCTGCCGGGACCGCGGCCTGGGCGCAGATATGGAAGCGGCCGTGCGCCTCAGGGTGGACGCAGAGGCACGCATTGTCATCGCTGACCAGGTACAGGCACCGCTGACCCAGGTGCTGGCCGACGAAGTCGGCGACTTTGTCATTCACCGCCGGGACGGCTTGTATGCCTACCAACTGGCAGTGGTAGTGGACGATGCGTTCCAGGGAGTAAACGCGGTGCTGCGCGGCAGCGACCTGTACGATTCCACGCCACGTCAGGTATTCCTGCAGCGTCAGCTCGGGCTGCCGACACCGCGCTATGCCCACATCCCGGTGATCGAAAACGCCCAGGGCCAGAAGCTCAGCAAGCAGACCCACGCCCCTGCTCTGGACGCGGGCAACGCCGTCGACAATCTGCGGCTGGCGCTGCGTTTTCTCCACCAGCCGGCGCCACCCGCCGACCTCGCCCACGTCGAGCCGCTGCTGGAGTTTGCGGTGGCCCACTGGGACCTGGGCGCCGTCCCCCAGCGGGCAGGCATACCGGAGAGCAACCTCTACTGATACTATCCCTGCCGTGTATATCGACCGTACCCTGCTGTTGTTGCTGGCCATCGCCGTGGTGTTTATTCCCACGGCGCAGGAGTGGGTGACCAGCGGCGGCACCGCCTGGTACCGGCCCTACCTGATTTGGCTGTTCATCACCGGCCTGGCCTGGTGGAACCAGAGAAAGAGCTACGGCGATGACCTTTAGCGTCGGCGAACTGGTCACGGGCATGCTTGCGTACCTGGGCATCCTGTTCCTGGTGGGCAGCCTCGCCGACCGCGGCAAGCTGCCGGCGCGGTTGCTGGACCATCCCGCCATCTACGTGCTGTCCCTGGGCGTTATCGCCGGCGGCCTCGCCATCTACGGCGCCACTCAGCTGGCCTACCAGTACGGTTATGGGTTTTTGCTCTACTACGCCGGCATCAGCCTGATGCTGTTGCTGTCACCGCTGCTGATGTTTCCGGTCATGCGCATCTGCCGCATCTATCAGTTGAGCTCGCTCGCCGACCTGCTGACCTTCCGCTTCCGCAGCCCGTGGGTGGGCGCCGCGGTAACACTGGCCATGCTGGCGGCTGTGTTGCCGCTGCTGGCCCTGCAGGTGCAGGTAGTCTCAGACAGTATTCACCTGATGAGCGGCGACCATCACGGGCTGGTACACGAAGGCATCATTCATGACGGGCTGGCACTGGTGTTCTGCTCGCTGATCGCCGCCTTTACCGTGTTCTTCGGCACCCGACGCCTGAAACCGGAGGAGCGCCACGAGGGGCTGGTCGCCGCCATCGCCTTTGAATCACTGGTAAAGCTGCTGGGCATGCTGGCGCTGGGCCTGTACGCCGTATATGCCGTGTTCGACGGTTTCAGCGGCCTGGACCGGTGGCTTGCGACCAATGACGTGCTGGTGACTACTCTCAATGCCCCGCTGCGGCGTGATGCCGCCCATGCGCTGCTGCTGATCTTTTTTGCCGGCGCCGTCACCATGCCGCACATGTTTCACATGGCCTTTTCCGAGGCGCCGGACGGCCCGCGGCTGCGCGTCGCCAGCTGGGGCCTGTCCAGCTACCTGTTGCTG
>JANQGK010000084.1 GCA_028277365.1 Halieaceae bacterium | reverse complement strand
TCCAGCGCGATGCCCCAGCTGTGCATCGACATCCTGGTGCCGCCGCGCATCTTGCGCACGTTCAGGCAGCCGCCCCAACGGTCCAGGCGCAGCTCGCGGATCTGCTCGTGGCTGTAGGCACTGGCGACGCGCTTGAGCACGCGCAGCAGGCTGTCGTGCACCTTCTCGTGGCACTGGAAACGGGTCAGCCTGGTCTCAAGCTTCCAGGCCAGTCGATGCGGGTAGGGAACATGGAGATAAGTCTGGTGCTTACCCGGGTCGCCGTAGAACTTCACCAGTTCCTTCTGCGGCGTCTGTATCGGCCACTGGTTGGGGTTGGCCCGGCTCAGCTCCTCCGGGCGCCAGATGACCGGCGGCTTGCCGGTATCGAGCTGCTCGCGCAGGGCGTCGTAGGCAAACTCGGTTTGCGGCCCCCAATAACCGTCGAAAGTGCCGGCATCAATGTCGTGGGCGGCGGCCAGCCACTGGATGTAACCGACCAGCTTGCGCTTCTTGCCCCATCTGGGGGGTACGGCGCCGCTGCGATCGAGGGCGGCGTAGGTTTTCTTGCCCGCCAACCCGTCCGCCGCCCCACTGTTGAAACCCCTGGCGTTGAGCTGCTCCTGGATGAACCTGACCCTGGCTTTGCCAAGCATGGACCACCCCCTTAGACATCATTTTTGTCTAAGGAGATATAGCCAGTAAGCCCCAACCGGGCAAGTAAGCCGACGTTTAGACCAATTGGCGAGGCCGCCGCTCCCTGACTCAGGCCGCGCGCAGGGCCCGGCCGAGGGTCTGGCTGCCCAGGGCATCGCTGAAGTGCTCGCCCACCCAGGCATCCTCGCCCTTGATCATCACCCGAGCCACCACGCCGTCCGAGCGGTTGACCATTTGCGCGTGGTCAAACAGCTCGCGGTGCACCAGCTGGCGGTTGGGGTCGCATTCGTAGGTGGCGAGCGCCTCCGGATCGATCAGCACCATATCAGCCTGGGCGCCGATCTCCAGAGTGCCCACGTCCAGCCCGAAAAATTCCGCGGGCTCGGAGGTAAGCCGCTGCACCATGCGCGACACGGTGGCGAGATCGACCTCCTGGGCGCGTTTGAGGCTGCCGAGGTTGCCGTCGAAGAAAGCCATGTTGGTGATGTGGGCGCCGGAATCGTTGAAACCCGGCAGTGCATCCTTGTGCAACAGCATCTCCAGGGTGCGCTCATTGCCAACGTTGGCCTGGTCTACCCAGAAACGGAAGTTCTTGTCGTACTCACGCAGCAGGTGCAGCATGAAATCAGCGTCGTCACCCACCGGCTGCGGGAACCTGTCAAAGGCCTCCTGCTCGGCCTCGGAACGCGCCTGTCTGGCATCGCCCTGCTGGTAGCGGGCGACGCGGTCGAATACCTGTTGGAAGCTGTCGCCTTCCCAGTCCGCCACCGGGGCGCCGTCGAACACCATGCGCTTCAGGTCGCGGATCACCAGGCTGTCCGGCGCGCCCAGTTTGGTCTTGATGGTGGCCCAGTTGAAGCCGCGGCGGCCGTGGTACCAATCGGCCCGGAACTCTTCTACCCAGGCGGGATCATTCATCAGCGCCAGCCGGCCCTCCCGGTCGTCATACTCCCTGGCGATCAACTTGCAGGTCGAGGGCATCTCCTCAAACAGCGGGCTGACGATGCCATCGCTCCACACCCGGAAATTGGTGCCCAGGGCCTGAAAGTGGATGTTGCCCTTAAAGAGCTTTGAGTTCATCAGCCCGGCGAAGGCCAGAAAGGGATTGCGCTTGCCGGCCAGCTCGGCGAAGTCCACCGCTGCCAGCGCCGAGGTCTTCAGCGGCTTGCCGTGCAAGCGGCCGCTGGTCAGGGCGAAATACTTGAAGGCCAGCAGGCGGTTTTCGATGATCGGCGTGGTCTGCCACACCTTGTCCTTATCGCGCACCACCTGCAGCAGCCGTTTCATCTCCTTGTAGGAAGCGAACTGGGTGGGAATGCGCTTGTCGGTGTTGGGGTCGTTAGACAGGTAGTGGAAGGGCAGGCCGTCGGTGGACAGACCCATGTAACCCTCGTCCAGGGCCTTCGCCAGCAGCTCGCACATGTGGTCCAGCTCGTCCTCGGTGGGCGCGCGGCTGATGCTGGCCTGCAGGCCCATCACTTCCACCCGCAGCATGGAGTGCGGCACAAAGGCGGCCACGTTAGGCCCCAGTGGTATGTCCGCAAAGTGGTCCATATAGTCGCCGGTATCGTTCCAGGTTACCGCTTCCACGCACTTCGACAGGACCTTCTTGGGAATGTTTTCCACCCGGGTGAAGCAGTCGACGATCGGGTCCTGGCCGTCGGCGCGTTGGGTGCCGAAGCAGGTGCCCAGGCTGCAGTTGCCCACCAGCACGGTAGTAGTGCCGTGGCGCACCGCCTCTGGCAGGCCGGGCTCCAGGTCGACCTCGAGGTCCAGATGGGTGTGGATATCCAGCAGACCCGGCATCAGCCACCGGCCTGTGCCATCGATCACCGTGCCGGCCAGCTCAGGTGCCAGCACCGAGCCCTTGGCGACGATGGTGCCGTCCTTCACGGAAATATCGATTTGCTGCGGCGGGGTACCGCGGCCATCAAATACCAGTGCGCCCTGTATCAGCGTGTCCCAAATCTGCTCTGCCATGATGTCTTCCGTCGTTTCAATCGTGCGTGTTTTCGTAGTTGGCTGTGCATAAATCGACAGCACTTAGTTGCAGCCCATTAGTCTACAAAAATTGCACAATAGTGGCAGGGGCCGGTACAAGCCCCCAATTAAAACAACATAACGGTATATATAAGGAGCCCGGCATGGAGCTGCCCGCGATTTCACTACTGTCTGTAACGCCCATCTACCTCGCCATTCTCGGACTGATCTTTGTCCCCATTACCCTGCGCGTGGGCCTGTACCGCGCGGGTCATAAGATAGATATCGGCGACGGCGGCGACGACAGCATGCTACGCCTGATGCGTTCTCAGGCCAACTTTATCGAGACCGTGCCACTGGCCGCGGGGCTGCTGGTGGTGATGGAACTGATGGCCGCAGGCGATACCTGGCTACACGCGCTGGGCGCCACCCTTGTCATTGGCCGCTCGCTACACTATCTCGGGCTCAGTGGCCTGGGGCCGTTCATCGGCCGTCCGGTTGGCATGGTGGCCACCCTGTCTGTGTACCTGATAAGCAGCGGCTGGATTTTGTACAGCCTGTTCGGCTGAAGACTCGGCTAAAAGCGGCGGCGACGGGCTTCGCAAACCGAGCCCGGCAGTTTTAGAGGAGATAGGCCATGTTGATTTACGGCGCAAATGTTTCACCCTTCGTTCGCAAGGCCCTGGTCGTGGCGACCCACAAGGGTCTGGACTTCGAGCACGTTGTGGTCATGCCCGGCAGCGATGATCCGGAGTTCCGCGGGATGAGCCCGCTGGGCAAGATTCCCGCCCTGCGCGACGGTGACCTGACCGCCAGCGATTCCAGCATCATCTGCGAGTATCTCGAGGAGAAGTACCCCGCCGTGCGTATGCTGCCCGAGACCCCCGAAGCCCGAGCGCGGGCGCGCTGGTACGAGGAGTATGGCGACACCAAGATGTCGGAGGCTTTCGCGCTGTTTTTCTTTGAGCGCGTGGCCAAGGCCTTTATGGGTGACACCTCGGGACCCGACGAAGAGCGGCTGGCCGAGTTGGCAGCCAATGTCACACCAGTGCAGCTTGCCTATGTCGAGAGCCAGGTGCCGGACAGCGGATTCCTGTTCGGCGATGATCTCTACATCGCGGATATCGCCATGGTGTCCAGCATGGTAAACGGGAGCTACGGCGGCTATGAGATCGACACCGGCCGGTTTCCCAAAACCGGCGCGTTCCGGGACCGGGTGCTGGGCCACCCCGCGGTCGAGAAAGTGCTGGAAGCGGAGAAGGCATTTATGGATGCATTAGCCGCCTGACGCCCGCCAACTGGTATGATGCGCAACCGGCCCCGAAAGGGGCCGGCTTCGTTTATGACCTGGGACACTCATGGCCGAGTTGGCAAGCTGGCAATACCCCCTGATCGCCGCACTCTTCATCTGGGGCGGTTTCGTACGCTCCGGCCTGGGTTTTGGCGGCGCCGTGCTTACGCTCCCCTTCTTGCTGCTGATCCTCGACCAACCACTGGTTTTTCTGCCCATTATCGCGGTTCACCTGCTGGTCTTCTCCTCGCTAACCGTGTGGCAGAGCCACCGTGCCGACCACAGTGCCACCACGGTGAACTGGCGCTTTGTGCGCTGGGCATTGCTTGTTATGGCAATTCCCAAAGCCATCGGCGTATTGGGCGTTATTACCCTCCCCGGCCAGCTTATCAGCGGGTTCATCTTCAGCATCGTCACGCTGTACGCCGTCAGCTACATTCTCAATCGGCCGATTCGCAGCAACAACAAGGTGGTTGATACCGGGCTGATCGCCCTGGGTGGCTACGTCAGCGGCACCTCGCTGATCGCTGCGCCGCTGGTGGTGCCGGTGGCGGCAAGCCGTGTGGCCAGAGAGCAGTTGCGCGACACGCTGTTCGCCCTCTGGTTCATCCTGGTCCTGGTAAAGCTGATTGCTTTCCTGTTTGCCGGCGTCGACATGCAGTGGATTCACCACCTCTGGCTGCTGCCCTGCGCCGCTGTCGGCCACGTCCTCGGCCTCAAGTTCCACGACTACGCCCTGCAGCGGGATACAGCGCTTTTTTTCAGAGTGCTGGGCGTCGGCTTGCTGGTGGTTAGCCTCGTTGGCTTGGGCAGGTTGTGGCTGGGCTAGCAGCACTGCTCCCTGCATTCCCCTGTGTGGGCCACCCAGTTCACGCCCGCCCTACGGAGCATGTTTCGAACAAAAAAAAGCCCGGCGAGATATTCAGCCGGGCCAAGGGTAGGGGTTGTGTTGCTCCCACCGGGGTTGCTCCGTTGAGGACCGCTAGGCAGCTTCCTCGAGATTCAGTCCAATCTGCCTGGCGACCGCGTCAAAACCATAGTCGTCCATCGCCAGATTCTTGAGCGTGTCGCGGGCATCCAGTGCCTGCTTGCCGGCTACCCGCTTCTGCAGCGTGGGCAGGATGCCGATGCGATCCACCATCTGCCAGGTGCCTGTGGCGCGCTTGCGCTTGCGCTGGCCCCAGGACAGCGCCTCCTCGTAGGCGTAGAAGGCTTTCAGCGCCAGGCGCTCGTCTTCGCTCACGCCCTGATGTTCCTCGGCGCGCAGGTCCACCGCGCGACGATAGGCCTGTCTGGCCAGGTCCTCGTGCCCGCGCTTCGTGGCGTTATCCGCAAACACGTAGCACAGCTCAGGCTTTTTGATTCTCAATACCAACTCGTGCATCGCTTTACCCCCCTTCAAAGTGCCCGTTCGCTTGCCGGTTTCGTCAGCTCGAAGTGACCCAGCAGGCTCCTGAATTCTTCGGCCACCGCGTGGATCGCCTGGCGAATACCGTGGCTCTCGTCACCAGACTCATGCAGGTCCACCGCCAGCTGGCCGCGTTCTACCAGCGCCGCCAGCGCCGCCATCTCGAATTCCGTGAACTCCACGGTGATATGGTCTGCGTCAAGGTCCCGTGTTTTCACTGTGTATCTCGTTCGCTTCGTTGATGTTGGACATGGTAAGACGACGGCCGCCGACGCTGGATTGCCGTCGGCGACAGTCTGTTGGCATCGTGCGCCAAGCTCGCTTTTCCTAACAATTTCATGGACTTAAAAATCGGCTCGCATAATAAAGGACAAAAAAAACCCGGCTCGTAAGGAGCCGGGTGTAACCTGACGCCCCGGGGGTGGGCGTATTCGGGGTTGGTATCGAATGTCGATACAAAAACATATACGCCCCACTCTTTGAAACCGGATCACCGGACATAAAAAAGGCCCGGGAGGGGGCTCCCGGGCCAGGGACCTACTCTAGGTCGTAGGTGGGGCCCGCCGGGGAGAGCGGGCCAAGTGGCGGGGTGGGTGGATTTGCAGTCCACAAGTACTCCACCCCTGGAGAGATCACTCGATGGCGGCGATGCCCGTAGCTGTGTCCTGGGTCAGCTGGATCTTTACCGCTCGCTCCATGGCATAGGCATCCAGGTCGCCCTCGGTGGCGGTAGAGCGGGTTGCTCCGTGGCTGAAGCTGGCAATGCGTGCCCTGTCTATACCGGCCTCTTCCAGCAGGCGCGCCACGTGGCTGACCCGCCCCAGCGAGAGCTGGTGGTTGTAATCGGCATCACCGCGGGGGTCGGCATAGCCATCCAGGCGGATGGCAATTTGCGGATTGTCGACCAGGAACTCCGCCAGCGCCGCCAACCGCAGCTGACCCGTGTTGGTGAGTTCCGCCTCGCCGGTCTTGAACAGCATTTCCAACTGTAGCTGGTCCAGCACCAGCTGAGCGTAGTGCTCACTGGAGGTGCGGGCCTCTTCCAAGTCAGCTTCGCTGCGGGCCAGGGCCTGCTCGGAGCTGGAGAGGGCGCGGCGGGTTTCCGCCAGTTCCAGCTTGGCGCTCTCGGCTTCCGCGGCCTGATCCATGGTGGTGTTCATCCAGGCGGCCAGCAGTCCGCCACCCAGCAGTCCCACCGGTCCACCCAGCGCCACGCCGGCGGCGGTGGCACTAAAGAAGGTCGCGCCCTTCTTCGTCTCCAGCCACTCGTCGGCGTGGGCAGGGTGAATGGTGGCCAGCGCCAGCAGTCCGCCGAGCGCGATGCATTTGGTGTTCAGTGTCTTGTTCGTGAAGCCCATGGCTCTCTCCTTGTGATCACGCGCCGGTGGCGCCGTTGAGAGTTATTACAGGGCAGAAATCGGGCATCGCCACCGCCGGATTGCGGCAGTGTGAAGAAACATTCGGGCAGATTATGGCAAAGGGATAAGAGCGCAAGCCCAGAACGCGGGCCAAAAAAGAATGGCTGCCAGGACGCTACCGCGCGACCGAACCGGCTTCCGGCGAGACGGTAACAGCTCTCACCCCCAGCGGCTTGAAACCCTCCCGCTGGAGAACCACCCGGCGCATGCGCCTGGCAGCCATTGCAGCGAGTATGGAATGCACGCACGCCTTTACCAGCGGCCAAAAATGATTCGGTGACAGTCGTCACAAAAGCGGTCGGGCGACCACCACGAAGCGCAGCGGACCACCGGCGCGCAGGGCGTCGAAGGGATAACAGGTGACCAGTAGCAGACCGTCGCCGGCGGCACGCAGCGGCCCGCGCCGGGTGTCGGCGATAAAACTGCGGGTGATCTGGTAGCGGCGGGAGTGCCCGTCTTTGCCGTGCAACAGCAGTTCCTCGCCGGGCTCCAGCTCTCCCAGCATGCGAAAGTGGGTATCCCGGTGACCACCAATGATGGACAGGCCGGGGCTGCCCGGCGGCGCCGAGGCGGGGTCGTGAGCGGGGCCGAAGGCCAGCGCATTACCGCGCCCGCCGGACAGAACAAAGAGGGACTCACCGCGGGCCGGCCATTCCAAGCGGGCAATAGGTTGGGTATCCGCCCAGGGCCAGGGGTGGGTGGGGCCCGGCTGCTCCCAGGCCCTGGCAATCAGCTGCTGTGCCAGGGCCGCCTTGAGCTGGATGTAGGCCCCGGCCCCCAGCTGGTTCAACGCCAGGCCCAGGCAGGCGAGCGCCAGAATACGCATGCCAACACCAGGGCCACCAGGCCCAGCAGCAGGTTGAGACGGGAGCTGGTGGCGGTGCTGGGCCAGGCGAAGGGCTGCGGCGACTGGCCCTGAGGGCGCAGATTGGCGACGGTTTTCTTCTCCAGCCCCTGCTGCGCCGGGCGGCTGGGCGTCTGTTCCACTGCCACGAAGCTCGTGTAAGGACTCATGACCTGGTGTTCCAGGGCGATCGGCAGCACCGCATCACGTACCGACTGTTCGTCGCGCCCCAGCACCTTTTCATCCAATAGCCGCTCAATGGCAGCGCGGGCCCACAGGGTGCTGATACCGGTGTTTGCCGCCGCCAGTTCCTCCGGCGGCGGTGCGGCCAGCAACTCGGTGTGCCAGCCGGCGCCGGCCCCGCGCCCCCGTATGGTGACCGGACTGTGGAACAGGCTGTCCCGGGCGCGCGCCGTGATCAGCAGCGGCTCCCCCGGGTAGAGGTCAGGCACCGCCCGTGGGTAGGTTT
>JANQGK010000081.1 GCA_028277365.1 Halieaceae bacterium | reverse complement strand
CCGCCTCCTGTAGCAGCTCGCCGCCGGCAACGGCGGCCCTGCTTTCCCAACCCCCCGCAAATCGCGCCCGGCAATGGCGGGCGCTCGCGGCGATATGCGCCCCTACCGTAGCATGATCACCGCCGATTCGAATTTATCGATTTGACGATTCGAACATCTCGGTCCATATTCAAACCTTAATATCTTCAAGTATTTGCATATTAGAAAATATAAGAGGCTTTTGGCCTCGACTACCGGGGGGTAGCACGCTCATGCCAAGTCGTCAGCTGGTAGCCAAAGAGCTTTCTGAAATCTTCAAGATCCTCGCACATCCCGACCGGGTGCGGATTATCGAAGAGCTCGGCAACGATGAGCGTGACGTGAACAGTCTGGCCGAAGAGCTGGACCTGGCCGGGGCACGGGTATCGCAACATCTGTCGCTGATGCGCGCCCACCGCCTCGTGGATGAACGCCGCGAGGGCCGCCGCCACGTTTACCGCCTGCTACAACCGGAAATTGCCGAATGGATTATCGAGGGCCTCGCCTTCGTCGAGGGCCGCATGACCGGCGTCGACAAGTCGGCCATCGATAGCGCCCGCAAGCTGTGGACCACCCAGCAAAACTGACAGACAACAAGCAGAAAACGTACAAGGAGATCACCATGCCCAAGTTCGCTGAAGGGGTCATCAAGTTCCAGAACTCCGTATATCCGGAAAAAAAGGAGCTGTTTGAGAAACTGAGCAAGGGCCAATCCCCGGAGGCCCTGTTCATCACCTGTTCCGACTCGCGTATTGAGACCGCGATGATCACCCAGACCGACCCGGGTGAGCTGTTCATCTGTCGCAACGCCGGCAACATCGTACCGCCCCATACCACCCATACCGGTGGTATGACGGCTTCCATCGAGTTCGCCGTGGCCGCACTCAACGTGCCCCACATCGTGATCTGCGGCCACACCGAATGCGGCGCCATGAAGGGCGCCATGAACCCGGAAGGCCTGGACGCGCTGCCCCACGTCAAGGAGTGGCTGAGCTATTCCCGCGCGGCGGTGTCGGTCGTGGAGCAGATGGGCAGTGACCTCAGCGAAGCAGACAAGATGAAGATGCTGCTGGAGCAGAACGTGGTTCTGCAGCTTCAGCATCTGAAGACCCACCCCGCTGTCGCCGCGCGCCTCGCCAAGGGCGACCTTAAGCTGCACGGCTGGGTATACGACATCAAGACCGGCGACGTATCTGCCTACGACGAAGCCAGCAACAGCTTTGTTCCAGTAGACAGCCACTACGCGGCGGAAGCGGCCAAGATGGCCCACGACAAGGGCTGCGCAGCCTGATCGGCGGAAACGTCCGGGAGTAAACCATGAAGTACTTTGATACGAGCAACCTTCGCGGCGATATCTTCGGCGGCATCACCGCCGGCGTGGTCGCCCTGCCGCTGGCCCTGGCCTTCGGTGAGGCCTCCGGTGCCGGCCCCATTGCGGGTATGTGGGGCGCGATTTTCGTGGGTTTCTTCGCCGCCCTGTTCGGCGGTACCGGCTCACAGGTCTCCGGCCCCACCGGCCCCATGGTTGTGGTGTTTGCCGGTGTATTCGCCTCCCTCAGCGGCGACCCCGCGCTGGTGTTCGCCGCTGTGGTACTCGCGGGCCTGCTGCAGGTGGCGCTGGGCTTCCTGAAGATGGGCCAGTACATCCGCCTGGTGCCCTACCCGGTGGTATCGGGCTTCATGAGCGGCATCGGCTGCATCATCATTGCACTGCAGGTATCGCGCCTGTTCGGCCATGAGCCGGAGAAAGCCGGCACCATTCCGGCACTCCTGGAAATCCCGGAGGCGGTCATGTCCCCGGTGTGGCCGGCGCTGCTGGTGGGCGCCACCACGCTGGCGGTGATCTTCACCTGGCCCAAGCGCCTGGCGACCTACCTGCCGCCACCCCTGGCCGCGCTGATAATCGGTACCCTGCTGAGCCTGGCGATACCGGGCTCGCCGATCCTGGGTGATATTCCCACCGGCTTCCCGGACTTCATCATGCCTGCCTTTTCCGCAGGTACCTTTGCCATCGTGTTGGAAGCCGCGGTGATTCTTGCCGCCCTCGGCGCAATCGACTCGCTGCTGACCTCGCTGGTGGCGGATAACATGACGCGCACCCGCCACGACTCTGACCGCGAGCTGATCGGCCAGGGCATCGGCAATACGGTCGCCGGTCTGTTTGGCGCCATTCCCGGCGCCGGCGCCACCATGCGCACGGTGATCAACATCCGCACCGGCGGCCTGACGCGCATCTCCGGCATGCTGCACTCGGTGCTGTTGCTGGCCATCGTGATCAGCCTGGCGCCACTGGCGGAGCTGATCCCCCACGCCGCTCTGGCGGGCATTCTCATCAAGGTGGGTTACGACATCATCGACGTCGCCTACCTCAAGCGAGCCCACCGCGGCCCGCGGGTGGACCTGGCGCTGATGGCGCTGGTGCTGCTGCTGACGGTGTTCGTCGACCTGATTACCGCGGTGGCCGCCGGTGTGGTGGTGGCCTCCCTGGCTTTTGTGAAGCAGCTCGCCGACGAGCAGCTTAAGAAGTTCAGCGACGAGGAAGAGGGCTTGACCGTGGTCACCCCGGAAGAGCGCGCCCTGCTGGAGGAGGCCGGCCGCGCCGTGACCATCTTCGAGTTTGGCGGCCCGCTGAGCTTTGGTGCGGCTGCCGATGTGGGCCACCACGTGCGCGAGCGCACCCGGCGCAAGGCCTCTGCACTGATTCTCGACTTCAGCGGCGTGCCCTTCGTGGATGTCTCGGCGGCCCGAGCCGTGGAAACCATCATCTGTGACGCGAAGCAGGCGGGCAAGACGGTCTATGTGTCAGGCCTGGACGAGGATGTGGCGGCCACGCTGGCGGCGCTGGATGCGACCCATTGCTTGCCGGTGGACAGCAGCTACAAGCACCGTATTGATGCGTTGCGCGCGGCGGTGGAACTGGTCAAGGAGCAGCGCAAGAACGGCAAAGGCGACACCAAAACGGTAGCCAGCGCTAACGCCGCCTGAGCGCAGGCCGCCTGAACGCAGGCCGCCTGAACAAGCCCGGACACGCAGTCGCCTGTCCGGGTTTTTTTTACAACACCTCTTTACGCCGCCTCAAAACGCTGGCAAAGCCAAAGAGCGCAAATATTTAGCAGCAGAACTTGATCCAGTTCTCACTTTTGGGCCACCGGACAGGACGCTGCTGGCCTGCAAATCTAGGCTGATCCCGAACAAAAATAAGACACAGGGATGTACGCCATGAATCAACCTGTTGAAGAACAGCTAACTGCTGCCCGTGCCGAGCGCGAAGAGCGCTTTGAGTTTACCGGTAAGGGCGGTGAGTTTTTCCGCATCTGGATCGTCAACCTGTTCCTGACGATCATTACCATTGGTATCTACTCGGCCTGGGCCAAAGTCCGGACCGCCAACTACTTCTATGGCAACACCCATCTGGACGGCAATAGCTTTCGCTATCTCGCCAAGCCCCTGACCATACTCAAGGGCCGCTTGATTGCCATCGCCGTGCTGGTCGCCTACTCACTCGCAAGCCAGTATTACCCGGTGGTTGGTGCACTGCTGAGTTTGGCATTGCTGGCCGTGCTACCGTGGCTGATTACGCGGTCGCTCCGGTTTAACGCGATCAATTCCGCCTACCGGAACGTTCGCTTCAATTTCACCGGTGGGGTGGGCGGTGCCGCCATGGCTTTCCTGGTCTGGCCGTTGCTGGGCGTACTCAGCCTGGGTCTGTTGTTGCCCCTGGTCATGAAAAAGCAGAACGAGTACATGGTGAATCACTTCAGCTATGGCACGCAGCGCTTCAGCCTCGATGCCAGTACCGGTAGCTTTTACAAGTTCTTCCTTGTCGGTATCGGCATCGGCATCCTGGTGGGCGTTGCCGGCGCGCTGGCGGCACCGATCAGCCAGTACATCCCGATGCTGGTAGGCGCGGTGGCGTACCTGTTCGTGTTTGCCTACCTGCGGGTCCAGCTTTTCAATCTGGTGTATGGTGGCACCTCGATCGCCGAACACAGCTTGAAGGCCGACATGACCACCGGCAGCTTCATGGCACTGACTGTGACCAATATCCTGCTGATAGCATTTACCCTGGGCCTGGCCTACCCGGTCGCCCGCATCCGCGCCGCCCGCTACAAGGCCGAGCACCTGAGTGCCGTGATCGCCGGAGATCTTGACAATTTCGCTGCCGCCGAAAGTGAAAAAGTCAGCGCCCTTGGCGAAGAACTAGGCGACATGCTGGACCTGGAAATCGGCCTGTGATCGAACTGGCCGGCACCTGGTTCGACGGCAATACGTCTCGACAGGTGCCGGCCACGCTCAGGGTACACCGTTCCGGAGAATTCGAGCTCGCGGCCGCCGATCATTCACGACGCGGCCGCTTCACCGAATTCGAGCTGTCGGCACCCTTGGGTGACACCGCGCGCCAGCTTGCCCTACCTGATGGTGCCGTTTTCGAAACTCGGGACCACGCTGGATTGGCAAAGATCCGCGACTGGGGACATCATCGACACAGCCTTGAGCTGGTCCACCTGATCGAGAGGCACTGGGGGGCGGTACTCGGCCTCACCGTACTGACCGCCGTTATCGTTTACCTCGGCATGGTCTACGGCGTGCCCAGCGCTGCCCGTTCCATTGCCTACGCCTTGCCTGCCTCGATGCTCGACTCTGCCGATGAACAAACCCTGGCTGTACTTGATCGGGCATACTTCGAACCCTCTGAGCTGCCGCAGGCCCGGCGCGAAGCCTTGCGCGCCGAGTTTGAGAGCCGTACCCCGGCGCTGGCGATCCCGGTACGTATCGAGTTCCGCAAGGGCGGCGAGGTGGGGGCAAATGCATTCGCACTGCCCGGTGGCACCGTGGTGTTTACCGACGAGATGGTTGAGCTGGCCCAGGATGACCGGGAGCTACTCGCGGTCTACGGCCACGAGCTCGGCCACCTGGAGTACCGGCACAGCCTGCGTCGAGCCATCCAGGGCTCCATAGTCACTATTGCGGCAGTACTGCTGCTGGGCGACGCCACGGCCACCACTGACGTGGTAGGTGCGGTACCCCTGGCGCTGACGGACCTCGCCTGGTCCAGGGACTTTGAGCGGGAGGCCGACAGCTTCGCGTTGGATTTCATGAGTGCCGAAGGTATCGATCCGGGCTATTTTGCAAGCCTGATGCAGCGCCTGGAGTGCCGCGACCGCGCGCGCACCAGCGAAGGCTTTAACCAATCTGAATTTGACGCCTGCATCGGCCAGTCCGACTGGACCTCCGGGGAAAGTGGTTTGGGGGACTTTCTCAGCACTCATCCGGCCACCAGAGAACGTATACAGCGCTTCCAGGAGGCTGCCGACAGCGCCCGGTAAGAGCACCGCCAGAGTGCCCGGCGGATCGCGGTTCCCACGCCCTCCGCCCGCTCACAATTCAAGAATATTGAACCGTGTACAGGTTTTGTCGCAATTGTTAATCCGAACTAAAAAGCAGGCCGTACCTAGAACGTTTTTTAACCAGGTGTACTGTCATGATTGCAAAAAACCTCGGCAACGCAGAGCGCATTGTGCGGCTTCTGTTGGGTGTGCTGGTGGCCGGCATCACGGCCATGCAGCCGGAGTTCGGCGCCTTTGAAACGCTGACCTCTATCATTGCGCTGTTTCTGGTACTGAACGGCCTGTTCGGCCGCTGCTATCTGTGGTTCCTGCTGGACGTGTCCAGCTGCGGCTGCAACAGCGTTCCCCAGGAACGCTTCTGCGGTAAGCGCGCTGCCTGACATTCTTCGGGCCGGACCTTTCAGGCCGACCCTTTCAGGCCGACCCTTTCAGGCTGAACCTTTCAGGCCGACCGTTTCTGGCTGACCCCGATGCCGCGCGGGGAACTCCCGCGCGGCATCGCTATCGAAGGCATGACCCGAGTCAAGAGATGCCGTCATGCCGAACACCGAGAATACGCCTCTTTCCCGAAGCCTGAGACGGCTGCCCCCGGCCTTGTGGCTGCTGCTGAGCCTGCCCGCGGCCGCGGGCATTATCCCCGACAGCGAGGCCTGGGAGCGCTGGCGCCCCGCCGCGGAGACTGCGACCGTCACCGTCGACCACTCGCCCTGGGGCGTGTTGCTGGCCACCTATCTGGTCACCGACCACCCCTCCGGGATTCACCGCTTCGACTACGCCTCGGTCACCGCCGCCGACCGCGAGCTGCTGGATACCTACCTCGACAGCATGGCCGGCCTCACCGTCAGCAAGCTGACGCGGGCGCAGCAGCAAGCTTATTGGGTGAATCTCTACAACGCCCTCACCGTGCAGCTCATCCTCGACCACCCCGATGCCACCAGCATTCGCCAGATCAAGGACGGCTTTTTCAGCATCGGCCCCTGGGGCCGGGACATCATCGAGGTGGAAGGGGTGGTGCTCACCCTCAACGATATCGAGCACCGCATACTCCGGCCTCTGTACCAGGATCCGCGGGTGCACTTTGCCGTTAACTGCGCGAGCCTCGGCTGTCCCAACCTGCAGCCGGTGCCATTTACCGCCGACAAGCTCGATGCACTGTATGAAGCCGGTGCGCGCGCCTTTATCAACCACTCCCGCGGTGCGCAGATCAACGGCGACCTGTTGACCCTCAGTTCGATCTTCAAGTGGTTCAAGGACGATTTTGGCGACAGCCGCTCAGAGCGGCTGGCCTGGCTGGCGACCTTCGCCGAGGGGGAGCGGGCAGAGCAGCTGAAAGCCTGGGACGGTCGCGTGCGCTATGCCTACGACTGGGATCTGAACGCCCCTTGAGCGAGCAAAGAGTAACGGCGCGAACTCACGGGGCGCGTACATTGATTTATCACACTGGGTCGCTACACTCGCATAACGTTTTGTCCGGCGCCCGCCGTCTGTAATCAGGAACACACCATGCTGAAACTGCTGAAGAACCTCCCCCTGCTGGGCCTGCTGGCCCTGTCGCTGGTCGCACCTGGCGCCCTGGCCCAATCCAGCACCCCGGTCCTGGACCGCGTCGTTGACTTCAAGGTGCTGAAGGTCGGCATGTCCGGCAACCAGCCGCCCATGAACTCCAACAGCCGCAGCGGCCAGTTGATTGGCTACGAGGTCGACCTGGCCCGGGCCCTGGCCTCCTCAATGGGCGCGCGCCTGGAAATCGTGACCATGCCCTTCGGTGACCTGCTGGAGGCACTGAACAAGGAAAAGGTAGACATGGTGATGTCCGGCATGGCCATCACGGCGGGACGCAGCCGCGACGTCAGCTTCGTGGGTCCTTACATGATGTCGGGCAAGTCCATCCTCACCAAGGACACCTTGCTGGCTCGCGCTACCCAGTCAGCCGATTTCAACCGCGCCGACCTGAAGCTGGCCGCCCTGGAGAATTCCACCAGTGAAGTGTTCGTACAGTCGGCTGCCCCGGACGCCACCCTGGTGCGCGTCAAGGACTACGACGCCGCCGTGGACATGGTCATCGCCGGCGAAGTGGACGCTCTGGTCGCCGACATGCCGATCTGCATCCTGTCGGTACTGCGCTACCCCAACGCCGGCCTCGCCACCCTGCAGTCGCCGCTGTCCATCGAGCCCTTCGGCATCGCGGTACGCAAGGAGGATCGACAGTTCGCCGAGCTGGTCGACAACTATCTCGACACCTTCGGCAAGATGGGCATGCTGAACCAACTGCGCAAGAAGTGGTTCGAAGACAAGTCCTGGATCGCAGCCCTGCCTTAAGCCGCGGCCCACACTCACACCATCAAAGAAGCCGGCAATCGCCGGCTTTTTTTGTGCCTTTTTTGTGCCTATGGAGCACTGTGAGGGGATAACCCGATCAGGCGCGCTTGCGTTGGGGTTTGTCGGTGGCGGGTTCGAGGGGGTTCAGGTTCGGGAGGCGGCGGGCAAAGTGTTCCTGGACGAAGTCGCGGAACACCCGCATGCGGGCGTTGCTACGGATATCCAGATGGGTGAGCAGCCAAATGTCGGCGCCGGGCTCGAGGGGAATGCCCGGCACACGTTCCAACTCTGGATCGGCCTCGCCGATAGCGGTGGGGATCATGGAAACACCGAAGCCTTCCTTGATGGCATCGGCGGCCACCGCCGGAGAGTCGGTCAACAGGGTGGTGCGCGCATCCGGGAACCAGGCCTCTTCCCAGCCCACCCGCTCCTGCAGCAGATGCTCGATAGAGATCACGCCGGCGACTTTTTGCGGGTCCAGGTCGTCGCCGCTGCGGCCGTAGACGGCAAGCTCGATGGTGGCGAGCTTATTGCCCACCAGGTCCTGGGGCGGGTTGTCGGTGACTCGGAAGGCGACGTCGGCCTCGCGCATGCCCAGGTCGTAGGAGCGCATGCTGAGACTCAGGTCGATAAGGATATCGGGGTAGACCGCGTTGAACTCGCGGATGGCGGGCAGCAGGAAGGTGCGGCCCATGGGCTCCGGCGCCGTCACCCGGATGCGCCCGGACAGCGCCGTGGCCTGGCCGATGACCTGGCGCT
>JANQGK010000366.1 GCA_028277365.1 Halieaceae bacterium | reverse complement strand
AAATCCAGGAAGGCGGGCTCGCCGTCCACCCGGGCCACCATAAACCCGCCACCGCCGATGTTGCCTGCCTCCGGGAAGGTGACCGCCAGGGTGAAGGCGGCGGCGATGGCCGCGTCCACCGCATTACCACCGTCCTGTAGCACCTCGCGGCTGGCCGCCGCGGCGTAGCGATCGGGCATGGCAATCGCAGCCGTCTCGGCACAGAGCAGCGGTGCCCGGCCCAGCAGAAAAACCGCGACCAGAATGGCCGGCACGAAGATACTGCGTGAAAGGTGCATGAGCAGAAAAACGTGAGAAACCTGCCACCGATTATGCATGGAACAAGGACATTTGCTATTCTGCCCGCCCGTTTCGGAGGGCAATTCTTGATTACACTGTACGGCATTCCCAACTGCGACACCGTGCGCAAGGCGCGCCGCTGGCTCGACACCCACAACGTCGATTACCAATTCCACGACTTTCGGGAACAGGGGCTGAAAGCAGATACGGTAGATACCTGGCTCGACGAGCTGGGTTGGGAAGCGGTGGTCAATCGCCGCAGCACCACCTGGAAGCAGCTCGACCCGGCCACCCGTGAGAGCATGGACCGGGAAGCAGCCCTGCGCTGCATCCTCGAGCACCCAACCCTGGTGAAGCGACCGGTACTGGATACCGGCCACGACCGCCACCTGGGTTTCTCCGCGGCGCAGTACCAGGAAATTTTCAAACAGCACACCCTGTAGGCCGGCAGCTCCCGCGCCGGGCACGGGCTCAATCGAGCGAAACTATGAGCAAATCACTCTATGCACTGGGTATCGGCATCGGCACTCAAAACGCCCACGGCGACTGGCTGGAAGTCTACTTTCCGGCCCCGATGATGGATGTCGGGGACGAGCTGGCGGCAGCCCTTGGCAGCAGCGGTTACACCGCGCAAGCGGTGCATGCACTGGACGCCGCCGCACTCTCTGAGTTCGGCAGACTCTGCGCCACCGCCGGCGCCCCTGAACTGTGGTCCACCTGTGAAGCCATGGCCGGTTCCAACCGACCCGCGGTCCTGGTGGTGTTAAACGAAGATGTGGCCCCGGCCAGCGTGCCGGAAGCCTACCTCAAGCTGCAGCTAATCTCCCACCGCCTGGTGAAGCCCCAGCAGACCAACCTGGACGGCGTATTTGCCGTGCTGCCCAACGTGGCCTGGACCAGCGAAGGCGCCATCGATCTGGAGGAACTGCCCGCGCGCCAGCTGGCCGCCCGCCTGCAGGGCCGCGACCTGGAAGTGAGCTGCGTGGACAAGTTCCCGAAGATGACCAACTACGTAGTCCCCACCGGCGTGCGTATCGCCCACACCGCCCGGGTGCGGCTCGGCGCCTACCTCGGCGAGGGCACCACTGTCATGCACGAGGGCTTTGTCAATTTCAACGCCGGCACCGAGGGGCCGGGCATGATCGAGGGCCGCATTTCCGCCGGCATCTTTATCGGCGCAGGCTCTGATGTCGGCGGCGGCGCCTCCATCATGGGCACCCTGTCCGGCGGGGGCGATATCGTTATCTCCATGGGCCGCGACTGCCTGCTGGGCGCCAATGCCGGCCTCGGCATCCCCCTGGGCGACCGCTGCACCATCGAGGCGGGCCTCTATGTTACCGCCGGTACCAAGGTGGCCGTGTTGGACGCCGACGGTCAGCAAGTCTCGACCATCAAGGCACGGGAACTGTCGGGCAAGTCAGACCTGCTGTTCCGCCGCAATTCCCTGACCGGTCGGGTAGAATGCCTGGCGAACAAGTCGGCCATTGCACTCAACGAAGAACTACATGCCCACAACTGACACCGCTGCCCTGGAGCTTTGCCAGGCGCTGATCCGGCGACCCTCGGTGACCCCCGAGGACGCCGGCTGTCAGCAGCTGCTGGCGGAGCGCCTGCGGGCCCTGGGCTTTCACTGCGAACATCTGCGCTTTGGCGAGGTAGACAACCTGTGGGCGGAACGCGGCGAGGGTGGCCCCCTGTTTGTGTTCGCCGGGCATACCGACGTGGTGCCCCCGGGCCCCGAACAGGCCTGGCAAACCCCGCCCTTCGAACCCAGCCTGGCCGACGGCATGCTGACCGGTCGCGGCGCGGCCGATATGAAAGCCAGCCTGGCCGCCATGGTGGTGGCAGTTGAGCAGCTGCTGGCCGTGGGTGAGCACCGCGGTCGTATCGGCTTCCTGCTTACCAGCGATGAGGAAGGTCCGGCGATAGACGGTACCGTGAAAGTCGTGGAATGGCTGGCCGCCCGCAACGAAAAAATCGACTACTGCCTGGTCGGCGAACCGTCCAGCGAGAACGTACTGGGCGATACCATCAAGAACGGCCGCCGCGGCAGCCTCAACGGCACCCTGACGGTGCGCGGCAAGCAGGGCCACATCGCCTACCCGCAGCTGGCGGACAACCCGATCCACCGGGCCATGCCGGCACTGGCGGAATTGGCCGCCCAGACCTGGGATAAAGGCAATGCACATTTCCCGCCCACCTCGTTTCAAGTCTCCAATATCAGCGGCGGCACCGGTGCGACCAACGTTATCCCCGGCAGCATCGAGGTGCGCTTCAACTTCCGTTACAGCACGGAAACCACCGACGAAACTCTGCGGGCGCGCACCGAAGCCATCCTCACTGAGCACGAGTTGGACTACCAGTTGAAGTGGACCCTCTCCGGCAAGCCCTTCCTGACGGCGAGGGGGAACCTCGTGGAAGCCGCGCAAGCGGCGATCCATCACGAGCTGGGCATCGAGACCCGCCTGTCCACCGCCGGCGGTACCTCAGACGGCCGCTTCATCGCTCCCACCGGTGCCGAGGTGCTGGAGCTGGGGCCGGTCAACGCCACTATTCACCAGGTTAACGAAAAACTGCCTGCTGCCGACGTGGACGCGCTGGCGCGTGTCTACCGCCGCATTCTGGAAAATCTGCTGGGTTAGGCCAGTTTCGACAGCGCCCGCGACACGCCCTTGCGGGCACTTTCGCGATTGTCCTCACCGGGCACCAGTACCACCGGCCCGCCGTCCAGCGCCGCCAGGCTGGCGGCCACCACCGCGGGCGCTTCCATCCACTCTTCCTCCGGCACCATCTGGCGATCGAAGGCGGCCATCGCGTCTCGGTCGTGAAACTCGCTGAAGGTATAGCCGGGGCACAGGCTCTGCACCCGGATGCCGGTGTCCGCCACCTCTTTCTGGAGCGACTCGGAGAAGGTATTGAGAAAGCCTTTGCTGGCGGCGTATACCGCCGCCATCGGCACCGGACCGAAGGAGGCCAGTGAGGAGACGTTGATCACCGCTCCGCTCCCAAGCTCGCGCATGAACGGCAGGGCTGCCCGGGTCAGGGCCAGGGTGGCCGTGACGTGCACATCCACCATTGCCTGCTGGGCGTCGATATCGAGGCTGTCGAAGGCCCCCAGGGTGGAAAAGCCGGCATTGTTGACCAGGTAATCCGCGGGACCCTTTTGGCGCAGGGCCTCTATGACCCGGGTGCGGCCCTCCCGGGTGGCCAGGTCCGCCGCGACCGGGTGCACCTCGGCCTGGCTCTGAAGCTCCTGCGCCAGCGCTTCAAGACGATCCAGGCGACGACCGGTGGCAATGATGACCTCGCAGCGGTCCGCGAGCTGGCGGCAGAACTCCGCACCGATGCCGGCAGAGGCGCCGGTCACCAGCGCCGTTGTCTTGTGTGTCATAGTGTATTCCTCGGGACCTGGCGAAGCCGTAGCGGCAGCCGCTAGAGCTGTTCGGGTGTCTGGCCGCGCCGTCGCAACATGGACACAATGCCCTGGTCGCCCACCAGGTGGCCGGCACCCACCACCACGAAAAAGGTGCCGCCACGGGCCTGCATATCGACAATCCTGCCGGTCATAAGGCGGTTGCGGTCATCGAACATGCGCCGGTGCAGGTCGCGGAACTCCGGGTATTTTTCCAGCTCGTCCTCGATCACCAGGCGGGCGAGCCCCGGGCTGTCGCCGCGTTGCCAGTAGTCCACCAGCTGGCCCATGATGGTGTCCAGCTCATCGAGCTGAGCCAGGGTCTGCTTGACCAACAGGTCCGGCTGCGGCGTATCCAGCACCACGTCCAGCTGCTGATCGACGGTCTCCAGTTCGATGATGGGCTTGCTGTCCCGGGCCTGGCCCAGGAAGTACCGGTC
>JANQGK010000314.1 GCA_028277365.1 Halieaceae bacterium | reverse complement strand
CCGGTCCGCACAGGCATGGCAGCCCGACCTCTAACGTCCCGCCAGGCGGGATTTGGGGTCGGCAAGCTCGTGCTTGACCGATTCCTGGTTTAAAGCGTTCGCGGACAGCCCAAGCAGCAGGAAGGTTAGCGACACTACCCATGTTCTGAGTAAGGTCAGCTCCACAAAGCCCGCTATAAGCAGTGCCAGCAGTGAAGCAAACACAGGGAACAATTGGTTGTCGACTCGCCAGGCCGCGCGGCTCAGGCCTCGAACACAGTAGTATGCGCCGACACCGAAGAGCGCCAACAGGCTCACCAATCCGGGTAGGCCCCGCTCTGCCAGGGCTTCGATATACAAGCTGTGCGCCCAGGCGATTCTGCGAGTATCGTAGACGACACCCTGAAGCTGTCTTCCCTCGGCAAGCGACGCCGCATAGATCTCATCAAACGTGCCGGGGCCATTGCCTGTCAGCGGAAACTGAATGAAGCTCTCTATACCCGCCCACCAAAGCGGCAGTCTGGCCGATGCGCCAAAGCCGGATATCGTTTTTCGTAGCAGACCAGAATCCTGAAGCAGGTCGACCGCCAACACGGTCACCAGCATGACAGCCATAAGCACTGCCGTTGTGCGTCGGCGTCTAGCAATGAGGTAGCCCGCAACGAGCAGCAAAGTGACCATCAGCCCGGCGCGGCTTTCTGAGAAGGCAAGTGCCACCGAAGTGAGGGCTATCACAAGCGCTGCGAACAGTCTCTCGGCAACAGGGCGTTTGGAAGAGAGCAGGTGCGCCGCGAAAGGCAGAAGACATACCAGCAGTAACACATCGTTGGGTACAACAAAGGCCGCGCTGTAGTTGGTCACCATGACGAAGGCGGGGGGCATAGGCGCGTTGTGCAGGTATGTGTATACCAGGTGCACGCCACCCACCAGCATGCTGACGCAGATACCAAGACAAAACCGATACATCGTTTTTGAATCTGGCGCTGCCTGCATGGCTAGCATCAATATAAGCGGCCCGGGCAAAATTGCCAGAAAGGCCTCGAGACTACTGTGCTTGTTCGTTGAGAACGCTAGCGAAAGCAAATAACTTGCGAACAGTAGCGTCACAACAATTAGCAATGGACTGAATGCCGAGAGGGGTTTTGCGGGGCGTGAGACAGGTAAAAAAGTAAGTGTGCACGCCGCGATAAGCAAGGGGGTGATAGTCAGCAGCGGCGCCGTGCTGATCATTTGCAGCGAAAGGTGCGCGATGATGCCGACGGTGGCTATACTCGCAGCCCATCGGAACGATGTGTTTTGTGCTTTCATCGTGTCTTCGAATCCGTGAGCGGGCGCTTTTCACCGGAGCTTAGCCTGTGCCCAAGGAAAATGGTATGCGGCTCGGTGGGAATAGATAGCTTGCACTAACATAACGCCTCAACTACCTTCCATACAGTTGATTCAACAACCACGTAAGGAAGTGTAAGGGGTACATGGTGAATAAGCTGTATTTTTTGCCGCTTGTGGTGGCTTCACTCGGTCTTTTTTCCAGTGTTTCCAGTTCTACCGGTTACTTTTCGCAAAGGGCGGAAGTTCAGTCGTCGCTGATGTGCCAGCCCGACGATGCCGAGACCTTTGAAAGATTGCTTTATACGGAGAGTGGCGTCGCCAATTTCTTCTCTACAGAAAGTGCCGCCGTCAGTTGCCCGCTCTCTAGGAGGGCGAGCGCAAGGGGGCGCTATTCGGTCGCTATCACAGTGTTTAACCCCTTTGGTGGAGCATCAGGTATCAATTGCTCTCTCCTAGAAACGAAGTCAAACGGTGAATTTGCGCAGATACTGTCGCGGTTTACCGAGGTTCCCGCCGGTTTTGATGGGCAAATCGTGCGCTGGGATAACGTGAGAATCCTCGATGGCAGGTTTAGTTCGCTTGTGCTTTCCTGCTTCCTGCCACCGGGCTATGCGCTTGGCAATATCGTGATAGATTCCCGCCGCAGGTAGCGCGGATGCAGAGACCGTCATGGAGGTGGCTGGTGCTTTCTGCAGTAAATATCGCTGCGGCCGGCATTTCACTGGGGGTTCTTCTGATCACGCTGTTCCGGGAGCCGGCGCGTGAGCATACTCTCAGCAATGAGCCCCTACATTCTGAACCTGTAGAACTCGACACTTCCGCTGTACCCGGAACTCATCCGGAGTCGACGTCGCCGGCAGATCAGCGGTCTCTGGAATTGAGTTCAGTGCTGGCCGAGATGTCCAATATGGCTGGCGAAGTCCAGGCACTCAAGCAGCAGATAAGCGTGCTGGAACTCCGTAGTGAGCAACTGCAGGTCGGTGCGAAACCGAGTTCTCTCCAGGACGAGGTCACTCCGCCGCTGTCACTTGCCGAGGAGTTCCTGGCGAGTGATGGGACCGGCGATCGACTTGCCAACGTAGAGGCAGCCTTTCGGGGCAACAACGCGAGCTCGGTTGACCTGCTGACCTCAGACTGCATCGGTGACATGTGCAGAATGACCTATACCCTGTCGAACGATGTCGACGGATCTAGAAGTCGAGTGGTGCGTTCGCTGGCCACTTCTATCGCTGAGCAGGTGGGTAACGTAGACGTGTTCTTTGAGAACGAGGGTGGTGAGTCGGTGGTATACGTGAGGCTTGCCGAATAGCGTCGTGCAAGAATACCGGGGTCGACCAGCCTGTCGTTCGGCGCCCTCCTGGTCGGAGCTGCCTATAAACCTGGGATTATGGGTTATCGCGCTGAGCGATAACCTTTTTTGGCTTTGCAGGGGCACTCCAGGGGACGCTGCGCCCACGAACAGGTCCTGAAAGAGTCGCCAAAAAGCCGGCCCGGCGGGCCGCCGCCTCAGCGGATAGACGCTGCGGTAGCTTGCTGATTTAGTAAGGAAATTTGGACGGGGAGTGGTAGCTACGGGTGGACTTGATCGGGGTGGCTTACCGCCACCGATCCCAGGTCTTCGCAACTCAGCCGGCAGGTCTCGTCCAGGAGGGACAGAAGTACTCCCTGCTTGATGCTGTGCATCGCAGATGCGATATCCGGGGCGAAATAGCGGTCCTTGTCATAAAACGGTACGTCTTTGCGCAGGAGAGCTTTCGCGCTCTCTAGCAGGTCCGATGACTTGAGCGGTGCGAGGAAGTCCAAACCCTGGCAGGCGGCCAGCCACTCTACTGCCAGGATTCCGTAGGTGTTCTCCGTCATATCTTGCAGTCTACGGGCGGCAAAGGTCGCCATGGACACATGGTCTTCCTGGTTGGCGGAGGTCGGCAGGCTGTCCACCGACGCCGGGTGGGCCAGGGACTTGTTTTCGCTCGCCAGGGCGGCAGACGTCACCTGTGCCAGCATGAAACCCGAGTTGACGCCGCCCTTGTCCACCAGGAAGGGCGGCAGGCCAGACAGGTCCGAATCAATCAGCAGTGCCATGCGCCGCTCAGAGAGGGCGCCGATTTCCGCCAGGGCCAGGGCGATGTTGTCCGCGGCCATCGCTACCGGTTCAGCGTGGAAGTTGCCGCCGGAGAGAATTTCACTGCCTTCAATAAACACCAGTGGGTTGTCGGACACGGCGTTGGCTTCCACCGTAATGATCTCGGCGGCGTGCCGCAGCTGCTGCAGACAGGCACCCATAACCTGCGGCTGACAGCGCAGCGAGTAGGGGTCCTGCACGCGCTCGCAGTCGTGGTGTGACGCCTCGATCTGAGAGCGGTCCAGCAGCTGTCTGTAGGCGGCCGCCATATCGGATTGTGCGGTGTGCCCGCGGGCGGCGTGGATACGTTCGTCGAAGGGCACGCGGGAACCCCGGGCGGCTTCCACGGACAGCGCCCCGATGACGGTGGCCGCCGCCAGCGCGTTTTCCGCTGCCAGCAAGCCCTCTACCGCCAGTGCCGTTGAGACCTGGGTACCATTGAGCAGCGCCAGACCCTCCTTAGGTGCCAGAACCATCGGTTGCAACCCGGCGATCGCCAGACCTTCGGCCGCGGGCATACGCTCTCCGCGGCAGGTCACCTCTCCTTCGCCCAATAGCACCACTCCCATGTGTGCCAGGGGCGCCAGATCGCCGGAAGCACCCACGGAGCCCTTAGCGGGAATGCAGGGATAGACCTCGGATTCAAGCAATTGCGCGAGCGCCTCGATCACCCGCAGTCGGATGCCCGAGTAGCCTCGTGCCAGGGAGTTGATTTTGAGCACCATGGCAAGGCGCACGCTGGCTTCGGGCAACAGTTCGCCGACGCCCGCGGCATGGCTGAGTACAATGCTGCGTTGCAGGGTCTCCAGTTCGTGAGCTTCTATACGAGTATTGGCGAGCAAGCCGAAGCCGGTATTGATGCCGTACACCGTACGACCCTGTTCCATCACCTCCGCCACCACCGCTGCCGAGGCTTCGATGCCGGGTATACACATCGGATCGAGCGCAATACGTACGGGGTGTTCCAGTACTACCTTGAGTTGGTGCAGCGTCATTGCACCGGGAAGCAGCTGCAGCGCCTCCACAACCTCAGCCCTCGTTCAACATGGGCAGGTCTAGTCCGCACTCGCGAGCGCAATCACGGGCGATGTCATAACCGGCGTCGGCATGGCGCATGACACCGGTGCCGGGGTCGTTCCACAGTACTCGGCCGATGCGTTCCCGGGCACTGGCGGTGCCGTCGCAAACAATCACCACGCCAGCGTGCTGGCTGAAACCCATACCGACGCCACCGCCGTGATGAAAGCTCACCCAGGTTGCACCGCTGGCGGTATTGAGCAGGGCGTTGAGCAACGGCCAATCGCTGACCGCATCGGAGCCATCCAGCATCGATTCGGTCTCCCGGTTTGGGGATGCCACCGAGCCGCTGTCCAGATGGTCGCGGCCGATGACTACCGGCGCCGTCAGTTCACCGCTGGCGACCATGTCGTTGAAGGCCTGTCCCAAGCGGGCGCGGTCCTTGAGACCCACCCAGCAGATGCGCGAGGGTAGCCCCTGGAAACGGATGCGCTCCCGGGCCATGTCCAACCAGTTGTGCAGGTGGGGGTCGTCGGGGATCAGCGCCTTGACCTTCGCGTCGGTCCGGTAGATGTCTTCCGGGTCGCCCGACAGCGCCGCCCAACGGAAGGGGCCGATGCCACGGCAGAACAGCGGGCGTATATAGGCGGGTACGAACCCGGGGAAATCAAAGGCGTTCTCTACGCCTTCTTCGAACGCCATCTGGCGGATGTTGTTCCCGTAGTCGAGGGTGGCAGCGCCCTTGGCCTGGAAACCCAGCATCGCGGTCACCTGCATGGCCATGGACGCCTTCGCCGCTGCCACCACACCGGCCGGGTCGGTTTGCCTTCTCTCAACGGCTTCCTCGAGAGTCCAGCCCTTTGGCAGGTAGCCGTTCAGTGGGTCGTGGGCACTGGTCTGATCGGTGACCACATCGGGTACTACACCGCGTTCGAGGAGTTCCGGGAAAACATCCGCGGCATTCGCCAGCAGGCCCACGCTGACCACCTCACCATTGTTGCGGGCGGCTTCGACAATGCCGAGGGCCTCGTCCAGGTCGTTGGACTTGCGATCCAGGTAACCGTTGCCAAGCCGGAAGTCGATGCGGGTCTCATCCACCTCGACGGCGAGCATGGAGAATCCCGCCATGGTCGCTGCCAGCGGTTGGGCGCCGCCCATCCCGCCAAGTCCGCCGGTGAGAATCCAGCGGCCGCGGGCGTCGCCCTGGAAATGCGTCCTGGCAACCGACCCGAAGGTCTCGTAGGTACCCTGCACGATCCCCTGGCTGCCGATGTAGATCCAGGACCCGGCGGTCATCTGGCCGTACATCATCAGACCCTTCTGGTCGAGTTCGTTGAAGTGGTTCCAGTTCGCCCAGTGGGGCACCAGGTTGCTGTTGGCGATCAGCACGCGGGGCGCCTCGCTGTGCGTACGAAACACGCCCACCGGTTTGCCGCTCTGGATGAGCAAGGTCTCGTCGTCGCCCAGCCGCTTAAGGGTCTCGACGATACGGTCAAAGCACTCCCAGTTGCGGGCCGCTCGCCCGATGCCGCCATAGACCACCAGCGACTGCGGGTGCTCCGCCACCGCCGGGTCGAGGTTGTTCATCAACATGCGCAGGGGTGCCTCGGTCAGCCAGCTCCGGGCATTGAGTGCCGTTCCCGTTGGCGCGTGAATGACCCGGTCACTGTGTCGACTATCGTTCATGGCGGTGTCCTCTCGGTTTAGCGGCTTCCTGCAAGCGCTCAAAAGTTCAGGTGGCTGCCTAGCCGGTAGCGGCTGCCGGGGTAGATCAGGCTGGCAACATTAACGATGCCGCGCTGGCACCAGGTGCGGCGGCTGACTTTCAGGCAGGGTTCAGTACGAGGGATCGCCAGGATATCTGCTACCTCCGGGCTCACGGTGACTGCCTCGATGGACTGGTCCGCCTCAGTCAGCGGAGAGATGCCGGACAGGAAGCTGCTGGGGGTGATGGCGGTGAAGTCCTGGTCGAGATAGCCCGCGGCGAAGCGCGGGTTGACGAAGCGTTCCTCATATTGCAGTGGCAGCTCATTTTCCCGGTGCAGCAGGACGCTGTGAAAGACCTCGTCAGCGGGTTTGAGCTCGAGCAGGCGGGCAGTGGGTTCATCTGCCTTGCGGGCATCCAGCTCCAGAATCTCGGCGCGATGGGCATGGCCTCGTGCCAGGATCTCCTGATCAATGCTGTGAATCTCGAGTACCGAGCTGCGGGGCCTCGGATCGGCCACAAAGGTGCCAAGCCCCTGGGTGCGTACCAGCACGCCTTCCTCACCGAGTTCCTGCAACGCCCGGCGTGCGGTCATGCGGCTCACGGCGAACTCGCTGGCCAGCTCGTTTTCCGAGGGGATCCGGTCACCCGACTTCCATGTGCGGCTGTCGATGCGACCGATGATGTGGTCCTTGATGGCGGTGTAGCGGGGTGTGCTCATGCGCTGGCAGCCGCTGGCTAGTGTCGAACTGAAGTCTACTTGTCTATACAAGTATAGACAAGTAGAATCCGTCGGGAACTCGCCGCCGAAAGGGCTTACCATGACTCGGGTCTCTGGCCGGGGAAGCGCGCATGCAGGTGTATGAATTTCACCCGGGCAGTCAGCCACTGCTGATCAGCATCCCTCACTGTGGCACCCATATACCCGATGACATCGCCTCCACCATGACGCCCGCCGCGCTGGAGCTGGCGGATACCGACTGGCACGTCGACCGGCTCTACGACTTTGCCGTGGAATTGGGAGCGGCGATCATCAAGCCCAGCGCTTCCCGCTACCTGATTGATCTCAACAGGCCGTCAGATGGGCATAACCTCTACCCGGGGGCCGACAGCACCGGTCTCTGTCCGGACTCGGATTTCGACCGGCGGCCGCTGTACCGGAATGGGAGCGGTCCCGACGCAGTCGAGACGGCGCGTCGATTGGAGTGCTGGTGGTTGCCGTACCACGAGAAACTCCAGTCGGAACTGGCGAGTTTGGTTGCGGCGCACGGCGCCGCGGTGCTGTTCGACGCCCATTCGATCCGCTCCCGGGTACCGCGCCTGTTCGAGGGACAGTTGCCGGATCTGAACATCGGCACCGAGGATGGAAAAACCTGCGCCGCTTCGCTGCTCGCGGCGGTGAAATCCGTGCTGGAGCAACAGTCGGACTACAGTTACGTCATCGATGGTCGTTTCAAGGGTGGCTATATCACACGCGCGTACGGTCAACCCGATGCCGGCGTCCATGCGTTGCAGCTGGAACTGACCCAGTGTCTCTATATGCGGGAAACGTTGCCCTTCGACTACCTGCCTGCTCAGGCGGCACAGCTGCAGCCGGTGCTGCACGCCCTGCTGGAGCGGATCATTGACTGGGCGCATGTGGAGGCGGGCAGATTATGAGCTGGGATACGCTGTTGACCGGGGTGAGGCTGGCGACGATGGACCCGGCCCGTGGCTGCGCCTACGGCGCAATCGAAGACGGGGCGCTCGCCATCGAAGACGGCAGGATTGCCTGGCTGGGGAGCAGGGTAGAGCTACCGGGTGACCTTCCCTCGGAGGTCGAGGTGGTTGACGGAGAGGGCCGTTGGGTGACGCCGGGGCTCATCGACTGCCACACTCATCTCGTTTATGGCGGCAGTCGAGCAGGGGAGTTCGAGTTACGACTGCAGGGCGCCAGCTACGAAGAGATTGCCCGCCGCGGGGGTGGCATCCTATCGACGGTGGAGGCGACGCGTGCCTCCAGTGAACAGGAACTCTACGAGTCTGCCGCCCGGCGCCTGCAACGCTTCCTGGCCGAGGGCGTCACCGGTATCGAGATCAAGTCCGGCTATGGGCTGGAGTTCGACAGCGAACTCAGGCAATTGCGCGTGGCGCGACGACTCGGTGAGACCTACCCGGTCACCGTGAGCAAGACGTTCCTGGGCGCGCATACTCTGCCTCCGGAGTTTGAAGACGGCGATGCCTATATCGACTACCTCTGTGACCAGATGCTGCCGGCCGTTGCTTCGGAGCAACTCGCGGATGCGGTGGATGTGTTTTGCGAGAGCATCGGCTTCAACCTGGCGCAGGTCGAGAAGTTATTCTCCGCAGCACGTGATCATGGCCTGCCGGTGAAAATACACGCTGAACAGCTCAGCAATATGGGCGGCGCTGCCGCCGCTGCTGGCTGGGGCGCCCTCTCCGCGGACCACCTGGAGTACCTGGATGACCAGGGCGTGGCAGCCCTGGCGGCATCAGGCGCGGTCGCCGTCTTGCTGCCTGGTGCGTTTTACTTCCTGCGCGAAACTCAGTTGCCCCCGGTGCAGGCGCTGCGCGATGCCGGCGTGCCGATTGCCGTCGCCTCTGACTGTAACCCCGGCAGTTCCCCCGCAGAGTCCCTGTTGCTCATGCTCAATATGGCCTGCACGCTGTTTCGGCTGACCCCGGAGGAAGCGCTGGCCGGTGTGACCCGAAACGCGGCTCACGCCCTGGGATGGAAACAGGAGCGCGGCGTAATCGCCGCGGGTGCGTGCGCGGACCTTGTACTATGGGATATCGAGCACCCTGCGGAGCTGGCCTATTTCCTGGGCGGCAACCCCTGCCACCAGGTGGTGGTGGCAGGCGAAACGGTACTCCGGCATGGCTGAATCCCGTGTCCTCTATGCACAGCACGCTCTCCTGCCGGAGGGCTGGGCACGAAATACGGCAGTGGCCATCGCCGACTCCGGAACCATCGACTCCGTTCGCAGCAATCTGGGAGACGCGCCCCCCGGTGCCGAAACTACCGCTGGAGCCCTGGTTCCCGGTATTCCCAACTGTCACTCCCACGCTTTCCAGCGTGCCATGGCCGGGTTGACGGAAACCCGCCAGGGTGAAGACAACTTCTGGAGTTGGCGCGAGGTCATGTACGGTCTCCTGCAATCCATTGGGCCGGACGAGCTTGGAGTGGTGGCCACCCAGCTCTACATCGACATGCTCAAACGCGGTTATACCGGGGTAGCCGAATTCCATTACCTGCATCACGACCGCAATGGTAAACCCTATGCCGACCCTGCAGAGATGTCGCGACGGGTGCTCGACGCTGCGCAAATGGCGGGTATCCAGCTAACACTGTTGCCGGTGCTCTATTGTCACAGCGATTTCGGGGGTAAACCGGCTACCGAAGGCCAGCGTCGCTTCGTGCACAGCGTCAACGACTACCTCGCCTTGTATCACGCACTGGCAGCGGATATTCGTAACATGCCGGGCGCGCGCCTGGGGGTTGCCCCCCACTCGCTGCGGGCGGTCACCGGCGATGAACTGGAAGCGGTGCTCTCAAGCGTCGGTGAGACGGTGCCGGTGCACATCCACATTGCAGAGCAGGAGCGCGAGGTCGAAGCCTGCTTAGCCACTACCGGCCAACGCCCGGTGGCCTGGCTGCTGGACCACTTTGAGGTATCACCACACTGGTGCCTCGTGCACGCTACGCATATGGAGGCCGCCGAGACCAAAGCGCTGGCAGCGACCGGCGCGGTGGCGGGACTGTGCCCGACTACTGAGGCCAATCTCGGCGACGGTCTCTTCCCGGCGGTGGATTACCTGGGCCATGGTGGGCAGTTCGCAGTGGGTTCAGATAGCCAGGTCTGTCTGGACCCCGCCCAGGAGCTGCGTCTGCTCGAATACGGTCAGCGTCTGACGTATCAGCGTCGCAACCTGCTGGCGCGTCCGGGCCGATCATCCAACGGTGGGTCACTGTTGCGTGACGCCTGGAACGGGGGCGCCAGGGCCCTGGGTGTTGAAACCGGCGCGATCCGTCCCGGCGCCCGGGCCGACCTGCTGGTTCTCGATGAAGACCACCCCGGTCTGGCCGGACGCAGCGGCGATGCGCTGCTGGACAGCTGGATATTCGCCTGCGATGTATCGCCGGTAAGAGATGTCATGGTTGGCGGCCTGTGGCAGGTGCACGATGGTTCCCACCCGCTTGAGGCGGAACTCTCAGAGCACTTCCGTGCGGTAATGGCGGGGCTGAGTCAAACTGTAGGTATCCCCTGATCATGACACTTCCCTGGAAATCATCTTCAACGCTCGCAGCGGCGTTGATTCAATATCCGTCGCCAGGGTGCTGTTCCAACGATTGAGAAAGCCGAACAAGGCGATTACCGCCACTATCTCCACTTGCTCCGGTTCATCAAAGTAACCGGCAAAGCTTGTGTAATCTGCATCGGTAACACCGTTGGGCGTCTGCGCTGACAAGCGAGCAAGATGCAGCGCAGCACGTTCACGGTCACTGTAAAGCGGGCTGGTTTCGTAGTCCCAGATCGCCTCCAGTTTGGCCTCCGTAACCCCCAGGCGCTGGGCTGAGCTGGCGGTATGTGCCACGCAATACTGACAACCCGCCGCCGAACTGGCCATTAAACCGATCAGGCGCTTGAGGGAGTCATCAACCCGCCCCGGCGAGTACACGGCATGCACCAACTGCAGCACCCCGTCCAGCAATGCCGGATGTCGCGCCATCGTCAAGCCATCGTTGGCCTGGAAACCGAGCAGTTCTTCACCCGCCTTAATACGGGATTGCAGGGTGTTGGAAATCGCGTCAAAGGAAAGCGGCTCGAGGCGCGGCATACCAATTCCTCAGCAAAGACTGGACGACCAGTCTAACCGGTTGACCGGTAAGTTTGTTGTCAGATGAAGCGATTTGTAGGGTGTCGGCCGCCGGGCACGCTGGCTATGCTTTTGCCGTCCCCAGGTTTCTCAGGCCGAAAAGCTGGCCCGCTCGCGCATTGCGGTTTCCCATCGCCTGGCGTGCTCGAGCTCAGCGGGAATCGACAGATCCTGGAAATCGCATATCACAAGGGTGGCCATGCCGGTAATGTCCGCCACCGAGAAAGACGTCCCGGCCAGATACTCCCGCCCATCCGCCAGCTCGCTGTCGAGCCAGACCCACTTTTCGCACAGTGCGCGGCGCTGGGCAGCGGCGTAGTCGGCATTTTGTTCCACCTTGTCGGCGAAGAAGGGAATCGTGTGTTGTACAAAGTCGGCGACGCAGCGCATGAGGTGTAGCTCAACGCGCCGGTTCCACATCTCGACCTTGGCCTGCTCTAAAGGATCACCGCCGAACAGGGCGGGCGCCGGATACAGTGCCTCAAGGTAGCGGCAGATTGCCACACTCTCGCAGATGATCGTGCCGTCATCGGTCTCGAATACCGGCGTCTCGCCCAGCGAATTGATGCCAAGAAAATCCTTCGTGCGCGCCTCTCCGGCTGCGACGTCGACTTCGACCTTGGGTAGATCAATGCCCTTTTCCATCAGGAAAATACGCACTCGCTTGGGGTTGGGCGCGGCTGCATTGTAGAGTTTCACATCGGACTCCTAGGTGTTGTTGTGCTTGTTTATACTCAACCTTTTGGTTGACTATTGTTGCAACATAGAGCATAGTCTGCCAAACAGTCAACCTTTTGGTTTAGTAAATGAGCGTTGAATCAGCGAACGCCAATCTCGATTACACCTTTGCCGCCCTGGGGGACTCCACCCGGCGGGCCATCGTCACACAACTGGCCGACGGTGAGGCCGCCCTGTCGCAGCTCGCCGAGCCTTTTGACATGTCCTTGACGGCAGTCTCAAAGCACGTGCGGGTGCTGACGAAGGCAGGGCTGGTCGAGGTGGAGAAACGCGGCCGAACCCAGTTCTGTCGCTTGCGGGCAGCGCCAATGGCGGAGGCCGCAGACTGGCTGCAGGGCTATCAGCGGTTCTGGTCCGAGCAGTTCTCGGCCCTCGCCAGACATCTGGAATCCACTGACGGAGATGACACGGCATGAGTTTTCTGCGATCCACACCGGGGGAGGATCCGGTGGAAGTTTCCGGTTTCTTTCGGGCGTCTCCGGCGCGCCTGTTTGCGGCCTGGACCACCCCTTCGGAGCTGCAACAGTGGTTCGGCAGCGCTCCCAACACGGTGCGCGCCGCCGAGGTGGATCTGCGCGTCGGCGGCCGCTGGTGCTGTGTCTTCAAGGGCGGCGAGGAAGGTGCTGAGGACCCACAAACCCAACTGGAGGGGGAGTATCTGCAAATCGAGCCAGACAGCAAGCTGGTGTTCAGCTGGTCTTTCGTCGAACTATTTGCCGATGGCCGCCGGGAAGCGACACCGGAATCCCGAGTAACGGTCGAGTTCAACGCCGTTGGGGAGCGTACCCGTATCGACTTGCGCCACGAAGCCATCCGCACGGAAGACGCTCGCCTCGGCGTCGGCCGCGGTTGGGGTGCCAGCTTCGCCAGCCTGCAAGCCCTGCTGGCTCCCGAAGAACAGGAGTTACGAGATGACGGCGAGAATCGTGTTCCGGGCCGAATGGCTTGAGGAAAGAAAAGCCCTGCTGATCAAGGAAAAGGAGCTGATGCGGGCGCAGAATGCCTGACTTTCAAGAGGCGTCTACCTCAGCAAAGCGCCGCATTCCCTAAAGGATTTGGCCGGGCGACAAGAGCGTCCTTAAGTCTAATATGACGTTTCACCTAATGTGCGGCATGTGGGGAGAGCGACGGCTTTGTCCAAAGCGAAACATTTGTTGTCACACAGAGCGGCTGTGAAACACTGACGAAGTATCCGCGAGGACTAGTCGAAAAACGATAGCATCCTTCAAGAGGTCTCTGGCTAACAAGCGTGCTGATGATACATGCTCAAAGGTATGCGCGCCCTTCCAAGACGGGTTGTATATCGCGCATACATTTTTATTGACCTACTGATTAGTAGATCATGGGCGTTCGTAACGGCCACGCTTCATCCAATCGCTTTCCGGCCGATTAACAACAGGAGACTTAAAGTGAAGTTTTTGTCGGCGCTCGCAATCGGGCTCCTCATTTCAACAAGTTCGGCGTGTGCGGAAACGGCGGAGACGCCTGAAGACATTATTGAAAAACGCCTGGAACGCGCACGCGCCATTTTTACGAACAGCGACGCACCATACACTGGATCAAAAATTGGCCGCGCTCAGTGGTTGGATGACCGTAAACTTGTTTTCAGGTCCTCGGAATACAGACAAGACGCTGAGACCTTTTCATTTGATGTGACGGATAAAAGTCAGTCTAAGGTTAATACTGACGCTCTGGCGCCGGGGCCCGAGCGCTGGCCCGCGGGCGTGGGCATGGCTGGCGGGCCGGGGCACGAGCTTCTGACATCGCCGAATGGCCGATGGAAGGTTACAGGTGACGGGCCGAACTTGGCATTGACCGAAATTAGAAGCGGCAATGTTAAATCGTTGACCGAAGACGGAGGGACGGACTACGCCTATGGACAGGGGCTGCATATCGGCTGGTCGGGACAACTGCCGTTAAAACTATCCGGCGTTACGCCCGCTCCCTCCATCCTATGGTCTCCGGATAGTCAGAGATTTTTGACGTTCGCAGCCGACACACAAGGCGTGCGGCGCGTCCCATATATTGAAACAACTAAAAACAAGGACGGCTGGCCGGATATCAAGCTTCACGAGACAATCACCCCATGGTCGGGCGACGAAAACCTACCTTCAGCTGAGTTCTACATCTTCACCGTCGCGACGGGAAAGAAGGTGCGCGTTGGCCTTCCAGAAAAATTTATGCGGGCCGGCGATCCGTTGCGGCGCGGTCTGGCGGCATGGTCGGAAGACGGCGCATACTTTGTTTTATCGCTTACCGATCTGCGTGACCGGGTGCTGACGAGTTGGCGCATTGATGCGGCGACCGGCGAGGCTTCAAGAATTTATGAAGAAGCTGGGTACTTTATGGCGCTCGGGCGCCCCTGGTATATGCCTCCCCGGCTTATCGGCGATGACCTATTCGTTTGGTCTAATCGTGATGAATACGCTCATTTATATCGATATAACGCCCGTAACGGCGAATTTTTGAATTCCGTTACAAGCGAGGCGATCCATGTCTGGGAATTTGTGGGCGTTCGAGAAGATTGGGTTTACTTTCTCGCTGGCGTGTTAGACGGCGAAAAGGATCCGTATCAAAAACAGCTTTTTCGATCGAAACTCGACGGCTCGGCACAGGAACAATTGACAGATAATAATGCAGATCATGACGCCCTGGCGTCGCCAAATCTGGATTTTATGCTCCTCACGGAAAGAACGCTCGCTGATCCGTTGTTTCGTTATCTGATCGATCACGAAGGAAACACTATTCATCGATTTTCAACGCCCAAGTATCCCGAAGGCTTCGTTTCGCCTGAGCGCGTGTCTGGAATAGGTCGCGATAACCGCACCACGGTTTGGGGCACTTTGTTTAAACCAACGAATTTCGATCCGAGCCAATCTTATCCTGTTGTGCATTACGTACATGGCACTGCTGGATGGGTTACCGGTCCTCTAGGAATTGACAGGCGCTTCGGCACGCATGGGCAAGCTCTTGCTGAACTTGGTTTTATCGTGATGGTCTCGGACGGAATCGGCGGCGGAGGGCGAACTCGATCATACGCAAACGTATCGTATGATGACGGTCATCAATGTGGACAAGTCTACGACCATTTGCTTCTTATGAGAGCGGCCGCACAGTCCAGGCCATACATGGATATCGATCGTGTCGGTATGGTCGGCACTTCTCAAGGGGGCAATTGCGCAAGTCGCGCGATACTTGAGTTTCCTGATAGCGTGCACGTCGCGGTGAGTATGGCGGGAAATCAGGACAGTCGGATGATTAACGCCGCGGAGCTACATGAATATATCGGTCTGCCAAGCGATGATCCGGAATCTTATCGGACCCAAAGCAACGCACAGCTTGCACATCAGCTTAAGGGAAAACTCATGCTGATACACGGGACCCTTGACGATGATGTGCCTTTGGTGAACGCGCTTCATCTCATTGATGCGTTAATTGAAGAAAACAAGGATTACGATCTGGTTCTCATTCCGAACGCTGTTCATGCGATATCCGGTAATCCATATGTGGTACACAGAATGTGGAGTTACTTTCTTGAGCACCTGCGCGAGGAAAAACTGCCTGCCTTTGATAATCGATAGGCATGCGGCAAAGTCACAAGCTGCATCCCTTCAAGTTACCCTTGAAACGAAAGCTTAATGTGTCACCCATGTGGCGGGAATTCACAAATACACATCTGCCGGGTGGAAGCCAGCGCGGCCACTGGTGGCTTACCCGTCACGCCACTGGGGAACGCGCTGGGGCGTCCAGGGTGCGCCCTTGGCATCCAGTGCCTCTTCCAGTGCTCCCAGTCCCGCATCGATGGCGCGCATTTGCTCCAGCGCCGCGGTAAATTCCCGCGCGGCGATTGCATAGGACTCCTTCATCATGTTGCCGATCGGAGCCTGGCTCATCACCGAAGGTTGGTAGATCGCGTCGCTGCGCGAGGCGATGGACATGGGCGCCGACTCGTTGCGGGACGTATAGGTGGAATCGCCCTGCAGTGCCACTTTTAGCGCTGCGAGCTTAAGGTGGAGTCCCTGCAGCCTGGCGCGGTCATCATCGTCGGCAGCGTTGGTGCGCTCCAAGGCCTTGCGCAGGTGCTTCACGCGGTTTTCCTGTTCCGCCAGAACTTTCACGGCACCGTGCACCGCCCGCTGCAGGCTGGCGGCCTTGACCAGAAAATCTTGCTGAGCGCGCCGGTCGCTGGTGATCTCCGGGCTGTTCTCCAGGGGCTTCACGGTAAACCGCTGATTCTCGCCGGTTGGGCGCAGTTCGCCGTTACGGAACACCGCCAGTTGCGCGCTGTACTCGCCGGGCAGAACCACCGGGCCCACCGGCGGGTAGCCGAACCATGTTTCGCGATCACCTTCCAGATTCACGGGCTCCGGGTCGGGCAAGCGCAGGTCCCAGGCGCTCCGGTGCAGGCCCTTGTCACTCTCTGCGGGCACCTGGCGCACCAGTTGACCCCGGTCGTCCTTCACCAGGACATAGACGGCGGGTTTGACCTCGTTGTCCTCGGCACGCAGCGCCTCCCAGGAAGGGTACGGCGTGTCGCCACCCGTCTTCTCGATCTCGATCTCCGACTCGCGCCGGGTCTTCGCACGGGACTTCACTCCCTCGGCGAGATAGTAGGTAAACACCGCGCC
>JANQGK010000306.1 GCA_028277365.1 Halieaceae bacterium | reverse complement strand
CTTTTTGTCAGATGACGGGAAAGTTATATCATTTGCTGCATTATCGTCAACTAAAATGCCTTTGGGCCCGGCACAACGAGACCATGTTGGGCGGCAGCGCCCGGCATCTGGCGGCCCTGGGCGCGCGCATAGCTGCGGGCGAGGCTCTCTGCCGCTGACCAGACTCTTGTACTTTTTCGTACAAATGTACAAAAAAATGCGGCCCGACCCTGGAATCCCTGTCCAACTTCTGTTAAACCTGTGGACCATAAAAAAACCTAATAACAGCTAACCACTAGATGGCGCCAAAGCGTCACGGGGGATACACAATGGAAGTTCGGGTACTTGCACCGTCAGCCCTGGCGGTCGCCGTCGCGTCCGCGCTCACCGCCACCGCTCCTCAGGCACTGGCGCAGGGTGATCAGGGCCGGGTAGGTCTGGAAGAAGTCATTGTCACCGCCCAGCGCCGGGCGGAGGGGTTGCAGGAAGTCCCTATCTCGGTACAGGCCTTCGATACCCAGCGCATTCTTGACCTGGGTGCCCAGGACATTGCCGATATCGGCGTGTTCACCCCGAATGTCGAATTCAGCCGCGGCGTCAACCAGCCACGCTACTTCATCCGCGGTATCGGAACAGACGACTTTGGCGTTGGCGCCGATCCGGCGGTGGGTGTATACCTCGACGGCGTCTACATCGGCCGTACCGGCGGCTCCAAGATGGCGCTCAACGATATCGAACGCATCGAGATCCTCAACGGTCCCCAGGGCACCTTGTTCGGCCGCAACGCGGCGGCGGGTGCGGTGCAGTACGTCACCAAGAAGCCGGTCGATGCCCATGAGGGCTGGGCCCGTGCCACGGTCGGCAACTACGAGCGCTACCAGTTCGAGGGCGTGTACAACATGCCGCTGACCGACAGTCTGTTCTGGCGTACGGGCGCCTTGTGGAACACCCGCGACGGCTATGTTGAAAACAACTTTACCGGCAATGATGTAGCCGACGAGGGCAACTGGTCGATCAATACCCAGCTTCTTTGGCAGCCCACGGACCGGCTGGAGCTTCGCTGGCGCGCTGAGTACGACGAAATTGACCAGTACTCGCGCGCCGCATCAAGTGCAACTTTAGGCCTACGCGACAATGCAGCGGGGTTCGAGGACATAGGGAGCATCGCCGACTTCGACGAAACTCGCGAGCTTTGGGGCACCATGCTGCACCTGAACTACGACCTCAGCGATACCACCACCTTCATCTCGATCTCTTCCTACCGGACCTACGACACCGAAAACCCGGAGGATAAGGACGGTCAGACCAACCCCGAGTTCGATTTCGATGACCTGAACATCGAAGACAACGAACAGTGGAGCCAGGAGTTCCGCTTCGAAGGGACGGTTGGTGAGAAATTCAGCTGGCTGGGTGGTGCTGTCTACTTCAAGGAAGAGGCCAAGCAGCGCAGTGGAATCAATATCGACACCCGCGCTGTGGATCGCCTGATTGTGGAAGGTGAGGTGGGCATCCCTTACGACCTCGCGCCATATCCGGGTTTCGGCTTCGATATCGCCTGGGCGGCTGACCCGAATTTTTCCGTGCTGCCCCGTGTCTTCGACAGCGGTGCCGAGGCCCTGGCGGCCGGCCGCTACACCGAAAACGTGGACGTCGAAGGTGACTACGAAAGCTGGGCGGTATTTGCCGACGCGACCTATTCACTGCTCGACAACCTCGACCTGACCCTGGGTATTCGCTACACCGAGGACGAGAAGGAGTTTGGTCGCAACGTGGTGCTGAACGACTTCGGCATGTTCTTCGCCTTTGAAGAGACTCGGGTTGACGCCAATGGCAACCTGATCCCGCTTGACCCCGCTACCTACCCACAGGGCACCCAGGGTACCTTTGTCCAGAAAGAGAAGTGGGATGACACCACCGGTCGCGTGGTGCTGGACTACCGGGTTACCGACGACGTGCTGCTTTATGCAAGCTGGGCCGAGGGTTACAAAGCCGGCGGCTTCAACTCCGCCAGCCCGCGGGCCGACGACCCGCCCTTTGACCCGGAGGAGATCACCACCTGGGAGCTGGGTATCAAGTCGAGCTGGTTCGACAATACCTTGCGGTTCAACGCGGCCTACTTCGACTACGAGTACGACAATCTGCAGGAACTGGAGTTTGTGCAGGCGGAGTGCCTGGGAGCGGACTTTGGCGCCAACCAGTTCCTGACCTCAGATATCGAGGGCGACGGTTTTGAGCTCTCGCTCAACTGGCTGGCTACTCCCGGCCTTGAGCTATGGGCCAACGCCGGCGTAGTGGAGGCAGATGTGGCCAGCAAGGATCGCTGTGTGGTTGTCGATGGCGTCGCAACGGACGTTGATCGCTCTGGGGAGACATTTGCCGACGACTTCAACTACAGTGTTGGAGCCACTTACACCTACGTGCTGCCGGATGCAGGGGAGCTGACTTTCTCGGTGTCATGGGCGCATATCGATGGCGATACTGACCGGACTTCCTGTCGGCTGGTTGAAGACCAGGGTAACGGTATTAGCGCAGAAACCGGTTTTGAGGAAGTGAACGGGCAGTTGGTGGTGTCCCAGGACAATTTTCCCAACCCCTTCCTGGATGACATGGGTGACCTGATCCGGCCTCTTCCCTTCAGCAGTTGCCCGGATCTCGACGACCAGGAGCGCCTGAATGCCCGCCTGTCATGGCTTTCACCCCGCGGTGACTGGCAGATCGCAGCCTGGGTCACCAATGCCACGGACTGGGAGCCGGACGGCGATCCCGGCGGTCTCGGCAACGACCTGCGCAGTGACTTCAGCGATGGTTCGCCTGCCTATGATCGCCGCGAAGAGCCGCGCATGTATGGTTTAGAATTGACCTACACCTTCAACTAGCGCCCGACCCGGGCGCCCCTCAGCACGCAAGGAGTGCCCGATGCCACTGGATCCGGAAGTCCCGCCCATTCTCGAGCTGTTTGAGTCCATGGGGGTGCCGGATCCGGCGACCGTGACACCGGAAGAACTGCGGGCCGCCATGGTTGCGCCGCCGCCGGAGCATCCTACGCCGGTGGCGCGGGTGGAGGCCCTCGAGCTTCCCGGCCCGGACGGGCCGATTGCCACCCGGGTGTTCTACCCGGGCAGCCCCAACGCCCCGCTCTTACTGTACTTCCACGGCGGCGGCTGGGTGGTGGGTGATGTCAGCAGTCACGATGAAATCTGCCGGCAGCTCTGTGCCGGTGCCGATGCGATCGTTATCTCCGTGGACTACCGGCTGGCGCCGGAAACCCGCTTCCCGGGCGGCCTTGAGGACTGCTACACGGCCACGCGCTGGGCCGCCGAACACGCCGCCGAACTCGGCGGCGACCCGGGGCGAATTGCGGTAGGCGGCGACAGCGCCGGCGGCAACCTGGCGGCCGCCGTCTGCCTGCTGGCCCGGGAGCGCGGCGGCCCCGAGCTGCGTCACCAGCTGCTGATCTACCCGGTCACCGACAGCGACTTCGAGCGGCCCTCCTACCGCGATAACGCCGAAGGCTACCTGCTCACCCGCGGTATGATGCAATGGTTCTGGGGACAGTACCTGGAAGACCCCGGCCAGGCCGGCAACCCTCTGGCCGCGCCCCTGCATGCCGACCTGGCAGGCCTGCCTGCCGCCACGGTGATTACCGCGGGATTCGATCCGCTGCGCGATGAGGGCCAGGCCTTTGCCATAAAACTCGAGGCCGCCGGTGTGGAATGTGAGTACCGGGAGTTCAAAGGAATGATCCACGGCTTTGTGAGTATCGACGCAGGATTGACGCAAACCGCGGTGGCCGTCGACTATCTTTGCCAACGTCTCAAGAACGCCCTGGCAGAGTAAAACATGGCCACTTATGCAATGACCGGGGGCGCCACGGGGATCGGCGCTGCCCTCAAGGAACAGCTCCTTGCCCGCGGCGACACGGTCATCGTCGTGGATGTCCGCGATGCCGATGTGCACGCTGATCTCTCCACCGCCGAGGGCCGCTCCGCCGCTTTGGCGGGGGTGCACGCCATGGCGCCCGACGGGCTGGACGGCTTTATCGCCTGCGCCGGGCTCGGCACCCACGTCAAGCCGCCGTCACTGATTGCCGCCGTCAACTACTTCGGTGCGGTCGCCACCGTCGAGGGCCTGCGCGACCTGGTGGCCCAGAAGCGCGGGGCAGTACTGATCGTCTCCTCGAACTCGGCGCCGATGATGCAGGCCGACAACGCCTTCGTCGAAGCCTGCCTGGCCGGCGACGAAGCCGCGGCACTCGCACTGCTGGAAGACGGCCACACCGCTTATGCCGGCTCCAAGCGCGCCCTGACCCAGTGGATGCGCCGCAACGTGCAGGCTTATGCCCAGGCCGGCGTGCGCATCAACGCGGTCGCCCCCGGCATCACCCGTACCAATATGACCGACGCCGTCAGCAACGACCCGGAACTGGGCGACTCCATTCGCCAGTTCGAGGCTATGACTCCGCTGGGTGGCTCGGCCGAACCGAAGCAAATCGCCAACGCTATGCGCTTTCTGCTGGGCGACGACGCTGACTTCATCTGCGGCGCCGTCCTATTTGTCGACGGCGGCACCGATGCGCTCCTGCGAGCTGACAGCTTCTAACTTGCCTCGACCCCTCACCCGCCAATTCCCTTTACCGAGTCAAGCGATAACTGGGCGGGAATCACTCGGACGCGAGGGCGTCGCGTGGTAGGTCGATTTCTGAACCTTCAGGGCGCCGCTTGCCGGCGACCGTTCAGGAATCGACCTACCACGTGGCGACCGGATTGGCCCGAACACTGTCCAGGCTGCAAAGTTGCGTCAGGGAACGAGAACGGCAGCTCCCTGAAGGCGGCCGTGTCGGAGGTCGTCGAGGGCCTGGTTGGCATCTTCAAGGGCATAGCGGGCAATGTGGGTGGTGACCGGGTGTTCCTCGAGCAGGGCGAAGAATTCCTCTCCGTCATGACGGGTGAGATTGGCCACTGAGCAGATCGTGCGTTCGCCCCACAGCAGCTTGTAGGCGAATTCCGGTATGGGGCTCATATGGATGCCGCCGCACACCACTACGCCGCCCTTGCGCACCGCCTTCAGGGCATCGACCACCAGTGCACCGACCGGGGCAAAGATAATGGCGGCGTCCAGCGCTTCCGGCGGCGCATCGCCGGATTGGCCTGCCCAGCTCGCCCCCAGGTCCAGCGCGAACTGCTGGGCCTCGGTGTCGCCGGGGCGGGTGAAGGCGTGGACGCGGCGACCCTGGCTGATAGCCACCTGGCTGATGATATGGGCGGCGGCGCCGAAGCCGTAAATTCCCAGGACTCGGGCGTCACCGGCCATGCGCAGGCAGCGGTAGCCGATCAAGCCGGCGCACAGCAGGGGCGCGGCGTGCAGGGGGTCGCCAAAGATTTCGAACACGAAGTGTTGGTGGGCCACAGTGTATTCAGCGTAGCCTCCATCCAGCGTGTAGCCGGTAAAGCGCGCACTATCGCAAAGATTTTCCTCACCGCGCAGACAAAAGTCGCACCGACCGCAGGTTTCCCCCAGCCAGGGTACGCCTACCAGCTTGCCCAGCAGGCTGTCGGGTACCTCCTCGCCGAGGGCGATCACCTCACCGACGATCTCGTGGCCGGGTATGAGGGGCAGTTTGGGGTCCGTCAGGTCGCCGTCGAGTACGTGCAGGTCGGTGCGGCAGACGGCGCAGGCGACAATTCTGATCAGTACCTGTTGCGCGCCTGGCCGGGGTATCGGGAGTTCCCGTAGCTCGAGTTGTCGGCCTGCGGAGCCCAGCACCATCGCACGCATTGGCTCAGGGGCCGTTGGCATCCTGCGGCGTGATTCCCGCAATCACGCCTCTTAGAAGCAGTGGTCCTGTGTTTTTCTCTCCGCCTCGCAGGCTCTCGTGGCTATATCCGTGAAAGCATCCGTGAAAGCCGCTTGCTGGCCGCATAGTTCAATCCTGGCCGTACTGGAACGGCCTGGGCGGCAGGTGTGGGCGCATCAGGGCTACTGCGCGGTCGTAGATATCCTGCACGTTGACCCGGGCGTCGGCCTCGTAGCGCCGTGAAATCATGGTGACCGGGAACAGCAGGTGTTCGGTCTGGCCGATGCGCAGGGCGCGGCTGCGGCCCAATTCGTCCTCGAAGATTACCCAGGGCATATCCAGTTCGCGGCTCAGCAGGTCCCCCAGCACCACACCCATGGCCTGCAGGGTCGCGGTGTCGGTGGGGCCGATCAGGCGGCGATCGATGATGAGTTGCAGCACCTCGAGGTCGTTGGCCTTGTCCTGGCGGATCTGGCGGCCCAGGCCGCTGCGGGCCAGGCTGTCAACGCTGCGGCGCTGGTCCTGCATGAAATCCCGGTCGATCAGAGTGAGGGCGCTGTAACGCGGCAGCGGGTCATCGCCGATCTGGGCCAGGGCGTTGCTCGCCAGGCACAAGCCGGCCAGTAGCAGAATAAGCTTCCGGAACAGGTGAAGTGGTGGTGTTGTCCAAAGCATGCGAATCCCCCGCTAGGAGGTCCATGCTAATACGAGCGCCAGCCGCTGCCAATTGCCCCGGCGCCGGTTGTTATCTGAGCAGTTACGTGGATAATTGCGGTCTTTCAACGCGGCTGGCAACGGTGGCCGCGCATCTCTGGAGTACAACATGATACGTGGCAGCCTGGTGGCGCTGGTAACCCCAATGCATGCCGACGGCTCCCTCGACTGGATGGCACTCGATGCCCTGCTGGACTGGCATATCGAGTCCGGCACCGACGGCATCGTCGCGGTAGGCACCACTGGCGAATCGGCGACGCTCGCGGTGGATGAACACTGCGAGGTGATCGCCCGCGTGATCAAGCGGGTGGCCGGCCGGATTCCGGTGATCGCGGGTACCGGCGGCAATGCCACCGCGGAGGCCGTGGAGCTGACCCGCGAGGCCCAGGCGCTGGGTGCAGACGCCTGCCTGCTGGTCACGCCCTACTACAACAAGCCAACCCAGGAAGGCCTGTACCAACACTACCGTCATATCGCGGAGGCAGTGTCCATTCCCCAGATTCTCTACAACGTGCCCGGGCGCACCGGCGTCGATATGTTGCCTGCGACCGTGGCGCGGCTGGCAGATATAGACAACATCACCGGCATTAAAGAAGCCACCGGCGATCTCGACCGGGCCCGCGAAGTCATCGATATCTGCCAGGGTCGCATGGCGGTGTATTCCGGTGACGACGCCACCTCTACCGAGCTGATGCTGATGGGCGGTGATGGCACGATTTCGGTGACCGCTAATGTGGCCCCGGCGCAGCTTGCCGAGGTGGCGCGCTTAGCGCTGGCGGGCGAGGCGGAAGCAGCCTATGCGCTCGACAGTAAGCTGGCAGCCCTGAACGAGGCCCTGTTCCTGGAGTCCAATCCGATTCCGGTCAAGTGGGCGCTGGCCGACGCCGGCCGTATCGAACACGGCCTGCGGCTGCCGCTGACTCCCCTCGCTGAGCAATACCATGAAGCGGTGCGTGCCGCGCTTGCCGAGGCACTCGCATGATGCGCCGCGCTGTCACCGTAGCCTGCGCGCTGGTGCTGTCGGCCTGTAGCTGGTTCTCAGATCAGCAGTTGGTCCGCGACCGCAGCGATGACTACCGCAAGGCCCGGGTGGAACCTCGCATCAAGGTGCCTTCGCACCTGGAGGACGACGCCCTTCAGGACATCTACGTTATCCCGCCGACCACGGAAACCGTTACCCCCACCGGCACGTTCGAAGTGCCGCGGCCGGCACCGCTGGTCGCCCAGGAGAGTGAGGAAGTGGTACGCATCCAGCGCCTCGGTGACGAGGAGTGGGTGCTGGCGGCGGTGGCCCCGGGCCAGCTCTGGCCGCAGGTGCGCTCCTTCCTCTCCACCAACGGGGTGCAGGTAGCCCGGGTGGATGCCCGTGCCGGCCTGATCGAGACCGGCTGGTTCCAGGGCCGCGATGCCAGGATGGCAGAGCGCTTCCAGTTTCGGATCGAACAGGGAGTGCAGCGCAATACCGCTGAGCTGCACGTGCTGCAGCAATACCAGGCCGGGGACATCGACCGCTGGCCTGAAGTCTCCGGCGACGTCGAGCGCAGCAGCGAAATGCTGCTGGCGGTGGCCCAGTACATTGCCAACTCCACTGAGACTGCGCCGGTATCGATGATGGCCCAGCAGGCCATGGGCGAAGGCGGCAAGGTCACCCTGCAGGAAGATCGCGACGGCGACCCCTTTGTGCGCCTGGCACTGCCCTACTACCGGGCCTGGGCGTCGGTGGACCGCGCGCTGCGGGAGTCGAATTTCACCATACGCGACCTGGATCGCAGCGGCGGCCTGTTTTACGTGCGCTTTGTCCCGCCGGACGAGGACGATGGCTGGTTTGGCTGGCTGTTCGGGGACGACGACGAGGAAGAACTGCTGACCCAGCAGGACTACGTCTTTAAGGTCAGCGAAGAGTCCAGCAGCCTGGTACGCATCGACATGACGCGGGAAGACGGCACGGAAATGAGCCGCAGCCAGAAGCAGCAGCTACTGTCGCTGCTCAAGGGCAATATCAACTGAATCCGGAGGGCAGGGTGCGTTTCGCCTCACTGGGAAGCGGCAGTCGCGGTAACGGCACCCTGGTACAGTCCGGCACAACCCTGCTCCTCGTCGATTGCGGTTTCTCTGTGCGTGAAACTGAGCGCCGCATGGACCGCCTGGGGGTTGGCGCTGCCGACCTCGATGCGGTGTTAGTCACCCACGAGCACTCCGATCACTGCTCCGGCGTTGCGGCGCTGTCACGCAAGTACCAGCTACCGGTCTACCTCACCCGCGGCACCCACGCCAGCGGCCGTTGCGATAAACCCTGGGAAGCCTGCTACTTTCACAGCGAAGCACCGTTCCAGTTGGGTGATGTGCGGGTGGAGCCGATCGCCGTGCCCCACGACGCCCGCGAACCCTGCCAGTTTGTATTTCAGAGTCGCGGCTTCCGGCTGGGGATTCTTACCGACCTGGGCAGCATCACGCCGGCGGTACTGGCCCACTATCGCGCCTGTCACGGCCTGCTGCTGGAATGCAATCACGATGTCGAGATGCTGCAGCTCGGCCCCTACCCGCCGGCGCTCAAGCGGCGCGTTGGCGGTGACTGGGGGCACCTCAATAATCGCCAGTCGGCGGCGCTGCTGCAGGAAGTACATCACGATTTGATGCAGCAATTGGTCATCGCCCATATCAGTGAGCAGAACAATCACCGCGAGCGGGTGGAAGATGCCCTGTCCGATGTTTTCCCGCACCGGGATCGATTGACATGGGCCGACCAGGAACGGGGCTTCGACTGGCTGGAACTCGCCTGATCTAAGCGACTGAGTCCTGCCGCTAACGGCAGTGCTTCGGTGCGACTAGTTCCAGCGCAGAGCGGCTGCGAAAGCTGCCCAGGTCTGCGCAGCGCAACCCGGCGTTGCCCTCCAGATCAAGCAGGCGTAGTTCCAGCAGGTCCTTAAGCTCTGCCACGCTGCGTAGCTTGTTGTCGTCCAGGTAGAGTTCCAGCAGCGCGGTCATGTCCGCCAGCGCATTGAGTTCCTCGATGGCATTGCTGGACAGCTTGAGGCGTGTGAGGCTCGCAAACACCTGTAATCCACTGAGGTCTTCGATGCCGGCATGGCTGCAGTTGAGAGTGTCGAGCTGGTCCGCGGCGGTGACCTGCGCTTCCTGGATGTGGGCTTTTACGCAGCCGCGCAGCGCGGGGTCGGGAATTTCGTAATCGGCGAATAGCGGTGCGGGGGTGTAGACCACGCGCTCGTTGACGGTGAATTGGTAGTCGGCGCAGCCGCATACCACGACCAACAGCAGGCTGGCGAAAAGGCGCATTCGTCTCCCCGGGTTTTGAACCCGGTCAATAGCCGGGCTGCAGAGAATGACACTATAATTGCGGCGACTGTAGGAAGGAAGCACGAGTAGCCGATGCCGGGATCCGAATCGACGGACAACACCCTCAGTATTGTCCAGCGCGGCAATCTCAAGAACATCGAGACCACACTGCACAAGCAGTGGCGCCTGGGTCAGAACATCGTGCTGTGCTGGAGCCCGACCGATAACGGCATCCTTCTGCTAATGGTGCCCCACTACTTCCTCGGCAACTACACCGCGACTACGGCGGACAGCGGTGAGGAAGGTGCGAAGAAAAGCGCCGCCCGGGAGAGCCATGTGCGCCGCCTGATTGCCGGCCGCCGCCGCAAGAGCCGCGACGAGTTCTTCGAAATCAGTAAGCGGCTCGGCGTATCCACCAACTTCATCAAGCTGCCCAACCCGCTCGCCGACGAGCCTGCGGTCAACGCGGCCATCGAGGAAATCGTCAGGCGTTACGGCCTGTCCTATGTCGACAGCCGTGCGGTCATCCTGTTCGATATCGCGCAGTTCTCCCTGTACACACCTTTCGAACAGGCGAGCCAGCTCAACTCGCTGTCCTACTCCATGAACTCCGCCTACAACAAGCTGCTGGCGCGGGGCGTAGAGGTTAACTTTGCCCGCACCACTACCGGTGACGGCTACTACGTATGGAACCGTGATCTCAGCCCGGCTGCCAGTGAGGACCTGCTGCATTTCCTGTTGCTGGTAGTCGCCGACAACGCCATGGCGCGGGAGGCCTCCAAAGGCAACACGGTGCCGCTGATTCGCGCCGCCTTCCATATCGGCAGCCACTACGAGTTGTATCAGGCCGAGGGTGTAAACCCGACGGTATTCAGCTACATCGTCGGCGACGTTACCATCGAGCTGGCCCGCATGGTCGACCTGGCGCGTCCTTCTCAGGTTTTTGTGGGCGACTTCTCGGTGGAGTTGCCGACGCCGGGCCGCGACGACCCCAACGACACCGTCACCCTCGACACCCACGGCTTCCTCGCCCGCTGCAACGCCGACATGGAGCGAGTGTTGGGGACGAAACTGTCGGGCCAGGAGGTGAAGTCCATGCGCTGCGATACCTCGAAGGTAGACGGTGAGGACCGGGCGCGGCGCTTTCTCCTGACCGACAAGCACGGGCTCACCCGCAATGCCTTCAACCTGGAACTGCATATCGAGACCGGCAGCGGCCGCTGGCAGCTCGGCCTGTCCGGCGACGACCTGCCAGGGCCCACCCGGCCCGGTGACGACGCGGTGGAAGCATCGGCGCTGAAGAGCGATACGGCTTCCCTCAAGTCGGTCAGCGAGGAGTGAACAGCGTGCTTAAGGCTACCCGGGCGCGGGAAATGGATGTCAGCAACCGGGTGGATGTGACCAACCCGGACGCGGTCTGTGACGCGGTCCTGGAAATCCTCGGCCGGCACTACGCGCGCGGGCTGAAGCCCATCAAACAGCTGGTGGGTGATTTTGCCCGCCTGTATCGGGGGGAGTACCCGGGTTACCGCGCCTGCGATGTGGGCTACCACGATATCCAGCACGTACTGGATGTCACCCTGGCCATGGCGCGGCTGATTGACGGCCACCAGCGCTGCCACCGGGACGAGGTGCCGCTGGACGCCAGGCTGGCGGTGGCCGGTATTGCCGCCGCTCTATTTCATGATTCGGGCTATATTCGCCGGCGCCGGGATACGCGCCATAGCAACGGCGCGGAGTACACCCGCACCCATGTCAGTCGTTCCAGCCGCTTCATGGGAGAGTACCTGCCCACCGTCGGGCTGGGATGGGCCCTGCCCACCTGCCAGCGCATTGTGCATTTCACCGGTTACGAGGTGAACCCGGCGGATATCAAAGTTCCCAGCCAGGCCGAGCGCACTCTGGGCTGGCTGCTCGGAACTGCGGACCTGATTGCACAGATGGCGGATGTGGCTTACCTGGAGAAGTGCCGCGACCAACTCTATCCCGAATTCGTGGAGGGAGGTATGGCCGGCAAACAGGGGCGCTTCACCAAGACCGGGATCATCTACAAGTCGCCGGCGCACCTGATGCAGTCCACCCCTAACTTTATTCGCAGTGCTATCCAGGTGAGGCTAGACGGCTATTTTCACGCCTACTACCGTTACGCCGCCCACCATTTTGGCGGTCCCAACCTGTACATGGATGCCATCGAGGAAAACTGCCGGCGCCTGGAAGAGCTGCTGCACCGCAATGATCCCGAGCTACTGATGGGCGACGCGCTGTCACCGCCCTTTGCCTGATTCCTCCCTGGCCATAAGTGCGGCACAGCCCGAGCTGGCGCGGCAGGCCGCCGAACTGGCCGCCGAGCTGGGGCTGCCGTTGATGGCGCAACGGCCTGGCGCGCAAGCGGTGCTCACACTCTCCGCCGAACGGCTGGCGCTAGTGGCCACCGGTCCGGACGCCCCGGGTCCCATCGCGGTGGACTTTGCCGCCGGCAGCCTGCGGCACCGGCGACGCGGCGGGCACAATGAACCCTTAGGGCGGGCCGTGGGTATTCACAAGTGGCCGGGGCTGTCGGTGGTGGACGCCACAGCAGGGCTGGGTCGAGACAGTTTTGTGCTGGCGGACCTCGGTTGCCAGCTCACCCTGCTGGAACGCGAGCCGGTGGTGTTCGCGCTGCTGCGGGATGGCCTGCGGCGCGGCCGGCTCAGTGAGGATGCCTGGGTGGCGCAGGTTTGCCAGCGCATGTCGCTGCTGAGAGCCGACGCCCGCGACTGGCTGGCCGGGCAAACGGTGGATGTGGTTTACCTGGACCCGATGTTCCCGGCGCGCCGCAAGAGCGCAAGGGTAAAAAAGGAGATGTGGCTGTTCCAGCAGCTGCTGGAAAACGCTGACAGCTCAGCCGGCCTGCTGGAGGCGGCACTGTCGGCCGCCCAGAAACGTGTCGTCGTCAAACGTCCCGCCAAAGCGCCGGCGCTGGAGGGCGAGCAGCCTGCCTTCCAGCTGCCGGGGAAAACCGTGCGTTTCGACGTCTACCTGCCGGAGGGAGATCGCTAGCGGCCGTCGCTGACGCTGAAGAAGCGCCGGGTCCA
>JANQGK010000285.1 GCA_028277365.1 Halieaceae bacterium | reverse complement strand
ACTCCAGTGTTCGGAGAAATTGTGTTGAATCTCCAACTGGTGGCCCAGCACTTCCGTGTCGATGGGCCCGTCCCCGGGTTCTCCGACGAAAGTATCGCGCGGTGTGAAGCCTGATGCCTCCGTGTACGCCACACCTCGGTCGAAGGGGATTTCCTGATCGGTATACTCCAACTCGTAGTTCAGGGTCGTGGCGTCGGACAGGTTCCAGGACACCGACGGGTAAAAGCCACGGCGCTCCGTTTCAACTGTCTCGCGAAAACTCTCTGCATCCTCGTAGAAGCCGACCAGTCGCACGCCAATTGAGTCATCCCTGAAGCTGGACTGTACGTCGCCCTCCACCCGCACCTGATCCCAGCTTCCAAGGGTTCCACGAAGGTAGCCGCCGGTTGAAAACTCGGGGCGCTTGGTGACCAGGTTGACGGTGCCGCCCGGCTCACCGCGGCCGAACAGCGCTGACCTGGGCCCTTTCAGAACTTCAACTGACTGGATGCCGACCATGTCCCTGGGGCCACCGAAACCGCGGCCCGCGTTAAAGCCATTGACCAGGAAACCGCTGGGTAGATTGATGTCTCCAGAGAAGCCGCGGATGGAGAAGCTATTCCAAAGCCCGCCAAAATTGTTCTGCCTGGCGACCGATGTGGACAAGTCGAGCGCATCGTTCAGGTTAAGCGCCGCGACTTCGCGGAGAATTTCGGGGCCGATAGTCTGATCTGCTGTCGGCTTTTCGAGGTCATCGAATATCCCCTGGTAGGCACGTCGTTCTCCGATGACGAAAACGGTTTCGATGGCATCCTGCTCGTCCGCCAGGCTAAGCCCGACGGGCGCGAACAACAAGGTGATGAGAGGCAAGATCGAAGGGAGAGTAGCGACGCGAGTCATGTTGATTCCTTGTTGGTTTTTATTAGGCGAAGGGTCGTTTGTCACTGCCATGCGGTTGGTGCCAGATCGCAGTTGAGTGGAAAACGCTGTGGCGCACGCCTGATTCAGAGGTGCCGCCATAATAAAAGATGTTATGTTATAACATAACAATCTGGCGGCAAGCAGAGGTGCTGACAAAAACGCATCCACCGCGGACTCGCTGTCTCATCATGGGTATACGAGGCCTGGACGCTGAATGAATACGCTTACTGAAACTGTGGAGCGCCAGGCAACTATGTCCCGATCTCTCGAATTGCAGGATCTTTGTGTTGATCGTGGCGGCCACCGTGTACTGGACAGTGTGTCTTTTGCTGTGGAAGCGGGGCAGATTTATGCGCTTCTCGGTGGCAACGGTGCCGGGAAATCGACGACCTTGCTGGCCGCCCTTGGCTTTTTGCCTATCGCCAGGGGTAGTTTGCTGGTGAATGGGCAAGAGGCAGGTACAGGTTCCGTCAGCATACGGAAGATGGTCGCCTACCTCCCTGAAGCCGTGTCGCTGTACCCGCATCTTACGGCGCGTGAGAATCTGGGATACTTCCTGTCCCTGGCGAAAACCCAGTCAACTCCGAAAGACATCGAGGAGGCTCTGGACCAGGTGGCCCTCGATTTTCAGGCGCGGGATCGGCGCCTCGAGAGCTACTCAAAGGGTATGCGTCAGAAGGTGGCCATCGCGCTTGCGCTGTTGCGCCGCGCTGAAATCCTGCTTCTCGACGAGCCCACCTCGGGGCTTGACCCTGTGGCCATAGACGAGCTCCATGCACTGGTCAGAAAGTTGGCCGGTGAAGGTAAGACCATACTCATGGTCACCCACGATGTTTATGGTGCTTGCCAGGTTGCAGACAGGATTGGACTTCTGCACCGAGGCCGACTGGTTGGCCAGTTTGCCGCCGAGCCCGGAGAGCGTATATCCACGGAAGCCGTGCATCAGGCCTTCGCTGAGCAAGAATCGCGATGAATGCCATGTTACAGATTGCGACCGAAGAGTGGCGCCTGTGGAAGCGGTCTCGGTTGGCGCTGGCGAGCGGCATCATCTTCCTGTCACTGCTGTCATTTACGGCGCTGGTCACGGCGGACCAGATTCTCAGTGAACGCCACACGCGTCAGGCTACACAAGCTGCGGCAGAAGAGACCTTCCGCGCCCAGCCAGATCGCCACCCCCACAGGATGGTGCACTATGGCCACTACGTCTTCCGCACACCGCCACCTATGGCCGCGCTGGATCCAGGGTTGCTGCCAGTAACCGGCAGCCAGGTGTTCCTGGAGGGTCATCGACAGAATTCTCCCATGATCAATGCCGCAGACGCAGACACAGGGCTCGGCGGCCTCCCGCCCTGGACCCCGGCGCTCTGCTACCAACTATTCGCGCCTTTGCTGTTGATTGTGCTCGGCTACGGGGCCGTTGTCCGCGAGCGTGAAACGCGAACGCTGGCCACCTTGCTGTCCCAGGGTGTGACCGGCACTGAGCTGATTCTTGGTAAGTTCGTCGCACTCGTCGGCGTGAGTGGCCTACTGCTTGTTCCAGCACTCCTGATCGGGGCTGGCGCCGCGGGAGAAAGCGGCAACTTCGCTGCGCTCACAGCCCTGTTGCTCAGCTACTTTTGCTACCTGGCGTTTTGGTGCGCGATTATTGTGTTCGCTTCGGCGGTATTTGAACGCCGCAGTGCGGCCCTGAACACCATGCTGGCGGCGTGGCTGGTGTCCACGCTGGCCATTCCTTCCCTGGGTGTTGGGCTGGGATCGGCGCTGTTCACCGCGCCGGGAAAAATACAACTGGATCTTGCCATGCAGGCCGAAATACTGGCAGCGGGAGATGGACACAATGTCAATGACCCCGCGTTCGTTCAGCTCCGGGCGGAGTTGCTCGAGCAGTACGGCGTGGATGATGTGGCGCAGTTGCCAGTGAACATAAGAGGTGTGGTCTCTGAGCGAAGTGAGGCGGCACAGACAGAGATACTGAATCGCTACGCCAGTCGCAGGCTGGCGCAGGAACAGGCAAACGCGCAGGCAATCCTTCGGTTTGGCTGGTTGTCACCCGCGGTTGCGCTTAGCTTTGCCTCCCGCACCCTGGCGGGGACAGACCTGCTAACTCATCATCGTTTCCAGGAGGCTGCAGAGGAGCTCCGTTTCGACTTCGTTCAGGGTTTGAACCGCTTGCACATCGAAGCGCTGGATTACAAAACGGACATCGAGCGAAACCGCGGTGTCGAGGCCTCAAGGCGCGCCCGTGTCAGCGCCGAAAACTGGGCGCTGCTTGATGATTTCGACTTTGAGTCAGTGCCCTTTGCCGAGCGGCTTTCTGCGGCTGGCCTGCCGCTGATCATGTTGGCCGCCTGGCTGGTGCTAGGTCTGGGATTGCTGGCGCGCGCTGGCTCGAGACTCACCGTATGAATGCGCTTGCACGCGAATGGCGACTCCTGCAACGTGACCGTGGCGCGTTGTTCTGGGCGGCTGTCGCTCTAGTGGCATCAGTGTTTGCTGTTTGCATGGGCGCCATTGAGTCGCAGCGTCAACTATCAGAGATCGAAGCGCTCAAGGTCGCCGACGAGCATGATCGGAACGCCACCCTCGCCAGACAGTCGGACTGGGGCAGTGCGGGCTACTATGCTTTCCATCTGACCTATGCGGAGCCGGCGGCGGCGAGTTTTCTCACTCAGGGAAAGCGGGATAGCTACCCCTGGAAACATCGAATTCGAATCCTCGCGATGGAAGGGCAGATCTACGAAGCGGACGTCAGCAGTCCCACCATTTCAGCCATGGGCCGCTTCGATATGGCTTTTGTCGCCTCTGTGCTATTGCCTCTATTGGTGATTGTGCTGCTTTACGATTTGCGATCGGGGGAAGCCGATTCCGGGCGTTTGGAGCTGCTTGAAGCCAGCGCCGGGGGCTCCGGGTTCTGGCGCACGCGCGTGCTGCTGCGCGCAGCGCTATTGACCCTGGCGGTCGTAGTCCCAGTGCTCGCAGGCGCCTGGTGGGTTGGAGCAGATTCTCGATCAACCATTGCCGCCGCGGCGCTGATTGTTGCTCATGCGGCGTTCTGGTCCGTGCTGGCACTGGTGATAGGTGCCTGGCGCGTAGCGACCCCCGTGTTGCTGGCAAGCCTGCTTGGCTTGTGGCTGCTGTTCGCCATTGTCATCCCGCAGCTAGGCACTATCGCTATCGACCGGTCGATACCTGTTCCCGCGTTGTCGCAGATCGCTCTTGAGCAGCGTGAGGCGGTAAACGACGCCTGGGATCTGCCGAAACCGGTAACGATGGACGCTTTCGTTGCCCGGTATCCGGAGTGGAAAGCGCATGCAGCCATTGATGGCACCTTTGAATGGAAGTGGTATTACGCGTTTCAGCAGGTGGGCGACCAGACCGTTGAGCCGCTCTCAAGTGCCTATCGTGAAGGCCTGATCAAGCGTGAGCGTTACCTGGATCGCTTCTCCTGGTTTTCGCCGCCCATGCTGGTTTCCCGCCAGTTGATGCGGCTCTCACAGACTGATTTGCGCAGCATGCTGGCGTACGACGAAGACGTTCGCGCGTTCCACAAGCGCCTGCGTGAGTTTCATTACTCTAAGCTGTTCCTTGATGAGCCCTTCTCCCTTGAAGCGGCGCAAGCGCTGCCACCGTTTCCTGGCAAACCTGGTGGGTAGCCCAGGCGGCCCCGCCGGAACGCAGGACCGTCAGGTCCACCTCTCGCTACCATTTCCTCAATGTGACCGGTGTCTAAAAACCTAAGCGTGGTAGTCCCGCTGAGACGTCCGTAGGGCCAAAAGGTTTGACGCAAGCACTCCGACCTGCGCATATTCGAAGCGGCGATCAGGGAAGCATCAGCAAAGAAGAACTCTATTAGAAATGCGTCAGAGGAGCGGTACCATGCGCAATTTACTCAAGTTCTTTTCCTTCACTTTTTCTATCTTCCTTTACACTCTCTCTGCTCACGCCGGCTGGAAAGACGACTGTTTCGCCGGAGATGAGGACTGTGTAAACCCGCCTTCGGAGGGCGAGTGGCACAGGCTGGAATATGTCGGCAAACAGCAACGGTCCAATTTTTACGGCCCCGGATGGGGCGCTCATCTCATGTATTTTCCGGCGTTCAACATGGTGAACGCCACGGAGAACCTGCCCACGGACCACGCCAATTCAGTGGAATCGACGCCTCAATTTAAGGATCTGAAACATGCGTCTGAGGTACAAACCCCTTCGGATTGGGCGGCACGAACGTTCACTTTAGATGACTCCCTATCGGCGGTTGTAGATGCATTGCTAAATGGCAATGCCGAATCCGTCGGTACCGCCACAGCGGGAGGCTATAGCAGCTGGCCACTCTTTACTCTACCCACGGGTCAAACCGGGCGATCGGGCAGCACCTACGATCCATACTCAAAGGATAATTCGAGCAACATCATCAACAAACTCGTCGTGAACACCAACCAGCTGAAGGCGTTCTGCCTGAACGTCATCACTGACAATACAAATGGTAAGTTCAATCCCAATCTGCGCATCAATGCTCAGAGCGATGTACTGGACGTCGAAGTGCCTGCCGGTGATCTGGTGTTTGATGGTGTGCCGGATGTATACACCTTCAAGTACCGGGGTTTTGAAGCCGGCGATCGGGTCAAACTGAAAATCAAGGCGAGCAATGCGATGACCAAGGGAGGTGGTTTTGGCGGTGTTATGGTCTCCCACATCACCACCTGCAGCACCGCGAGCTGCGGGTTGGAGAACGAATGTGGTGGAGACGACGGCAACGGTCAGCCCTGCCCCTGTACCAAGAACGAAGTGCACGCTGATCTGATTCCGAATAGCTTGCCTGAAAGCCAGGGCGGACAAGCGTATTACCTGCGCGGCATCTACACCCGCCAGGTACTGACGGTCAATACGAGCAACTCGTTCGTGGACATGCGCCCGCGCGTCAACGCTCCCAATCAGCAGTGGGTTTTCGTTGGGGGTTGCGGCAGCAACACCAAGTGTAAGGGGTATTTCGTCAACAAGGAGACCAAGGGATGCTTACGCCGACAGGACAACGTGAATGGCAAATGGGCCTATTCGGGCAGTTGCACGGGTGATAAGCACAAATGGGTGATAAAGGTGAACGGTTACGATGAAGTGACCGGCGACCAGGATTTCCCGCAGTCCGGTGGTATATACAAGTACACGATCAGGCACGAACCCTCCAACAACAACTTCCTGGTTGCGAAGCGGACCCTGAAGGAAGCCATTGATGCTGGGGAAGAGCGCCGGGTCTTCGTTGGATCGCGTAACAATCCCAACAAACCCTGGGAACACTGGATCTTCGAAGCGGTTCAGCCTGGTGAGTGAGCCTGGTCTGCTGCGCTTTCGTCATACTGCTTCCCCTTCAGGTTAGCCTTGAAACGAAAGCTTAATGCGTCACCCATGTGGTGGGAATTCACACCGATCAGTAATGGTGGGCCCAGTAGGACTTGAACCTACGACCAATCGATTATGAGTCGACTGCTCTAACCAACTGAGCTATGGGCCCTTGTAAAGCGTGTTGCAGATGTGAGCGGCGCATTATAGAGCGCGGCAGCGGGTGCGTCACTTTCGATGTACGCGCGATTTAGCCGTCTACAAAGCCCTTCCAGCCAGCCATGTACTCGACAAACTTCTCACCCAGGCCCTGACCGCGCAGGTAGTCCCGGGTGACGGGGTTGGGCACCGGCTCGAAGCGGTCGTTAGCGGCCACGCAGCGCGGGAAGTCGTGGTGCAGAATGGCGGCGCGGCCGGGCAGCACGAAGTCGGCGCCGGCTTCAACGCAGCGGCGGGCGTCTTCGCCGGAGCGAATTTTGCCGGCGGTGCCCAGCCTGACCTGGCCGCGGTTCAGCTCAGTGAAACAGGACAGCAAGCTGCGGCCTGTGAAGCCGTCTTCCTCAGAATGCTTGAAAGAATCCCATAGGGACATGTCGAGGAAGTCGATCTGGCCGCGGTGAAACAGCTCCTGGGCCAGCTCGCGCATTTCTCCAAGGCGAATATCGAAGCGTTCCGGTGACAGCCGCAGGCCCAGCACGAAGTCCGGCGCGCATTGCGTCCTGACGCCATCGATCAGTTCGAGAATGAGCCGGGAGCGGTTTTCCAGGCTGCCGCCATAGGCATCGTCACGCTGGTTGATGCTGGGGCTCAGGAACTGGCACAGCAGGTAGCCGTGGGCGCCGTGCAGCTCTACCCCGTCGAAGCCCGCCTGCTCGGCGCGCCTGGCGGCGGCCAGGAAGTCTTCCCGCAGCTGCTCGATCTCGTCGAGGGTCAGGGCCCTGGCACCGGTTTCCTCGTTGTCCGAGGGGCACAGGGGCTGCCGGCCGATTTCCTCCTCCGGGGAGCGCATACCGGCGTGGTGCAGCTGCAGCAGGGCCAGGCTGCCGTGGGCGCGAATGCCGGCAGCCAGCCGGGTCAGGCCTTCCAGGTGATCGTCGGAAAAGCAGCCGAGCTGGCCCGGAAACCCTTTGCCCGCTGCCTGTACATGGGAAGCGCAGGTCATGGTGGCGCCGAAGTCGCCTTCGGCGCGCATGGTAAGCCAGTGGTACTCGTCCTCGGACAATACGCCGTCATCGTGGCTTTGCAGATTGGTCAGCGGTGCGAGCATGAAGCGGTTTTTCATGGCCTTGCCAGAGGCAAAGGCGAGCTGTGCAAACAAGTCGCTCATCGGGTCTCCAGGGGGTGGGGGAGCGGTGTTACTTGCTGGCGGATAAGCCAATAGACTTGAGCAGCTGCTCGGTTTCGGCTTTAAGGCGATCCACCGTGGTGCTCTTCTCGCTGAGCATTTTTTCCAGGAACTGCAGGTACAGATAGTTCTGCATCTGCATGCGCACGCGGGATTCAAGTATGCGCGGGCGGATGGGCTTGGCGATGAAATCGGCAGCGCCGGCGTCGAGGGCGTCTTCTTCGGCATCCTCGTCTTCCATACCGGTCAGAAATATGACCGGCAAGTCGGTAGTGGCGGCGTCGGCCTTGATCTTTCTGCAGACTTCCAGACCGTCCATGTCCGGCATCATGATGTCGAGCAGCACCAGGTCAGCGCCGTTGGACGCCAGCGCCTCCAGGGCCTCAGGGCCGGAGGAGGCGAGGGTGACGTCGTAGTCCTTGCTGAGAATGCCTTTGATGATGGAGAGGAGGCCGCGGTCATCGTCCACTACCAGGACGCGGCCGAGTACTGCTGCCTCCTCAATCATAAGGGCGTTGCCTACCTGCTGCCGCTATTCATCCAGGAAGCTGCGCAGGTGGTCCGAACGGGTCGGGTGGCGCAGCTTGCGGAGGGCCTTGGCTTCAATCTGGCGAATACGCTCGCGGGTAACATCGAACTGTTTACCCACCTCCTCGAGGGTGTGGTCGGTGTTCATGTCGATACCGAAGCGCATACGCAGCACCTTGGCCTCGCGGGCGGTCAAGCCCGCGAGCACATCCTTGGTCGCTTCGTGCAGACCGGAGCCGGTGGCAGAGTCCACCGGGGATTCGATGGTGGCGTCTTCGATGAAATCACCCAGGTGCGAATCTTCGTCGTCGCCGATGGGCGTCTCCATGGAGATCGGCTCCTTGGCAATCTTCAGTACCTTGCGGACCTTGTCCTCGGGCATGTCCATACGCTCGCCCAGCTCTTCCGGGGTGGGCTCGCGGCCCATCTCCTGCAGCATCTGGCGGGAGATGCGGTTGAGCTTGTTGATGGTTTCGATCATGTGCACCGGAATACGGATGGTGCGTGCCTGGTCGGCAATCGAGCGGGTAATGGCCTGGCGAATCCACCAGGTGGCATAGGTCGAGAACTTGTAGCCACGGCGGTATTCAAACTTGTCCACCGCCTTCATCAGGCCGATGTTGCCCTCCTGGATCAGGTCAAGGAACTGCAGGCCGCGGTTGGTGTACTTCTTCGCAATAGAGATCACCAGGCGCAGGTTGGCTTCCACCATTTCCTTCTTGGCCCGGCGCGCCATGGCCTCGCCCATGGACATGCGGCGGTTGATTTCCTTGATCTCAGCGACTGTCAGGCCAACTTCTTCTTCGATGGTCTGCAGCTTGCGCTGGGCGCGCTGGATATTCTCCTTCTCGGCAGACAGCCTGGCCGCATAATCCTTCTTGGAGCGGGTGTGTTTGCTCACCCAGCGCAGGTCGGACTCGGAGCCCTGGAAGCTCTTGATGAACTCCATGCGCGGCATGCCGCAGGTTTTCACACAGATGAGCATGATCTCGCGCTCAAGGTTGCGCACCTGCAGCAGCACGTCGCGGGCCTGCTCGGTCAGCGGATCGAAGACCCGGGGCGTTAGCTTGAGGAACTTGAATAGCTCGGCGAGCTTTTCCAGGTCTTTCTGCGCGGTCTTGCCGTCGCGACCTTCCTTGGCGATAGACTTGTCGGCTTTGTTGCAGGCGCGCTTGATCGCGGTGAAGCGCTTCTTTGCTTCAACCGGATCCGGCCCGGTGTCGCCGTCCTCATCGTCATCGTCGTCACTTTCGCCCTTTGCTTCCTGTTGGGCGGCCACTTCCGCTGCCGAGGGTACATGCTCGGCGGGGTCCAGGTAGCCTACCAGGATGTCGGACAGGCGGCGTTCTTCGGTGGCGACCTTGTCGTATTCGTCGATCACCGAGCGCACCGCGCCCGGGTAGTACGCCAGGGCGGCCATCAGCTCGCGGATGCCCTCTTCAATGCGCTTGGCGATAACGATCTCGCCCTCGCGGGTGAGCAGCTCCACCGTGCCCATCTCGCGCATGTACATGCGCACCGGGTCGGTGGTGCGACCGGCTTCGGTTTCCACCGCCGCCAGCGCGGCAGCCGCCTCAGCAGCTACCACATCGTCAGCGGAGGAGTCGCCCTCGGTAATCAGCAGGGTATCGGCGTCCGGTGCCACCTCGAACACCTGAATGCCCATGTCGTTGATCATCTGGATGATGTCTTCGACCTGGTCCGGGTCAGAGATGTCCTCGGGGAGGTGATCGTTTACTTCGGCATAGGTCAGGAAGCCCTGTTCCTTGCCTTTCGAAATCAATTCTTTAAGACGGGATTGTTGTTGAACCACGTCGTTCATGCAGCGGGTACCTTCAACAGTTGTTCTGGCCAGCAAGCTTTAAGTGTAGTAAAGCGTCGCCGGCAGATTGCAAATAAAAGACAATCGCCCATTATAACCGGAAAACACATTAATCGGCTATAAAATAGCCAGTTGGAATTAGACCCGGTTCTTGTTGTTTACCGCCGTTTGGCGGTCGATGTGGGCGCTAATCCAGTGTGTTCCAGGGAAGTAGCCTATGTTCAGCCAGTGGCTGCCGGGGGCGTGGGCCATGAGATCGCCGGAGGTGTCGGGTTATCTTCATTGCTTTCGGCCGCGTTCCTCATCCCGGCGCCGCTTCTCGCGCAGTTCCTGAATGATTTCCAGCTTCTCCAACTCGCTGATGTCAGCGTAGTTCCTGTGTTTCAGTTTGTCGACTCGCGCCTCGAAATCGCGGGATTTCGGGTGGTGCAGCAGCTGATCAATGGTGTCGGCAAACTCGTTTTCAATGCCCTCGGGTGGGATCAACCGCTCCTGGCTGGCCAGCCGGTTGAGCAGCTCCCCCTGTTCGGTGCCGTACCAGTGGCCGAGCAGCATATGGGTGGTGGACTCCGGGCGCCGCGTCAGCAGCTCCAGCAGTTCCAGCAACAGCGCTACGTCGGGCCCCTCCAGGCGCCTCAGCGGCTCCAGGTCCTCTACCCGCTGGGCTGCCGCGGGATGGTGCAGCAGCAGGAAAATGGCGGTCTGCACCAGGCTGCTGGGCCCGGCCTGGCCCCGGGCCAGCGGCTCCCGCTGCCGAGGTCGTGGCGCGGGCGCCGGGGTGGGCGTCGGTGCCGCGGGCGGTGCAACGATCTGGTTGAGGGCCTCGGTGGCCATGCCGGTGCGCTCCGCTAGCTCTTTGAACATCAATTCCCGATAGACGCCTGGTGGCAGTTTCTGCAGCAGGGGTGCCGCCAGTTTGCTGAGTCGCGCTTTGCCCTCCAGTGAATCCAGCGACAGGCCGCTGGCCAGGCTCTCAAACAGGAACCGGTCCAGCGGCATGGCGTCCGCCACCAGCCCGCTAAAGTGCTCGGCGCCCCGGCTGCGAACCAGGGTGTCGGGGTCTTCACCCTCTGGCAGGAACAGGAAGCGCGCCGAGCGGCCGTCCTGCATACAGGGGAGCGCGGCTTCCAGGGCCCGGCTGGCGGCCTGGCGGCCCGCCGCGTCACCGTCAAAGCAGAACACCACCTCGGGGCACAACCGGAAGATCTTCTCCAGGTGGGCCTGGCCGGTGGCGGTGCCGAGGGTGGCGGTGGCGTTGTCGATACCGTGCTGGGCCAGGGCAATCACGTCCATGTAGCCCTCGACGATGATGATGCGCTCGAGCTTGCGGTTGGCCTGACGGGCCTGGTAGAGGCCGTACAGCTCACGCCCCTTCTGGAAAATCGGGGTTTCCGGGGAGTTCAGATACTTGGGCTTGTCATCCCCCAGCACCCGGCCGCCGAAGCCGATCACGCGGCCGCGCTGGTCGCGAATCGGGAACACCACCCGGTCGCGGAAACGGTCGTAGACGCGGCCGCTTTCGTTTTCCACCAGCATGCCGGCAAGCTTCAGCTGCTGTTTGCGCTCCTCGGTGATGCCCAGGGCCTTCAGCAGGTTGTCCCAGCCGGGGGCAGCGAAGCCGAGGTCAAAGCGCTTGGCGATTTCGCCGGTCAGGCCGCGGCCCTTCAGGTAGTCGACGGCGGTGGTCTTGCGCGGGTGTTCGCGCAGCTGGCGCTGGTAGTAGCGGGCGGCCTCTTCCATCAGCGGGTAGAGGTCGCGCTGACCGCGCTCCTCACGTTGCTGGGATTGCTCCCGCGGCACCGTCATGCCGAGGCTGTCGGCCAGGGACTCCACCGCCGCCGGGAACTCCATGTTCTCGTAGTCCATGATGAAGCCCAGGGCGTTGCCGCCTGCGCCACAGCCGAAGCAGTAATAGAACTGCTTTTCCGGGTTGACGCTGAATGACGGCGTCTTCTCCTGGTGGAAGGGGCAGCAGGCCATGTAATTCTTGCCGCTTTTCTTGAGCTTCACACGGCGATCGATCACGTCGACGATGTCGGCGCGATCGAGGAGATCGTCGATGAAGGATTGAGGTATCAATCCGGCCATGTGCTCGCTGCCCTGGAAAGTGCGCTATTGAATCACGCCCGTTCCGTATAGTTTACCGGTAAGGTCAAGGTCTGCTGGACAGTGTAGACGGCATGGCCAGCGGTGGGCGGCCGGCCGCGGGTGGGGTGATTCAGCCCTGCAGGCGTTGCTTGACCAGGCCGCTGACCTGACCCATATCGGCTCGCCCTTGCAGCTTGGGCTTCAGCTGACCCATCACCGGGCCCATGGCCTGCATGCCCTCGGCGCCGACGCTGGCGATGGCCTCGTCGACCAGGGCAATGATTTCGTCTTCGGTGAGCTGCTGGGGCAGGAACTCCTGAATCACACCGATCTCGTAGTTTTCCTGCTCCGCCAGCTCGGAGCGGCCGGCGTCTTCATACTGCTGCGCAGAGTCGCGGCGCTGCTTGACCATTTTGTCCAGCACGGCCAGCACCCGGGCGTCATCCAGTTCGATGCGCTCGTCGACTTCAATGCGTTTAAATTCCGCCTGGATCAGGCGAATGGTCTGGAGGCGGGCTTTATCCCTGGCCCGCATGGCCGCTTTCATCGCGGCCTGGATGTCGTCCTTGAGGGGAGAAGCGCTCATTGGCGAGTCGCCGCCTGCTTAGTACAGGCGAACGCGCTTCTTGTTTTCCCGGGACATTTTCTTCGCGTGACGCTTCACGGCAGCCGCGGCCGCGCGCTTGCGCACGGTGGTGGGCTTTTCATAGTGCTCACGCTTGCGAACTTCGGCCAGAATACCGGCCTTTTCGCAGGAGCGCTTGAAGCGGCGGAGCGCGATATCAAACGGCTCGTTTTCCTTGATCTTGATAGAGGGCATTCAGTTCACACCTGTCCAGTAAAATCTGCTGCAGGCCGCGAATTTCAAGGCCTCCAACCACAAAGGGCGCGCATTTTATACCCAAGCCGGAGAGAATGCAAAGCCCGATTTCAGCGCCGTTTGCCGGCGCCGAACTGGCCTGTGAGCAAGTGGTCCATTATTATCCCGCCTCTATTTACCCTGGAACCCGAACCATGCGTGTACTTGGCCTGGAAACCTCCTGCGACGAGACCGGCATCGCTCTCTATGACAGCGAGGATGGCCTGCTCGCGGACGCCCTTTACAGTCAGGTGGACGTGCACCGGGAATACGGCGGCGTGGTGCCGGAGCTCGCCTCTCGCGACCACGTGCGCAAGACCCTGCCGCTGGTCCAGCAGGTGCTGAGTGACGCGGATTGCGCGCGGCCCGACGCGGTGGCCTACACGGCGGGGCCCGGCCTGGTGGGGGCCCTGATGGTGGCCGCCACCCTGGCGCGCTCCCTGGCCCTGGGCTGGGGGGTGCCGGTACTGGGTGTACACCATATGGAAGGGCACCTGCTGGCCCCGATGCTGGAAACCGAGCGCCCGGATTATCCCTTCGTGGCGCTACTGGTCTCCGGCGGCCATACCCAATTGGTTCGGGTCGACGGCATCGGACGCTATAAGATGCTGGGCGAGTCGGTGGACGATGCCGCCGGCGAGGCCTTCGACAAGACCGCCAAGATGCTGGGCGAGCCCTACCCGGGCGGGCCTCACGTGGCGCGTCTGGCCGAGTCCGGTGACCCGGCGCGCTTCGACTTCCCGCGGCCCATGACGGCAAAGCCGGGCCTGGACTTCAGCTTCAGCGGCCTTAAGACCCATACCTTGACCACCCTGGAAGCGTCCGGCGGACGCGGGCGGGTCGACGATCAGACCCGTGCGGACATCGCCTGCGCTTTCCAACAGGCGGTGGTGGACACCCTGGTCATTAAATGTCGCCGGGCGCTGGAGCAGGAAAGTCTCGATACTCTGGTGATTGCCGGTGGCGTCAGTGCCAACAAGGAGCTGCGGCGCCAGCTCAAAGAGACGCTTACCAAACTCGGCGGCCGGGTGTTCTACCCGGGGCTGCGTTACTGCACAGACAACGGAGCGATGATCGCCTACGCGGGCTGTCAGCGCCTGCTGGCGGGGGAGCGGGACCCGGCGGAAGCCCCGGTGCGGCCGCGCTGGCCGCTGGATGAATTGCCGCCCCTGGGCGGCTCACCGCGGGCGGCCTGACATGGATCGGGTATTCATTAACGACCTGGTGGTGGAAACCATCATCGGTATTCATCCCTGGGAGCGTGAAATACCCCAGCGACTGGTGCTGCAACTGGAAGTGTCTGTTGATGTGGCGGCGGTGGCCGCTACCGATGATATTGACCTCACGGTGGACTATTCGCACCTGGCGGAGCGGGTCAGCGTCTTTATCCGTGCCGGCCGCTACCGCCTGCTGGAAACCCTGGCGGAAGAAACGGCGGCTATGATCCAACGCGAGTTCGGCGTGGGCTGGCTGCGGCTGTCAGTCGGCAAACCGGGGGCGGTGACCACCGCCGGCCAGGTCGGTGTTTCCATCGAGCGCGGCTGATTCACATGAGCGGCCAAATGAGCAGCCATATGACCCGGGTGTTCCTGGGCGTAGGGAGCAATATCGACCGCGACACCCACATCTGTACCGGCCTCGACACGCTGCAGGCTGAGTTCGGGCTGCTCGGTGTTTCTTCCGTTTACGAAAGCGAGGCGCTCGGCTTCGACGGCCCCGCCTTCTACAACCTGGCCGTGGAGCTGGAGGTGGACATCGCTCCGGGTTCTCTGGCCCGCTACCTGCGCCAGCTGGAATACCGCATGGGCCGACCCCGCGATGCCAGCCGCTTCAGTTCGCGCACCCTCGACCTCGACATCCTCTGTTTCGGTGACCACTGCGGCGTGTTGGATGGCATCGAGCTACCGCGAGCAGAGATTCTTGAAAACGCCTACGTGCTGGCGCCGCTGGCCGAGCTGGCACCGGCGGCGCTGCTGCCCGGCAGTGATGACAGTTTCAGCCACCTCTGGCAGCGGCTCGCGGACAGTATGCAGCCGGTGCAGGTGGTCGACTTCCAGTGGCGTGGCCGTCATTTGCCGCTACTCGGCGCAGGCCGGGCTGAGGCCGGCTGGCCGCGTCCGGCCGACCGCGTCCGGCCGACCGCGTCCGTCTGACCGAGTCCGGCTGAGTCAATCAACCAGCTTTTGCTCGCGGGCCGCGCGCAGGCGCTCGCCCACCTGGTGACCGGGTATGCCGGAGGCGGCAATCGCAGCGGCGTCTACGCCCTGGCAGGCCTCCAGTGCTCGCTGCCAGTAGCCCGCATTTGCCTCGGGGTATAGGGCCGTGAGGGTGTTCAGCAGTTGCGCG
>JANQGK010000262.1 GCA_028277365.1 Halieaceae bacterium | reverse complement strand
CGCACCTCACCTACTTCAGCCATTTCCACGCCGCGATGGCTTTCACACACCAGGTGGGTCCGGGTCGGCGCTCCGCCCTGGAGCGCCGCCACCTGCAGTCTGTTGAGCTTGCCCGCTCGCGCCAGTGCATCGCGCAACTTTTCTTCGCGCACCGGCTTCAACAGGTACGCCACCGCCTGGTTGTCCAGGGCCTGCAGGGCGAACTGATCATAGGCCGTGCAGAAGATGACTGCGGGTGCCTGCTCCAGGGCCTGCAGGGCAGACGCGACGGCAATTCCATCCATGCCGGGCATGCGAATGTCCAGCAGCAACAGCTCTGGCTGCCAGGACCCGACGATCTCCAGGGCCTGGGCGCCGTTGCCCGCCTCCTCCACCAGCGCGTCAGGGGCGACTTTCTCCAACAGGCGCAGGAGTCGCTCGCGGGCCAGGGGTTCATCATCTACCACGAGTATTTTCATGCCATCGCCTCTTCCGCCATGGGAACGCGCAACACAACCCGGTGTTCACTGTCTCCCGGATACACTTCCAGACTGGCGCCGCCCCGGTAAATCACCTGCAGGCGCTGGCGGATATTGTCCAGCGCGATCTGGTGACCGTTACCGCCGACGGGTTGGGTGCCTGGCACCGGGTTACTGATTTCTACCTGTACCTGCTGTTCATCGCAGTGGGCGCGAATGCCGATGGTGCCACCCTCGGGCAGGCGGGCCACCCCGTGGTAGACCGCGTTCTCCACCAGCGGTTGTAGCAGCAGCGATGGCAATGCGCAGGCCTCCGCCTGCTCGTCTACCGACCAGTCTACCCGCATACGGTCACCCAGACGCAGTTGCTCGATGCCGAGGTACAGCCTGCACAGGCGCAACTCGTCTGCCAGGGTGCCGCCGTCGTCGTTCTCCACCAGGCTGGCGCGAAACAGTTCCGACAAGTCTTCCACCGCCCGCTCGGCCTGCTCGGGCCGGGTACTGATAAGGCTGGCAATGCTGTTCATGGTGTTGAACAGAAAGTGCGGGCGAATACGCGAGCGCAGCGACTCGATGCGGGCCGTCAACTCCGCCTGCTCCCTGGCCCGCAGCTGCTGCTGCAGATAGAAGTAGCGTAGCGCTATACCACCGAACACCGCCGCCACCAGCAGGTTGCGCAGCAGCCACCAGCCGTCCAGGGGGCCGAAGGCAGAGTCGGCCAGGAAAAAAGCAGCCACCAGGCTGCTCAGCGCGGTGACCAGCAGGATGATCAGAAAGCTGAGCATGACGCCGACCGGCAGGGACAGGCGCGCCAGCAGCGGACGCGACGCGCAAAGTAGCCCGGCGCACAGCAACATGATCCACTGCACGAACAGCGACGCCAGCGCCAGCGTGTCCCAGTCAAAGGCGGGCAGGCGGCTGCCGCCCAGTACGTACACCACCACCAGCAGCTCGGAGAGAATGAACATGAGCAGCACGGGCCGTGTGGCGCAGAGATCGGGAATAAAGAATTCGCCCGGCGTCTGCGCCGGGTTGCCGTTGTCTCCGTTCATGGTCCTGGTGTTTGTTATTGCCATACGCCGCGCGCCATGCGCCTCGCAGTAAGCAGTTTTTATGCTGCTATACTTGCATCCCCGCGCTGGGGCAGCAAGCCTGCAGTGTGACGTGCAGCAGCAAATCAAGGCATTCATGAGCAAGAAAGATTCCACCAGCCAGACCTGGGGCGGACGCTTCAGCGAACCGACTGACAGCTTCGTACAACGCTTCACCGCATCGGTATCCTTTGACCAGCGCATGGCCCACGAGGACATCGCAGGTTCCCTCGCCCACGCCCGAATGCTGGCCGAAATCGGCGTATTGAGCAGCGAGGAGCTCGCCGCGATCGAAGACGGGCTCGCCAAGGTGGCCGCCGAGATCGAAGCCGGCGAGTTCGACTGGTCCATCGAGCTGGAAGACGTGCACATGAATATCGAGGCGCGCCTGACAGCCCTGATCGGCGACGCCGGCAAGAAGCTGCACACCGGGCGCTCCCGCAACGACCAGGTGGCCACCGATATCCGCCTCTACCTGCGCGCCGCCATCGACAGCGTCTGCGCGGAACTGACCCGGCTACAGCAGGGCCTGGTGGAGCTGGCGGGCAAAGAAGCCGACACCATCATGCCCGGCTTTACCCATCTG
>JANQGK010000200.1 GCA_028277365.1 Halieaceae bacterium | reverse complement strand
CGCTGGTGGCGAATAACCTGGTGCTGGCCATCTACCGCCATATCACCAATCCAGAGTGCCGCCAGTACCTGCTGCGCCAGGCCTTTGAAGAAGCCATTCACACCCATGCCTACCAGTACTGCATCGAGTCGCTGGGTATGGATGAGGGCGAGGTGTTCAATATGTACCGCGAGGTTCCCTCGGTGGCCAAGAAGGCAGCCTGGAGCCTCAGCCACACCCACGCACTGAGCGACCCCAACTTCCACACCGGCACCCCGGAGGCGGACCAGGAGCTGTTGCGTAACCTGATCGGTTTCTACGCGGTCACCGAGGGTATCTTCTTCTACTGCGGCTTCACCCAGATTCTCTCCATGGGCCGCCGCAACAAGATGACCGGCGTGGCGGAGCAGTTCCAGTACATCCTGCGGGATGAGTCCATGCACCTGAACTTCGGCATCGACGTGATCAACCAGATCAAGCTGGAAAACCCGCATCTCTGGACTGACGAGTTCAAGGAAGAGGTCATCCAGATGATCCTGGAAGGCACTCAGATCGAGATCGAATACGCCCGCGACACCATGCCGCGGGGCGTACTGGGCATGAACGCGGCCATGATGGAGGAGTACCTGCAGTTCATCTGCAACCGCCGCCTGATCCAGCTGGGCCTGCCCGAACAGTTCGCCGGTGTGCAGAACCCCTTTCCGTGGATGTCGGAGATCATGGACCTGCGCAAGGAGAAGAACTTCTTCGAAACCCGGGTTATCGAGTACCAGACCGGCGGCGCGCTGAGCTGGGACTAGGTAAGCCATTGGCTACTGCAATGCTGTAACGCCCCGGAACCGGGTTCCGGGGCAGCAGTGCAAAAGTGCAAAGTGCAAAGTGCAAAAAGAGAACGTAGCGATACGTTCCAGCAACGTGGCAATAAAACACGCGGCCCCGTCGGGGCAATCCACAGAGGCCGCCTACGATATTCCGCCGATACCAGTGAGGATCGAGCATGAGCGATAACAAGCAAGCCACCACCGACACCGAGACCATCCTGATGGCCCTGGACCAGATCAGCCAGACGATCGATGTGATGACCAGCGTGGTAGGCCGGCTGCGCACCTACCTGCAGGAACAGGAGTCCGTTCGCAAGACCGAGGCCGCCAGCGACATGACGCCACTGGACGCCAACACCACCGTTCACTGAAACGGTGTTCCGGCAGCGCCCGCGGGCCGCTGCCGGTCACCCCCACCAGGCCGGCAATCAGCACGGCGCGAAATATCCCCACCACCGCCGCAGTGCACTCAGCGGCAGGCTAAGCAACCCTCTCTAAGACGTCAGCAGACGATCGATTTCCTCGAGCGCCAGCTCAAGTGGGCGGCTGTGGAGCTCTGATCCCCGAAAGAACTCCTCCGCCATGGGTGCGATGGCACACTCGGTAGGTAACTGTTGGCCGTTCTCGATCAGGTGGTACATGGTGGGCAGGAAGATAAACTGCAGCCACTGGTCGAAGCCCAGGGTATCGATGGCGAAGGGCTGGGTGCTGGCCAGGGCCTCGGCCGGGGGCGGCTTGTCCTGCCAAAGGTTCATTTGCCGCAGACTGGCTTCCACGTCTATCAACAGTTCAGCGACTTTATCGGCCTGCGCCAAGCGATTCTCCGGCGGCGTTTGCCCCATTCTACCCATCACTCGATAGTGAGTCGAAACGGCGGCAACGCCTCCAGTAGAGACTTGCCGTAGCGGCGTGTCACCAGCCGGCGGTCACAGACGGTAACGCGGCCGCTGTCGGTCTCGGTACGCAGCAGCCGACCACAGGCTTGTACCAGGCGCAGGGCCGCGTCCGGCACGGTAATCTCCATGAAGGCATTGCGGCCGCGCCGCTCCACCCATTCCGACAGGGCCGCCTCCAGCGGGCTATCCGGCACCGCGAAGGGGACTTTCGCAATCAGTACATGCCGGCAGTAATCTCCGGGCAGATCCACCCCCTCGGCAAAGCTGGCCAGGCCGAAGATCAGGCTGCCGTCACCGCTGTCGATACGCTCGCGATGGCGCCGCAGAATCTCGTGCTTGCTGTAGTCGCCCTGCAGCAAAATGCGGTCACGCCACTCCCCCGGCAGTCCCTGGTAGACATCATTGAGCTGTCGCCGCGAGGAAAACAGCACCAGGCTGCCCTCTCCCGGGTCCAGCCAGTGCGGCAGCTGTTCCACCAGGCATTGAGTATGAGCCTCCGGGTTGCCGGGATCGCAGTCCATGGCGGGTATGCGCAACTCGGCCTGCTGGTGATCGAAAGGGCTGGGCACCACCTTGAAGCTGCCGGTACGCGGCATGCCGGAATGCAGGATGAAGCGCTCAAAACTGTTGAGCGCGGTCATGGTGGCCGAGGTCGCCACCACGCCGGCGGCCTGCGGCCACAGGTGCTCGGTGAGAATGTCCGCCGCCAGTACCGGGCTGGAGCGCAATTCATAGGCGATGCTGTTGCCCGCCGGGATGACATTGATCCAGCGCGCCGTGGGCGCCACCTCGGTGTCCGCCGGCGCCTGCTCCGTGGGTGCTGCGGCGTAGTCTGCCCAGAGGGCGAGATTACCCTCGGCGCGGCCGAGCATAGCGCCGACGGCAGCGTACCAGGCCTCCGCGTCGGCGCTATCGATGCCCTGGACCTCACCGTCCATCGCATCCTCCAGGCGATTCTCCAGGCGCCCAAGGCGCTCGTGCAGCTGCCCGAATTGCTGTGCCAGACGTTCGGCCTGCTGGGCCAGGGCCGGTGGAATTTCTCCCATCTCGAAGCGCAGGTGCACGGTGTCGTTGGCGTCGCGGGGCTCGGGCATACCGTCCAGGGCGGGCAGCAGCGCATTGGCGGCTTCGAGCTCCTCAGCGGTGGCGGCAAACCGCGACCGCAGTTTTTCCATGGCCTCGGTCAGCTCGGCCACCGCCAGCGTTGAGGCCCCCTGTGCCAGCTGCTGCTGGCACTCTTCGGCCCATTGCCGGGTGCTCGACAGGCGGCAAAAGGCAGAGAAGTGATTGAGCGCCTTGGCCGGGAGATGATGACCCTCGTCAAAGATATACACGGTGTCCTGGGGAGGGGTGAGAATCGCACCGCCGCCCAGGGCCAGATCGGAAAGCACCAGGTCGTGGTTGGTGACGATCACATCGGCATGCTGCAGCGCGTCGCGGGCCTTGAAGAAACTGCACTGGCCGACATTGGGGCAGCGCCGGCCGCTGCACTGGCTGTGATCGGTGGTCACGCTGAACCAGGTATCGTTGGACACTTCCTCGGGCCAGGCATCGCGGTCGCCATCCCACTCGCCGCGCCCCAGGGACTCGGCCATGGTCTGGTACACCGGCAGGGCGTCCTGGCCCGGCGCACTGACCTCGTCGGGATACAAGGGAATGACCGGGTCGTCGGCGCCGCCGCTGGCCAGCAGCCGGTCCAGACGCGACAGGCATATATAGCGCCGCCGGCCTTTGGCCAGCACAAAGTCAAAAGCCAGGCCGCTGTGCCGGCGAATATCCGGCAGGTCTTTCATCACCAGCTGCTCCTGCAGGGCGATGGTGGCGGTGGAGATCACCAGCGTTTTATCCCTGGCCCGCGCTAGAGGTATGGCGGCTACCGTGTAGGCGATGGTTTTGCCGGTACCGGTGCCCGCCTCTATCGCCACCTGAGGGGTGGTGTTGTCGTCATCGCTGTCCACAGCGCCGTCCATACGCGCCAGGCTGTTGGCGATCTCTGCGATCATCTGCCGCTGGCCCCAGCGGGGGCTTAAACGTTTGCCTTCCAGAAGGCCGTTGTAGGCCTGTCGAATCTCTTCCTTGGACTCTTCAGAGAGCAACAGCGTCGTCGCCTCCCCGCTCCAGCAGCGACAGGCGGCTGGCAATGGCGTTGGCGTAAATCGCCAGTGCATAGTCCCGCTGGCCTGCCGGGATGGCCTGGATACGCTGCAGGAAGGCCTCCTCGCTGCAGCTGCCCGTCAGCTCATCGACCGCCAGCTCGGGCATGCTGCCGTGCAAGGCCTTCCAGGCATAGGCATTGGTGGCCATCCCGGCAGGCCAGCGGGACTATGCACTGGCGATTTACGCCAACGCCATTGCCAGCCGCCTGTCGCTGCTGGAG
>JANQGK010000120.1 GCA_028277365.1 Halieaceae bacterium | reverse complement strand
ACGTCTTGCGGCAAACAAGGTTGCTACCGCCTTAGAGCATGATCCCGAAAAGTTCGTCACCACCCTGTCGGGGGGCGAACGGGCGCGGGTGATGCTGGCGCGGGTGTTTGCCACCGAGCCCGGTTTTATTCTCGCCGACGAACCGGTGGCCTCTCTGGACCCGTTCCACCAGCTGCAAGTGATGGATACCCTGCGCGCACATGCCTGTGAGGGCGGCGGGGTGCTGGTGGTGCTGCACGACCTGAACCTGGCGGCCCGCTACTGTGATCGGCTGGTGGCCCTGGACCGCGGCCAGGTGGTATGCCAGGGCACGCCGCGCGAGGTACTGGAAAACCCCGCTCTGGCCGCTGCCTACAGCGTACGGCTGGATGTGGTGGAAGAGGCTGACGGCCTCTGGGTGCGCTACCGCTAGCTCAAATAGTCATCCCAAATCATCGCTACAGTCCTGATGCATGGCGTGGAGCAAGCCGCGGCGCTAGAGTTATTTGTCCGTCACGTGAGGAGAGAACTCCATGCGCTTCAGCTACCAGATCGGTATGTGCGATGCCAGCCACTACCTGCCGCTGGCAAAAGCGGCGGAGGCTGCGGGTTTCCACGGGATCACTACACCGGACAGCATCTGCTATCCGCAGGAGTGTTCCTCGACCTATCCTTACAACGCCGACGGCAGTCGCCACTTTCTGGAGACCGAACCCTTCATCGAGTCGCTGATCGGCGTCACCGCCATGGCGGCGGTGACCGAGAAAATCCGCTTCGCGACCTTCGTCTACAAGCTCGCAATCCGCCAGGCGGCTATCGTTGCCAAGCAGGTGCAGAGCATCAACGTGATGAGTGGCAACCGCTTTGACTTCGGTGTGGGCATCAGCCCCTGGGCTGAGGATTTTGCGGTGGCCCAGGTGCCTTTTGAGAAGCGCGGCAAGCGCCTGGACGAGCAAATCGATATCCTGCGCGGCCTGGAGTCAGGCGACTACTTTGGCTACCAGGGTGAGATTCACGATATGCCCGCCAATAAGATGAACCCGGTGCCCAGCGAGCCCACCCCGATCCTGGTGGGCGGCCATGCCGACGTCGCCCTGAAGCGCGCCGCGCGCAACGATGGCTGGATGTGCGCCGGCGCGTCTCTCGATGAGCTGCGCGACTATGTCGGCAAGATCAACCAATTCCGAGAGGAACAGGGCACAGCCGACAAGCCCTTCCGTGTTTTCACCACCGGACAGGATGCGTTTAGCCGGGAGGGCATCGAGGAGCTGGAAGAGATCGGCATCACCGACGTCATCATTGCTTTTCGCAACGTCTACGAATCCGAGCCCGACCACGACCTGGACACCAAGCTGCAGCAGCTCAACTGGTACGCGGGGGAGTTCATCAACTCGTAGGCCTCGCCGCCTGTCTCACCGGCAGGTGCCAGCGCCGCTGGGTTCCCTGGAACGTTCCGCCTGCCTGCGCGGAAATGACGAGGAAGGCTGCCAGGGCCAACGGCGTATTGACGGCCGGGTTTTTTCACCTAGTCTTGGCGGTGTCCTGAACCGTTAGGAACACCGCATGCCCGACACCGTATCCGGCGGCTGCCTGTGTGGCGCCGTGTTGTTTGAAGCCCGCCTCCCCAGTCTCTGGTGTTCGCACTGCCACTGTACCCAGTGCCAGCGCTTTCACGGTGCCGGCGTGGTGACCTTCGTCGGCTTTCGGCAGGAGGACGTGACCTTCACGGTAGGCGAGAACAACATCACCTGGTTTGCCTCCTCCCCCCAGGGCCAGCGCGGTTTCTGCGGCAAGTGTGGCTCGAGCTTCCTGTTCCGCAGTGAGCGCTGGCCCGGTGAGCTGCACATCTGCCGGGCCAATATCCTCGGCGAGGTCGATCGCGAACCGGAGGGCCACGTCTATTACGATTCCCACGTGGCCTGGCTGGAGCTGGCCGACGAACTGCCGCGCAAGATTTGAGCACCTGGTTTCTCTACAGCCTCACGGTACTGATCTGGGGCTCTACCTGGATCGCCATCAAGTACCAGCTCGGCACCGTCGACCCGATGGCCTCGATTGCCCATCGCTTCGCTCTGTCGGCGCTGCTGATCCTGCTGTTCCTGCTGCTGCGGCGCCAGTCGCTGCGGCTGCCCCTGCGGCACCACCCGTTCCTGCTGCTGCAGGGTTTGTGCCTGTTCTGCGGCAACTACTACTTCGTGTACAACGCCGAACTGGTATTGGCCAGCGGGCTGGTCTCGGTGGTGTTTGCGGGCATTATGATGTTCAACGTGCTCAACGGCGCGCTGTTCCTGGGCAGCCCGGTGCAGGCCGGCGTGGTGGTGGGCGGCCTGATCGGCCTGCTCGGTATGGGCATGGTGTTCTGGCCCGAGCTCAAGGCCTTTAATCTGTCAGACGCTAGCTTCGTCGCCCTGCTGTACTGCCTGGCGGGCACCCTGCTGGCGTCTTTCGGCAACATCATTGCCGCGCGCAACAAGCTGCACGACCTGCCGCTGCTGGTCGGCAACGTCTGGGCTATGGGCTATGGGGCGGCCGCCATGTATGCAGCGGCGCTGCTGGCTGGCGTCACTATCGGCTTCGATACCTCGCCCGGCTACGTGCTGTCGCTGCTGTATCTGGTCATCTTCGGTTCGGTGATTGCGTTCTGGGCCTATCTGACGCTGGTCGGCAATATCGGTGCCGATCGCGCCGGTTATGCCAACCTGCTGTTTCCGCTGGTGGCCCTGGCGATCTCAACAGCGATCGAGGGCTACCGGTGGACGCTGGTCGCGGTGCTGGGCATGAGCCTGGTGATGATCGGCAACTGGGTGGTGATGCGGGCGCAGGGCAGGGCGAAGGTATAAACTCGGGGAATAATAATGACGCCGGGAGGCGACCATGGCCGGGTTCAGCGTTAGCCGTACCTATACACAGCCCCGCGACGAGGTGCGCAAGACCGCGGAAAACCTGGCGTACCAGCTTGAGTCCGAGTACGGGGTACGCGCCCGGTGGCAGGGTGACACGGTGACCATGCGCGGCAACGGTGTCGACGGCCGCCTGGAGATCGACGACGAGGCGGTGCACGTGAAGGTATCGTTGGGCCTGATGGCGCGGATGTTTGAAAGCCCGATCCGCCGGGTGGTGAACGACTACCTCGACCGTTATATCAGTTAGGTGAAGGGCTTTACTTGCGCCAGCGGGTCGGGCGCCTCTACCAGTCGCGCGAAGGCCTCGCCCAATTCGTTGCTGGCCTCGAGGCTGCGGGTCCAGTAGTCCAGCCGCTCGTTCTCGGGCATCTTGGCGAAGTCGTTACGGTCGGGAATCTTGCCCAGCGGGAGCCTCGCCAGGTACTCAGGCGAAGGACACACCAGCACTACCCGGTCCAGCAGTGCCGGGGGCGTCTTGCGCCAGGGCAGGAACTTGTCGAACCAGCCCGGAGTGACGTCGGCGCGGAAATGCGGGTACAGCACCAGACCCTCTCCCCGGTGGTTGCTGAAGTCGAAGTGGTAATCGACGATGCCTCCGTCCCAGTAGTGGCCCGGCGGCCCGCCTGCGATGTCGCGCTCGCCGGGCATCAGGAACGGGATCGAGCCTGAAGCGAGCAGCGCGGCGCGGGCGTTTTCCACGCTCAGCGGGATGTGCAGGGTATCGAAATCCTCGAACTCGAAATCCAGGTCTTCAAAGCCCCGGCAGCTAAACACCACCCGCTGGAACCAGGGCTGCAGCAGGTTGCGATTGAAGGCGTTGCTGAGTCCTGCCAGGACCATGCCGGTGGCCTGGGGCACGGGATGTTTGGCGCTATTGGGGCCACGGCCGCGGGCGGTCACCACATGGGTGAT
>JANQGK010000113.1 GCA_028277365.1 Halieaceae bacterium | reverse complement strand
GGTATGCGCGGCGTGTGGCGCAACTACCGCGGCGAAGCCATGCTGGGAGATGTGATCGTCGGACTCAACGGCAAACCCGTGACATCCAGCGACGACTACCTGAGCTTCATGGAAAAACAGAAACCCGGCGAGCGTGTGGTCGTCACTACCCGCCGCGACGGCAAGGAACAGGACTTTACGATCGAGCTGGCAGAGCCTCAATAAAGCGCTTGATACGCTTGCAGGCCTGCTTGAGCATTGGCCTCGGCTGGGCCAGCCCCACCCGCACACAGTTCCTCGCGGAGGGGCCGAAGGCATCGCCCGGCACCACCGACACCAGCTCCGCATCCAGCAGGGCACGGGCAAACTCCCGGCCGTCCATGCCGGTACCGTCCACGTCGCACATCACGAACATGCCGGCCCGGGGCTGGTGACAGTGAATGCCCTCCAGCTTCTCAAGCTTCCTGACCACGTACTCGGCGCGTTCGGCGTATTCCTGGCGCATCTGGGCGACGTATTCCTGGTCGTTTTCCAGCGCGAAAGCGCTGGCGTCCTGAATGAACTGCGGGCAGCCAAACAGGGTGGCGCCAGCGTGAGCGCCCAGGCGCTCGATGAGCGTTTCCGGACCCACCACCCAGCCGATACGCCAGCCGCTCATCGCGTGGGACTTGGAGAGCCCGTCTACCATCACCACGTTATCAAGATTCTGGGCGCTGGCGCGCAGTGATCGATGCAAGCCCGAATAGGTGAACATGGAATACACCTCGTCGCACACCAGCCACAGGTTGCGCTCGCGGCAGAACTCCGCGAGCTCTGCCAACTCCTTGCGGCTGATAATGCTGCCGGTGGGGTTGCCCGGGGTGTTGATGAACACCACCCGGGTGCGCCCGGTCACGGCGGCTTTCATAGCCTCCATATCCAGCTTGAAGTCTTCTTCCACCCGCAGGGGCACGGCGACAACTTTCGCATCGATGGCCGCCATGATCGACGGATAGCCTACGTACATCGGCTCGGGAATCACTACTTCATCACCGGCATTGAGCAGGCAGTTCATCACCGAGTAGAGGGCATTGGTAGCGCCGGGGTAAACCGCCACCTCCGCCGGCGTACAGGGGTGCGGAGAGGTCGCGGTTTCCAGGTCGGCCACGGCACGCCGCAGCTTCATCTCACCCAGCGCCGGGGAATAGTGGGTACGACCCACCCGCAGGTGGCTGACGGCGTTGTCGATGATCGGTTCCGGGGTGCGGAAGTCCGGGTCGCCGACACAGAGCAGAATGACGTCCTCGCCGTTGTTTTTCATGGCCACGGCGCGGTCGTGAGTTTCCCAGGCGTCGTTGTCACGGTCCATCAGGCGATCGATCTGATCGCTAAAGCGGGCTTCAAACATTCTGTGAACAGGCCCTAGCCTTGGTGTTGTATGCGGGGCCGCTAGGATAACGTACCGCCGTCCACGCGAACATCCTCACCGGTAATATGCCGGCCATCGTCGGAGGCCAGCATCGCGATCACGCCAGCCACTACCTCGGGGCCTTTCGGGCCGTCCAGGGAGCTGATGCGGGTGAGCTGCTCGCGGCTGGGCATGTCCGGCATGGCGGGCGCTTTGGTCATGGGCGTCTGGATGTCACCGGGGCACACGCAATTGGCGCGCACGCCCTGCTTGGCGTATTCCACGGCAATGGAACGGGTCAGGGCCAGCACCGCGCCCTTGCTGGCCGCATAGGCGGTACCCCAGTGCAGCCCCGCCAGGCCGGCGGTGGAGGCGGCGTTAACGATGCTGCCGCCGCTGGCCTTGAGGTGCGGAATTGCCGCCCGGTTCATGAAAAAGGTACCGTCGAGATTAACCCTGATCACCTGTGACCAGCTCTCGGCGCTGGTGTCCTCGAAGCGCTCGAAACGCAAGATACCGGCCATATGCACCAGCGCGTACAGGCCGCCCAGTTGCTCGACACAGGCGGCGACACAGGCCTCAGCCTCGGCCTCCACGCTCACATCACAGGCGTGGGCGACAGCGCCGTCGCCAATCTCTTCGGCGGTGGCCCGGGCGGCAGCCAGATCCAGGTCGGCACAGAACACCGCCGCACCCTCGGCGGCCAGCCGTCGCGCCGCAGCCTGGCCGATGCCGCTACCGGCACCGGTGACCAGCGCCACGCGGTTTTCAAATCGTTGCATACACACTCCTGTGGTTCTTATATTTGCCAGCCCTCGATAACGGTCAGGGTCAGCGAGTCGCGCTCGGCGTGAAAAAAAGCCTCCAGCACCTCGGCGAAGACGTCGTCCGAGGATAGCGCATCGAACAGGGTCATAGAGGAGCGCAGTTTAAGGGCATCGACCACGCCGAGAAGTTTTTCCGGCGCCGATTCTCGATGCGCCAGCAGCAGCTCGCAGCACTCCCGCAGGCGCTCACCGAGCAGCGGATGTGCGAGAAAGGCCCGGGCCTCGTCCAATGAATGAATGGCGTAGCGCTGTGCCGTGACGCTGCGGCCCAGCCCCGCCACCTGTGGAAACACAAACCACATCCAGTGGCTGGTTTTGCGGCCGCGCTCCAGTTCGGCCATAGCCTGTTCGATCACGCCGTCCTGGGCCCAGAGAAAGCGCTCCAGCTCCGCTGCCACGACCACTACGACTTGTCGAACACAGCCGCGGCACCCAGCTCCTGCCCGGCCATGCCTTCAGCCAACACGCGCTGGTAAAAATCCCGCAGCGTGTCCTGCCCCCACTCGGGCGTGGCGCCGACGTCGTAGCGCCCGACCGACTCATCCCAGAGCAGCATCGACTCGGTGGCGTAGTAGTGACCGATCCGCGCAAACTCGGCCCTGTCGCGGGCCGACCGGCTGACCAGGCCGATAATGTCGAGCAGCCGGGCAATGCGCAGCAGCAAGCTTGGCGGCACCGAGCGGAATCTCGGGCGCATGCCCAGTAGTTCAAAGAGCATCTCGCCCTGCTCCCGGGGCGTCATCGCCGGGCCCGGACCGCCTACCGGGGCGACGGTGTCGTGGAAGGCCGGGTCTTCTATACAGCGCACCATGAAGCGTGCCAGGTCCGCCTCGGAGATGGGTTTACAGGCGGTGAGTGCACCGTCCCCGAATACCAGGAAGCGTTTGCCGCGTTTGACGCGCTCCACCTGCCCCGCCAGCGATTTGAAATAGGCGGTGGGCCGCACGATGGTGTAGCGCAGGCCACTTTCCCGGAGCAGCTGTTCGAATTCCAGCTTGGCGTGCTGGAAGGCCAGCTTCGGCTTCTGCACGCAGATCGCCGACAGCAGGATGAAGTGCGCCCCACAGGCGCGCGCTTTTTCCAACAGGTTCAGGTTGGCATCGCGGTCGACCCGGCGGGCGTCCGCCGGGCCGCCACCACGGCTGGCGATGCAAGACACGACCACATCGAAGTGCTCCCCGCGCAGCGCCTTGCGCAACGACGCACTGTCACAGACGTCGGCGGTGCGTAGCTCGGCACCGGCCAGGCAGGCCTGCACAATAGGATCGGCAACCAGGCGCCGCACCAGGACTACGGTCTGGTAGCCCTGGGCCACCAGCTCGCGCACCACAGCCCGACCGATATAGCCGGTGGCGCCGGCTACCAGTACCCGTTCAGCGTTGCTCAAATCCCAGCTCGGCCAGGCGCGCCGCGACATCCGGCGCTGCGGTCGCAGGGTTTACATTGCGATCTATCGCCAGGATCTTGCCCTCGGCATCCAGGTAGAAATTCACCCGGAACGCAAAGCGACCCTGGTGCAGTACACCATAGGCTCTCGCCGCGGACTTGTCCGGGTCACTGAGCAGCGGGAACTCAGCCTTCATCGCTTTGGCAAAGCGCTTATTCTCTTCGAGGGGATCGACACTGGCCATAAAGTAGCGCACCTTGTAGGCGCTGATCATCTCGCCGTCCTCAGCAAAGGACTTGCATTCCAGGGTGCAGCCGCTGGTAAAAGCGCGTGGGTACCAGGCAAGCACCACGCCCCCGCCCTCCTCGAGGCCGGCCAGCACTTCGCTCAGGCGATAGGTATTACCGTCGGTAGACGCCAACTCAAAATCGGGCGCCGTGTCGCCGGGTACAAGGGCGCTGGTGGCGGCACCGGCGATGGCTGCCAATACTGCAAACACCCCTGGCACGATGGATTTAACCAGCGCATTGGATCTCAACATCCGTTCCACTCCTCAAGATTGTCAGGCCGTTTTCTGAAGCCTATCTTCATACTTACCATCAAAAAAATACAACAAGTCTCTGCTAATCTAAATTGCTGAGAGCTGATCGCACGGGCACGCCTGTGCGTAAACAAGAGTTATACACCATTCCAGACATCGCCGGATGAGTGCAACACGGCGGTGCATTTATCGACAAGGACTTCACATGGCCACTCCCCTGCCGAGCTACACTGAGCGGTTTCTGCTCGCACCCGCTATCTGGCTGTTCGTCAGCTTTACTACCTCCCCTGCCCAGGCACAGGATCCAATACAGGTGCCGGTGTTTACGCCCACCGTCAAAGAGATCGTGGAGTACGACGAATACGCGGGGCGCTTTGAGGCCGTCAAGCGCGTCGAGGTACGAGCTCGCGTCAGCGGCTATCTGGACCGGGTTGAGTTCCAGGAAGGCCAGATCGTCGAACCCGGTGATCTGCTGTACGTGATCGATCAGCGTCCCTTCAGAATTTCACTGCAGGCCGCCCAAGCCGCCCTCGCCGAAGCGGAAGCCAATCGCGATCTGGCAGACATCGAGGCCCGGCGTTCCCGCAACCTGATCAAGCGCAACGCCATCTCCCGGGACGTCGCCGACGCCAACGAGCAGGCTCTGCTGGCCGCCGTGGCCCGCGTATCGCTGGCCCAGGCGCAGGTGGCGGAAGCCGAACTCAACCTGAACTACACCGAGGTGCGGGCGCCCTTTCGCGGTCGCGTGGGTGAGCAGCTCGTCGACGAAGGCAACCTGATCAGCGGTGGCATCACCGGCGCCACCCTGCTCACCACCATCTTGCAGGAGGATCCGCTGTACTTCGTGTTCGAGGTCAGCGAACAGGATTTCCTGCGCTACGCACGCCTCAACGAAAGTGGAGGCCGCCCGACCTCGCGCACCACACCCAACGCGGTGGCGGTGCGACTGATCGATGAAGAAGACTACCTGCACCACGGCGTTATGGACTTTGTCGACAATGAGCTGGACCCTACCTCAGGCACTCTGGAAGGCCGCGCGGTATTCGCCAATCCCAACAGTTTCATACAGCCGGGCACTTTTGGCCGCGCGCGCCTGCAGGGCAGCGGTCTCTACAGCGCGGTTCTAATACCGGACAGCGCCGTGCAGTTCGACCAGTCCCGCCAGTTTGTCTTCACACTGGAAGCCGACAACACCGTGGGCCGCGCCTGGATCACGCCCGGGCCGATAGTCGATGGCATGCGGGTGGTGCGCGAGGGACTCCTCGGCGAGGAGCAGCTGATCGGTGGCAGTTACCACCGCCTGCGCATGGGCATGAGCGTCAGTCCTCAGGCCGCGAACTGAGGAAGCGCTGATGAACTTCACTCACTTCTTCATTGAGCGGCCAATCTTCGCCGCTGTCATTTCCATCCTGATCACACTGGTGGGCGCGATTTCGTATGTGTCGCTGCCAATCACCCAGTACCCGGAAATTGCGCCCCCCACCATCCAGGTGACGGCAAGTTACCCGGGGGCCAGCGCCGAGGTGGTGGCGGACACCGTTGCCACGCCACTGGAGCAGGAGATCAACGGCGTTGAGAACATGCTGTATATGCTGTCCCAGTCGACCGGGGATGGCAACGTTACGCTGTCGGTCACCTTTGAACTGGGCACCGACCTGGACGTCGCCCAGGTGTTGGTGCAAAACCGTGTGGCCATCGCAGAGCCGCGCCTGCCCGAGCAGGTGCGACGGCTCGGCGTGGTCACGCAGAAGAGCTCACCGGACCTGATGATGGTGGTGAACCTCTTTTCTCCCGACGACACCTACGACCAACTCTACATCGCCAACTACGCCACCTTGCAGGTGCGCGATCGACTGGCGCGCATCAACGGCGTCGGACAGATTCGCCTGTTCGGCGCCAGCGAATACGCCATGCGTATCTGGCTGGACCCCGACCTGGTCAACGCCGTCGACCTGACGCCGGCGGAAGTCGTGCGCTCCCTGCGCGCCCAGAATATCCAGGTGTCTGCCGGCACCATGAATCAGGCGCCGGCAGACAATCCCAACGCCTTCGAGATCGGCATCCAGACCCAGGGGCGGCTGAAGAGCCCTGAAGAATTCGAGAACATTGTGGTGCGCGCCTCTGATGAGGGTCGCATCTTGCGCCTCAAAGACGTGGCGCGGGTGGAGCTCGGCGCGCAGAGTTACACCACCCGTGGTTACCTGGCCGGCCAGCCCGCTATAGCCCTGCCGATCTTCCAGACCCCGGGCACCAATGCCCTGGACACCGCCAGAGAGTTGCAGGCCACCATGGCGGAAATGGCGGAAGACTTCCCGCCGGGGCTCGAGTACGCCATCGTCTACAATCCCACCGAATTCATCCAGGAATCGGTGTCTGCGGTGGTCCAAACCATCTTCGAAGCGGTCGCTCTGGTGGTGCTGGTGATCATCCTGTTCCTGCAGACCTGGCGCGCCTCACTGATTCCCATCATCGCTATCCCGGTCTCCCTGGTGGGCACCTTCGCCATCATGCAGGCGCTGGGCTTCAGCCTGAACAACCTCACCCTGTTCGGCCTGGTGCTGGCCATTGGTATCGTGGTGGATGACGCCATCGTGGTGGTGGAGAACGTCGAGCGGCACATGCGCGACGGCATGCCGCCACGGGATGCTGCCCACCGCACCATGGACGAGGTGGGTAATGCGCTGGTCGCCCTGGGACTGGTGCTGGTCGCGGTGTTTGTGCCCGCGGCTTTTGTCCCGGGTATTACCGGGCAGTTCTACCAGCAGTTCGCGCTGACGATTGCCACGGCGACCATGATCTCGGTGCTGGTGTCACTGACACTGAGTCCGGCGCTGTGTGCGCTGCTGTTGAAACCCCATGAAACCCATGAAGAGGGCGACGAGAAAAGCGGTGGCTTTTTCAGCATTTTCAATCGCGCCTTGTCGGCACTGTCGAACCGCTATGCCTGGCTGACCAGCCGCCTGGTGCGGCGTGGCGCGCTGGTCATGGTGGCTTACCTGGGGCTGCTGGCCCTGACCGGTTTCCAGTTCCAGCAGGTGCCCGGCGGGTTTATCCCCGACCAGGATCAGGGTTACGCCATCGTGTCCATCGAGCTGCCGCCAGGTGCCGAGCTGGAACGCACCGACGCCGTGGTCCGGGAAGTCACCGAGAAACTGCTGGCCATCGACGGCGTGGTAAACGCCGTGGGCTTCAGCGGTTTTTCCGGCGCCACGTTTACCAATGCGCCGAACTCGGCAACGATCTTCCCCACCTTTGCACCGTTTGGTGAGCGCCCGCCGGTGGGCGATCTGGTCAACCAGATGTGGGGTGTTGGTGCGACTATCGACGAGGCTTTTGTGCTGATTATCCAGCCGCCGGCGGTGCGCGGTATCGGCAACGCCGGCGGTTTCCGCCTGATGGTTGAGGACCGGCTCGGGCGCGGACTGCCGCTGCTGGAGCAGGCCACTGCAGAGCTGACCCAGGCGGCCAATGAGAGCGAGGGCATTACCCAGGCCTTCACGCTGTTCAACAACCGCACGCCGCAGCTCTACCTGGACATCGACCGGGAACGCGCCGAGCGCCTGCAGGTGCCGGTAAGCGACGTGTTCGACACTGTGGAAATCTACTTTGGTTCGGCTTTCGTCAACGACTTCAACTACCTGGGCCGTACTTTCCGGGTAACCGCCCAGGCTGATGCCCCCTACCGCCGGTCGCCGGAAGACCTGCTGAGCCTATATACGCGCAATGCCTTCGACGAGCAGGTACCCCTGGGCTCGGTCGCCACAGCGAAGTACCGTACCGGGCCCTATCGGGTAATGCGTTACAACCTGTATCCGGCCGCATCGGTGTATGGCAGCACCCTGCCCGGCACCAGCAGCGGCGAGGCGATTGCTAAGATGGAGGCGCTGGCGGAAGCCCAGCTGCCGAACGGCCTCGCCTACGAGTGGACCGAGCTCGCCTACCAGCAGAAGCAGGCGGGCAACACCGGGGTGATTGTGTTCGCCTTCTCGATCATTTTCGTGTTCCTGCTGCTGGCGGCCCAGTACGAAAGCCTGACCCTGCCCCTGTCGATCATCCTGATCGTGCCCATGTGCATGCTGTTCGCCATGTTCGGTGTCTGGGTGACCGGCTGGGACAACAACATCCTGGTGCAGGTGGGACTGATTGTGCTGGTGGGCCTGGCGGCCAAGAACGCCATCCTGATCGTGGAGTTCGCCAAGCAGGAAGAGGACGCGGGCAGGGATCGGTTTGACGCCGCGGTGAGCGCCGCGCGCCTGCGGCTGCGGCCTATCCTGATGACCTCGATGGCGTTCATTCTCGGCGTAATCCCGCTGGTGATTGCCGAGGGGCCGGGCGCAGAGATGCGCCAGGCCCTGGGCATCACCGTGTTCTCGGGGATGCTCGGGGTAACCCTGTTCGGCCTGCTGTTTACGCCGGTGTTCTATGTGTTGTGTCGTGCCCTGGCAACGAAGCCTGCGGCGCCGGAAGCGGCGCCCAGTAGCAGCTGATCAATCGCGCCAGGCCCTGGGGTCGATGTCGAGGTCGGACCACTGGGCCGGGTCGAGCTGCGGCACATCGACCCGGGTGCGCTGAGTATCGAAGTCCTTCAGCAGCCGGAAGGCGATGGGAATCAGCAGTCCCACCGCGGCCAGGTTCACCACGCCCAACAGGCCCATGGTCAGGTCGATAAAGCCGAATACCGTGCCCAGGTCCTGCAGCGAGCCCCACATGACCAATACCAGCACCAGGATTCTAAACACCGTGAACAGCTTCTGGTTCTCTTCGCTGAAATAGTTAAGGCTGTTCTCGCCCAGGTAGTAGTTGTACATGATGGAGCTGAAGGCAAACAACAGCAGTGCCACGCTGACGAAACCCTCACCCCAGCTACCCACATGACCGCCCAACGCGGCCTGGGTCAGGGCCACACCGTTCACGCCCGCCTCGCCGGGCTGGTAGGCGTCTGACAGCAGGATGATCACAGCGGTTGCGCTGCAAAGGATCAGGGTGTCAATGAACACGCTCAGCGACTGCACCATGCCCTGGTGGGCAGGGTGCGGCACATAGGCCACCGCCGCCACGTTGGGCGCGCTGCCCAGTCCCGCCTCGTTGCTGAACAGGCCGCGCTTCACGCCCTGCATCACCACCGCGGCGAAACCACCGCCGACCAATGGCTCGAAGCCCAGCGCCGACTTGACGATGTGGCCAATTGCTTCCGGCACCTCGCCGATGTTGGTGGCCAGCACATAAAAGGCCACCAGCACATAGCCCAACGCCATGATAGGTACCACGAATTCCGCTACGTGAGCGATCCGCTTGATGCCGCCGAAAATGGTCACGCCCACCATCACCGTCAGAGCCGCGCCGGTGGCCCACACCGGTAGCCCGAAGGAAGCCTCCATGGAAGTGGCGACGATGAAAGACTGCACGGCATTGAAACCGAAGCCGAAGGTAATCAGCAGCAGCACCGAGTAGACCACCGCCATCCAGGGCTTCTTGAGGCCGTGCTTCATGTAGTAAGCCGGCCCGCCGCGGTAGGTGCCGTCGGGTTCGGCACGCTTGTAAAGCTGCGCCAGCGAACACTCGAAGAAGCTGGTGGCCATGCCCATCAGGCCAATCAACCACATCCAGAATACCGCCCCCGGCCCGCCCAGGGTGATCGCCACCGCGACACCGGCGATATTGCCGCCACCCACCCGGCCGGCCACGCTTACTACCAGGGCCTGAAAGGAAGACAGGTGGCCCTCCTTCTCGTGCAGGCCGCGGCGCAGGGAGGCGAACATGGCGCCAAAAAACCGGAACTGTACGAAGCGCGAGGCGAAGGTCAACCACAGGCCGAGACCGACCAGCAGCACGATCAGGACATAGCTCCAGAGAATGTCCGTCAGGGTTCCAATCATTCGCTTACTCGCTGACGCCGAAGTAGAAGATGACCGCTACCGCGGGCGGCACGACGTAGCGCACCAGAACGTGCCAGGCCTTGAACAGCAGCGGGTGGGAAAACTCGAGTTCCTCGCCGCTCGACTCCCGGGATACGAACCAGCCCACGAACAGGGCAATCAGCAGGCCACCCAGCGGCAGCAGGATCTGGTTGGAGAAGAAGTCCATGACGTCGTTGATAGTGCGCCCGCCCAGCTTGAATTCAGCCAATAGGTTGTAGGACAGGGCACTGATCACGCTGAGCACCGCGACGCTGCCCACCACCACCGTGGCGCTCTTGTGGCGGGCAAAGCCATGGTGATCTTCCATCCAGGCAGTGACGCACTCAATCAGGCCGACCATGGAGGTAATGCCCGCTACCGACAGCAGCAGGAAGAAGGCGATACTGAAGGCATAGCCGCCGGGCATCTGGGCAAAGGCCACCGGTAGGGTCTGGAAGATCAGGCCGGCGCCGGCGGCGGGGTCGAGGCCGTTGTGGAATACCGCGGGGAAGATCACCAGACCCGCCAGCAGCGCCACCATGGTGTCGGCGATGACGATGATCAGCACCGAGCCGGGAATGGACACCGTTTTCGGCAGGTAGGCGCCAAAGGTCATCATGCCGCCCATGGCCACGCCAATAGAGAAGAAGGCCTGCCCCACGGCAATCAGGAATACTTCCGGCTTGATGCGGCTGAAGTCCGGTTCGAACAGCCACACCAGCGCTTTACTCATCCCGCCGGCAAATACGTTATAGATGGCGAGCACCGCCAGCAGGCCGAACAGTAGCGGCATAAGAATTGTCACCGCCTTTTCAATACCGCCCTGCACGCCGGAATAGATGATATAGCCGGTAACCATCAGCCCTATCAGGGTCCAGAACAGCATACCGGTGGGGTCCGCCAGCACAGCACCAAACTCCGCTTCGGCGACGGTGCTGTCAAAGCCGGCAAAGCCGGTGCTCACCGCCTTGAACAGATACCACAGCACCCAGCCCACCACTACCGCGTAAACAATCTCGATGGTGAAGGCCGCCAGCAGGCCCATATGGCCAACCAGCTGCCAGCCTTTGTGGCGCCCCTCCGTGGTGGCGACATTGCGCATGGACAGGGGCGGACTCATCTTGCCGCGCCGGCCGACAAACAGCTCGGCAATCAGGATCGGTACACCGATCAGGAATACGCAGCCGAGATAGACCAGCACAAAGGCCGAACCGCCGTTCTCGCCTGTAACATAAGGGAAGCGCCAGATATTCCCGAGGCCGACGGCGAAGCCGACCGAGGCCATAAGAAATGCCCAACGTGATGACCAGTTTTCGTGGCTGCCGCCTGCCATGGCCATATTATTATTCTCCTATTGGTTGCTGCGTATCGTAGCAGGTTATGACCTGCTCTTATTCTTAAACGGGGTCAGAGCCCTTTTTCGCAGAAAAAGGGCTCTGACCCCACTGCCGGCTACAGCGAGCCGTCCATACGCTCGACAATGGTGCCATTGGCGGTACCGCCGCCTTCACAGATGGCCAACAGGCCGTACTGCTTGCCACTGCGATGCAGTTCGTGCACCAGGGTGGTCATCAGCTTGGCGCCGGTGCCACCCAGCGGATGGCCGAGGGCCTGGGCGCCGCCATTGACGTTGAGTTTGTCGATGTCAGCGCCGGTTCCCTTGACCCAGGCCATGGGCACGGAACCGAAAGCCTCGTTGACCTCGAACAGATCGATGTCCTCGAGCTTCATGTCGGCCTTCTCCAACACCTTCTCGGTGGCCTTGATGGGGCCTTCCAGCATGATGATCGGGTCGGTGCCGACTACCGACATGGCGACAATCTTTGCCATCGGCTTGAGGCCATACTTCTCCACCGCTTCGCGGTTGGCCACCAGCACGGCAGAGGCGCCGTCGCAGATCTGTGAGGCCATGGCCGCGGTGATGGTGCCGCCTTCCTGCAGGGGCTCCAGTCCACGGATCGCATCCAGGGTGGCGTCCATGCGGATGCCTTCATCTTGGGCATGCATCTCACGAGTGCCGTCTTCGAGCTCCACCTCGATGGGCACGATTTCCTTTTCGAAGCGATTCTCTTCCACCGCCTGCTTGGCTTTCACGTGCGAAGAGAAGGCGAATTCTTCCAGCTCTTCCTTGCTGATGTTGTACTTGTCGACCAGCATTTCGGCGCCGGTGAACTGGGAGAACTGCACGCCGGGGTAGCGCTTCATGATTTCTTCGCCGTAGGGCGTGCCGTGGTCAGCCTTGTAGCCATCTATGATGCTGGCGCCGATCGGCACCTGGGTCATGCTTTCGACGCCACCCGCGATCACCAGGTCCTGGGTGCCGGACATCACCGCCTGGGCGGCGAAGTGAATCGCCTGCTGGCCGGAGCCGCACTGGCGATCAACGCTGGTGCCGGGAACGCTCTCGCCGAGCACCGAGGAAATGCAGACATTGCGGGCCACGTTGCTGCTCTGGGCACCCACCTGGCTGACGCAGCCGAAAATCAGGTCATCGACTGTTTCCGGGTCAATACCGGTGCGCTCTACCAACGCGTCGACCACCTTGGCGCCCAGGTCGATGGGGTGAACTTTCGCCAGACGGCCCTTCTTGCGTCCACCGGCGCTACGTACCGCGCCACAGATATAGGCTTCGCTCATGCTGCTTTTTCTCCTGCAGGTTGAATGGGTTGGGTGGCCTGTTGCAGCCAGGCCAGTTCGTCACCCTCGAGATGGGGCGAAAGCTTGTCACGCACGGTGGCGTGGTAATCATTGAGCCAGTCGGTTTCTTCCACCGTCATCAGCGACGGCTCCACCAGGCGCAGGTCGAAGGGCGCCAGGGTGATAGCTTCAAATTCATACATGGTGCGACCGTCGTCGCTGTCGATATCGGACTCGCGCACCACCACCAGGTTTTCACAGCGAATCCCGTAGGCGCCATCCTTGTAATAGCCGGGTTCGTTGCTCAACACCATGCCGGGCTTCAGCGGCACTTCGCTCACGGCCTTGGCAATGCGCTGGGGGCCCTCGTGCACGCTCAGAAATGCGCCCACGCCGTGGCCGGTGCCGTGGTCGTAGTCCAGGCCCTCGCGCCACAGGAACATGCGTGCCAGCACGTCGAGCTGGGTGCCGGTGGTGCCTTCCGGAAAGCGCGCCTGGTCCAGCGCAATATGACCTTTCAGCACCAGGGTGAAGCGCTCGCGCACCTCCTGGCCCGGGTCGCCGATCGCCACCGTGCGGGTGATGTCGGTGGTGCCGTCCAGGTACTGGCCGCCGCTGTCCACCAGATACACCGAATCCATGTGCAGACGCGTTTCCTCCGGGGCGTTGACGTGGTGGTAGTGCGGCAGCGCGGCGTTGGCAGCGGCGGCGGAAATAGTGTCGAAGCTGATGTCCTGGAAGCGCGCCTGCCCGGCCCGGAAGCTCAACAATTTGTCAGACAGCTCGCCCTCGCTGTGCAGGTGCCCTACGGCCACTTCGGCGTCCAGCCAGGCCAGGAATTTTACCTCGGCCACGCCGTCGCGCAGGTGAGCATCGCGCATGCCCTGCACTTCCACGGCGTTCTTACAGGCCTTGGGCATGAGCACCGGGTCGTCGGCGGCCAGCAGAGTGGCACCGGCACGCTCCAGCTCCAGCTGGCACCAGGCATTGGCGGTGGCCGGGTCGGCCATCACGGTCGCTCCCGCCAGCGCCTTGAAGGCCGCCGGGGCTTCCGCCTCGGGAAACACGCTGACACCCTCACCCACGTGCGCGGCGAAGCCTTCAGGGATTTTCTCTGGATTGGTGAAGAAGTCGAGCCGGCCGTCGCTGTGCAACAGGGCAAAGCCCAGCACCAGCGGCAGCGAGGGGATATCGCGGCCGCGAATGTTCAGCAACCAGGCCACGCTGTCGGCGGCGAAAATGAGCGCCGCGGCGGCACCCTCCTCGCGGATCGCCGCGGCAATATCTGCGCGCTTCTCAGTGCTGCTGCGGCCGGTGAAGTCCTCATCCAGCAGCAGGGCCGGGTGCACCTCAGCCACCGGCCGGTCCTGCCAGCACCGGTCCACCAGGTTGTCAGCGGTCTCCACAAGTTCGACCTCGCGCTTGGCGAGGATTTTTTGCGCGGCACGCGCCCAGTTCAGGCTGTGCATGCGCGGGTCGTAGCCCACCTTGCCGCCGGCTTCGAGCTGACCCGCCAGCCATTTCACGTGAGGCGTCTCCACCGAGTGCAGAATCTCGAACAGATCCGGGTTCACCTGCTGGCGCACCTGGACGGTGTAGCGGCCATCGGTGAACACCGCGGCGCGGTCGCGCATAACGATGGCCACGCCGGCAGAGCCGGAAAAATCGCTGGCCCACCGCAAACGCTCATTGTGCGGCGGCAGGTACTCGCCCAGGTACTCATCTGCCCGCGGCACGATCAGCGCATCCAGTTCGCGCTCGGCCATGGCGGCGCGTAATCGGGTCAGGCGCTCGCTGATGTGTTCCATGTCTCGTCCTCGAAAATATCGGTCACCTGTGAATACCAGTCCACGCCCTCGGTATCGCTCTGGCGCTGCACCAGCCGCCTGCCCATCAGGCAGTTGAGGTGCGCCAGCGTCTCGCCGATGGCGAGCTGGATGGAGTTATCGTCGATCTCGCGCTTGAACAGTGGCTCAAAGCAGTCCACCGCACGGCGCGGCTCTGACAGGTGTTCCCAGAGCCGGTCGAGGTCGCGCTCGTGGCCCTCGATGATCTGAGTCAGGCGCACGTGCAGGCCGTAAAACGGTGCCTCGTGGGCCGGCAGCACCAGCACGTCATCGGGGACGATCTCGCGAATCTGGGCGCTGGACAGCAGCCAGTCGCGCAGGTTGTCACCGTTGGGTTCGGTAGGGAATACGCTCACGTTCGGCGTAATGCGCGGCAGCACCTGGTCGCCGGAAATCAGCAGCTTGAGGGCCGGGCAGTACAAAGCGATGTGCTCGGGGGAATGGCCGCTACCCGGCACCAGCTGCCAGTAGCGGTCGTCGATACGCAGGGTATCGCCGCCGCGAATGCGCCGGTAGCTGTCCGGCAGCCGGTGCACGGCGCGGCCAAAACCGCCAAAGCGCCGCACGTAGTCGTTGAGCTGCTGTTCGTTGAAGCCCGCGGCGCGATAGAAGCTCACACCCGCCTCGGGAGCGTCGCGGCCGGTGTCGCCGACCAGTGAGCGGCACATCAGGAACTCGGCGCGGGACATCCACAGCTCGCAATCGAAGCGCTCGCAAAGCCAGCCGGCCAGGCCGACATGGTCAGGGTGCATGTGGGTGCAAATCACGCGGGTAACGGGTTCGCCGTTCATGAAACCGTCGAACAGCGACTCCCACTGTTCGCGGGCGGAGTCCAGCGCCAGGCAAGTGTCGACCACGGTCCAGCCATCGCCGTCCCGCAGCAGCCAAAGGTTGATATGGTCCAGGGACATGGGCATAGAGAACCGCACCCAGTAAACGCCGTCCGCCACCTCAACGGGCTCTCCTCGCACGGGATCAGCCTTGCGGCCCCAGGGGTAGCTGAGACCGCGCACGACCTCTGTGGCTTTCTCCAAGAGTGGGATTTCCTGCTGCATCAAAACAGCCGCGCAGTATACTACGCCGCTGAACCGATTGGGTAACCGGCACCAAAGGACCCTCTGCATAACGCGGTGACACTTCAGGCTTGCGAGAGTGCGTGCAAGGCCATGCTGAAGCATTACCCCGTTATGCAGAGGGTCCTTCCGCAACAAACCTGGAGACAGCATGGCCAAACGCGTATACCTGTTTAACGAGGGCAGCAAGGACGACCGAGAACTGCTCGGTGGCAAGGGTGCCAACCTCTGCGAGATGACAAGCCTGGGGCTGCCGGTGCCCTTCGGCTTTATCATCACCACCCCCACCTGCCGGGAGTTTTTCGACAGCGGTAACAAGCTGCCGGGTAAGCTCGAATCCGAGTACCGGGTGGCCCTGGCCCTGGTGGAAGAACACATGGGAACGCGCTTCGGTGACCCGGACAATCCTCTGCTGTTCTCAGTGCGCTCCGGGGCGCCGGTATCCATGCCGGGCATGATGAACACCATTCTCAACCTCGGCATGAACGACGAGATCGCCGAGGGCCTGGCCCGCAAGACCGGCAATCCGCGCTTTGCCTACGACTCCTACCGACGCTTCATCCAGATGTACGCCGATGTGGTGCTGGGCGCGGAGGACGAGCCCTTTGCAGATGTCATCGAAAAGCACAAGGCCGCCCACAACAAAAAACTCGATACCGATATGACGGCCGAGGACTGGCAGGCCGTGATAGAGCAATTCAAACAGCTGGTGGACTTTCCCCAGGACCCCCAAGAGCAGCTCAAGTCCGCCATCGAGGCGGTGTTCCTGTCCTGGAACACGCCGCGGGCCATCGTCTACCGGGAGATGAACAATATCGACGATGACCTCGGCACGGCGGTCTGCGTGCAGTCCATGGTGTTCGGCAACTTTGGAGAGACCTCGGGCTCCGGCGTGGCTTTTACCCGCAATCCCTCCACCGGTGACGACCACTTCTTCGGCGAATACCTGGCCAATGCCGCCGGTGAGGACGTGGTGGCGGGCATTCGCACGCCGCTGCCCATTACTTCCCTGGAGGAAACCCTGCCGGAGGTCTACCAGCAGCTTTTCGACACCCAGGCCCTGCTGGAGCGCCACTATCGGGACATGCAGGACCTGGAGTTCACGGTTCAGGAAGGCCGCCTGTACATGCTGCAAACCCGCAGCGGCAAGCGCACCGGCCGCGCCTCGGTCAAAATTGCCGTGGACATGGTCAGCGAAGGCCTGATCACCGAGAAGGAGGCCCTGCTGCGAGTATCGCCGGAGCACGTGGAGGCCTTCCTGCACCCGATGGTGGACCCGGACGCCAAGCAGGACATCGTCGCCAGAGGCCTGCCGGCAAGCCCCGGCGGCGCTACCGGCCAGGTGGTATTTTCCGCCGACGAGGCGGTGGAGGTGTCGAAGAACGACACACCGGTGATTCTGGTGCGCCGGGAGACCACGCCGGAGGACATACACGGTATGAAAGTGGCCGAGGGCATTCTCACCGAGTTGGGGGGCATGACCTCCCACGCGGCGGTGGTAGCCCGCGGCATGGGCGTGTGCGCCATTACCGGCTGCGAAGACCTGAACCTGGACTACAAGGCCGGCACCGTCACCACCGACGACGGCGTGGTCATTGGGCGCGGTGACACTATCACCCTGGACGGCTCCACCGGCGAGGTGATGCTGGGGGATATTCCCAAAACCGAGGCCTCCTCCTCCGATGATTTCCAGACCCTGCTGACCTGGGCTGACAAGCACCGCCGCCTCAAGGTGCGGGCCAATGCCGAAACCCCGGAAGACGCAGCCAAAGCCCGCGAGCTGGGCGCCGAGGGCATCGGCCTGTGCCGCACCGAGCATATGTTTTTCGAGGCCGAACGCATCGACCAGATGCGCGGTATGATCCTGGCGGAGAAAAAGGAAGAGCGCGCCACCTATCTGACCAAACTGCTGGAGTTCCAGCGCGCCGACATGCTGGCCCTGTTTGAGGTCATGGACGGCCTGCCGGTCACCGTGAGGCTGCTGGACCCGCCGCTGCACGAGTTCCTACCCCACGATGAGGAAGACATGGCGGCCCTGTCAAAACGCATCGGCGTGCCGGTAGAAGTGATCCGCGAGCGCGCCCACAGCCTGCAGGAAGTGAACCCTATGCTCGGCTTCCGCGGCTGCCGTCTGTCGATCGTGTTCCCGGAAATCACCGAGATGCAGGTGGAAGCGATTATCTCCGCCGCCATCCTGGCGAAGGAGAAAGGCCTTAACCCGTTCCCGGAGATCATGATTCCGCTGGTGGTCAACGTGCGGGAAATCCGCCGCATCACCGAGGTGATCGAGAAAGGCATTCTCAAAGCCATGGAAGAGAAGCAGGTGTCGATTCCCTACAAAATCGGCACCATGATGGAGACGCCGCGAGCCTGTCTGGGCGCCAAGCGTCTGGCGCCGGCGGTGGAATTCATGAGCTTCGGCACCAACGACCTCACTCAGATGACCTACGGCTTCTCCCGTGACGACATCGGCAAGTTTATCGGCGACTACCTTGATCGCAAGATCGTGGAGCAGGATCCCTTCGTGTCACTGGACCAGCGCGCCGTGGGCCGGCTGATGAAAATTGCCATCGAAGACAGCAAGATCGGCCGCAAAGGTATCAAGTACGGTATCTGTGGCGAGCACGGCGGCGATCCCAAGTCGATTCGCTTCTGCCACGAAATCGGCCTGGACTACGTGAGCTGCTCACCCTACCGGCTGCCGGTGGCGCGCATCGCCGCCGCCCAGGCCAACGTGCTTGAGCCAGTCCCTGAGTAGAGGGGCGGAGTAAGGGGAGCTGACCGTAGGGGGCTATAGGGGGCCGCCTAGCCCAGCGTCATACGCAGGGCAAAGTAGGACAGCGCGAGCAGGCAGACGTTGGAGCACATGAACAGCAGAAAACGCACCGGCACCGTGTTCACCAACGTCTGCCACAGGCTGTGGAGTATGCGAAAGCTGGTGTAGGCCCAGGCCCACCAGATGGCTGCATCCGGGGCACCGGTGATGGCCAGGATTACCACCAGCGGGTAGAAGATGGTGGGTTGCTCCATCAGGTGGTTGTAGTTGTGGGCGACCCAGTTCACCCGCGGCGGCATAGTGGGCTCCACATCCGGGTAGCGGCCTCCCGGCGGCGCCACGGTAAGGTCGATCCCCGCCGCCTTGAAGGCAGGAAAGCGAGTCGCCACCACCCACACCATCATTACCAACGACCAGGCCACCAGCACGGCGGCGGGCGCAAGGATCTGCGTATTCAACATCAGGTTCATTGTTATCTCCTTGTTATATGCGTCGGCGCCGGTTACAGCACCAGTTCAAACAGCGGCAGCTCGCGGCCGGCGATGCTCTCGGACGGACGCGTGCCGATCTGCCTGGCACCGGCGGCCCGGTAGAAAGCCTCGGCGTGGGGGTCTCCCTGGATAAGCATAACGCGCCCGCCTCCAGCCAGCGCCAGCGTAGCGGCGTGGGCCAACAGTTCGCGACCATGCCCGGCACCGATGTGTGCGGGTTCCACAAACAGGGCATCCAGCTCGTATTCATGGTCCGACAGACGCTCGAGGCAGTAGAAACCCCGCAGTGATCCATCGCGTTCCGACAGCCGGTAGCTGAGATGCCGGGCAAGCAAATCCTTTGCTGTGACCGTCAGCTCGGCGCGGCAGGCGGTCATGAAATCCTCGGAGTAGCCCCAATGGGCCTTGGAGCGCAGGGCCAGCGCCGTCAGCGCGTCCGCTTCGGCGACCAGGGGTTTCCGTATCACCGGGGCATCAACTCTCTTGGAGAGTGAACAGTTGCGTATTGCCGCCCTTCGCCACCACATTGTCGGTGCGAGTCTTCTCGGTGGCAAAGCGCAGCAGATAGTGCGGCCCGCCGGCCTTGGGCCCGGTACCGGAAAGGCCCTGGCCGCCGAAGGGATTCACACCCACCACGGCCCCCACCATGTTGCGATTGATATAGGTGTTGCCCACCCGGGTACCGCGGAACACCTCCCGGGCGAAGCCGTCGATGCGGCTGTGCACGCCCAGGGTCAGCCCGAAGCCAGAGGCGTTGATCTGCTTCAGCACCGGGGCAATGTCGCTGCCTGGGTAGCGAATGACGTGCAGGATCGGCCCGAACACTTCCTCCGGAAGCTGGGCCAGGGACTCGATCTCCCAGGCCTGGGGCGCGAAATAGTAGCCCTCCGCCAGATCCTTGCGCAGCTCGCATTTCGCAAGCCTGGTCGCCTCCCTACCCAGCCGCTCCACGTGCTGCTCCAGTCGCTGGCGCGCCTCCAGGTCGATGACCGGGCCGATATCGGTGGACAGGCCCGCCGGGTCACCGATAGACAGCTCCTTCATGGCGCCGGCCAGCATAGCGATAACACCATCGGCGATATCCTCTTGCAGGAACATCACCCGCAGGGCCGAGCAGCGCTGCCCGGCACTCTGAAACGCCGAGGTGATGGTATCGTCCACCACCTGCTCCGGCAGCGCCGTGGCATCGACAATCATGGCATTAAGGCCACCGGTCTCGGCGATCAGCGGCACGATCGGCCCCTCGCGCTCTGCGAGCTGGCGGTTGATCAGCTTGGCGGTGGCGGTACTGCCGGTGAAGGCCACGCCGGTGATGCGGGCATCAGCCACCAGCCGGCCGCCCACAGCGGGGCCATCGCCAGGCATGAAGTGCAGCACGTCGCCGGGTACGCCGGCTTCGTGCAACAGTTTCACCGCGCGGGCACCGATCAGCGGGGTTTGCTCGGCGGGCTTGGCGATCACGCAGTTGCCCGCCGCCAGCGCCGCCGCTACCTGACCGGTGAAAATCGCCAGCGGGAAATTCCAGGGGCTGATGCACAGAAAGGTGCCGCGGCCGTGCAGGGACAGTTCGTTAACCTCACCGGTAGGACCCGGCAGCGCCTGCAGTTTGAAGTTTGCCCGCGCCTGCTGGGCGTAGTAGCGCAGAAAGTCCACTGCCTCGCGCACCTCGGAGAGCGCGTCGTCGATGGTGCGCCCCGCCTCTGCGGTGATAATGCCCATCAAGGCCTCGCAGTCGCGCTCCATCAACTCCGCTGCCTGTTCCAGGCAGGTGGCCCGCGCCTCCGCGCCGCGGCGGTCCCAGGCGGGCTGGGCCGCGGTAGCGAGAGCCAGCGCTGTATCGATGGCAGCGCTATCGGCGTTTACGACCTCTCCTACCAATTGCGCACGATCTGCAGGGTTTAGCACTTTCTGGGGACTGCCGGTACACCACTCGCCACCGACAATCGGCGCAGCTTTCAGGGGTACTGCGACCGTCTGCTGCATCTTCTGCAGCAGCGGTGCCACCTCGATGGCCTCGTGCAGGTCGATACCGCGGGCGTTGAGCCAGGGCTGGGATTGCTCCATGTAGATCTCCCGTGGCACCGGGATTTTCGGGTGTCGTCGCAGCGGCTGGGCCCGGGCCAGTTCCACCGGGTCCTGGATCAAGTCTGCAGGGGGCACTTCGGCGTCCATGAAGCGATTGACGAAAGAGCTGTTGGCGCCGTTCTCCAGCAGCCGTCGCACCAGATAGGGCAGCAGGTCCTTGTGATTTCCCACCGGCGCGTAGACCCGCACCCGGGTCTGCGGGCTCTGCTCCAGCAGTTCATCGAACAGCAAGCCGCCCATGCCGTGCAGGCGCTGGAACTCGAAGTCCTTGCCCTCGCTCAGGGCCAGCACTAACGCCACCGAGTGGGCGTTGTGGGTCGCGAATTGCGGGTAGATTTCCTGTTGAGCCGCCAGCAGGCGCTCGGCGCAGACCTGGTAGCACAGATCGCTGTGGCACTTGCGGGTAAACACCGGGTAGTCCGCCAGGCCCTGCTCCTGAGCGTGCTTGACCTCGCCGTCCCAGTAGGCACCTTTCACCAGCCGCACCATAAAGCGGTGGCCGGTCTCCCGAGCCAGGGCGATCAGCCATTCGGCGGTGGCCAGGCCGCGCTTCTGGTAGCACTGCAACACAAAGCCCAGCCCACCCCAGCCCTTGAGGGCCTCATCCCGGGCGAGCGCCTCGAACAGGTCCAGGGAAATATCCAGCCGGTCGCATTCCTCGGCGTCGATATTGAAACCCATGCCCGCCTCCTTGCACTCCAGGGCCAGCTCGCGGACCTTCGGCAGCAGCTCTGCCATCACCCGCTTCTTCTGGCGGAACTCAAAGCGCGGGTGCAGGGCCGAGAGCTTCACGGAAATGCCGTTGGCGTGCTCCACCGTCTCGTTGCCGATGCCGCCGGCGATGGTGCGAATGGCGTCCTGGTAGTCGCGAAAGTAGCGCTCGGCATCGGCCCTGGTGCGGGCGCCCTCACCCAGCATGTCGAAGGAGAAGCGCGTACCCGGCCGGTTGCCGGCCACACCTTTCTTCAGCGCCTCTTCGATGGTGCGGCCGAGCACATACTGGCTGCCCATGATGCGCATGGCCTGCAGCACCGCCTGGCGCACCACCGGTTCGCCCAGTGAGCTGACCAGCTGCCGCATCCAGCCGGCGGTATCACCGGTGATCTCCTCGTCCAGCCGCACAATGCGCCCGGTCAGCATCAGGCCCCACACCGAGGCATTAACGAAGCCGGACGGGGATTTGCCCTTGTGCGCGCCCCAGTCGCCGGACTGGATTTTCTCGGCGATCAGCCGGTCCGCGGTGTCCTCATCGGGCACCCTCAGCAGGGCTTCCGCCAGGCACATCAGCGCGATCCCCTCGCGGTTGGACAAACCGAATTCTTGCAGGAAGGCATCGAGGGTGCCGGCCTCGTCACTGCGCTCGCGGCAGTGTTCGACGATTTCCACCGCGCGGGCGCAGACGGCCGCACGCTGCGCCTCATCGAGCGCGCTGCCTTTAAGCAGCTCGTCGACGATGACCCGTTCATCGATGCAGGTGGTTTCACGCAGGCGCTGGCGCAGCCCTGCAAGATCGGCCCGTGCGGCCGGTTGCTGGGACGCTGTCATAGCATCACTCTCCGAGATTTTCTGTTGTAGACCTTACCCCTAGTCTAGGCCATCGCCGCACAACTCACCCCGACCTGGATCAGCCGAACCGCTCTTCGGGGTGCTTGTTGTTATTGCGGCCCTTGTAGAGTTTCCACAGGCCAATCAGCGACGCGCCGATCCAAAACAGTTCGATCACGAAGCTGGCAAGGTTGAAGGTAAAACACAGGCTGATCAGCAGGAACACCGCGCCGACCAGGTTCATCAGGTTGTAGACCAGGCTGCGGCTGTCCACCTTTTCAAGCTGCAGCAGATAATAGGCGAGCACCACCAGGCCGGTACCCGTCATACCGATAATGTCGGTGATCAGCGTGTCCACCGCGCGCTACTCCTCCAGCAGGTCGAAGTCGCTTTTGCTGATACCGCAATCCGGACACTCCCAGTCATCGGGGATGTCTTCCCAGCGGGTGCCGGCGGGAATGCCATCATCCGGCAGGCCCTCGGCCTCATCGTAGATGAAGCCGCACACCACGCACTCGTACTTCCGGTAGGCGGTATCGTTCATTGCTGTCTCCCTGTGCCGCGCAGGCGCTGTCAGAATTCGGAATTAAACTTGAGACGGTAGCCGCCGTCCACCGGGGCCGCCATCAGCTCCAAGGCCGAGGACAGCTCTACATCGATCACCTCGTCGCTGGTGAGGCTGGCATCCACCGAGTATTCGCGTCCCTTCACCTCCAGCCCGCCCTCGATGCGAATCGGGCCGGCCAGGGTTTTCACCTGTGCACTGCCGATGGCAGGTGCGGGTATCTGGAAATTCAGTTCGTAGTCGCCCAGGGGCTGGGAGCCGCGCACACCTCTCCAGAACGCCTGCCGCCAAACCAGCTTACCGCGCCCCTCGGTGGGCACGCCGCTGGCAATCTTGAGCTGCGGCGACTCCAGGGTCAGCGTGCCGCGCAGGTTGACCGGCATAAACTGCTTGATAAGGCCGGCGGAAAAGCTGGTGCGCAGGCCGCGCACCAGGACATCCCCCGAGGGGTACAAACGGATATTGGCCTGCAGGCGCTGCTGGCCCCATTCAGATTCAATGTCCAGCGTCGGCATCAGCGCCAGCAGGTAAAGCTGTGACAGGCTCCAGCGGGTGCGACCGAGCTGCACCCAACCCCCTGGGGTAGCCACCGCCACATTGCTGGCCATGCCCTCCCAGAGCGTGCCGGAGAAGCCCGACAGGCGCAGCTGATGATCCGGCACCAGGTAACCCAACAGGCGGGCCGGCGCGGTGGACACCAGCACAAACAGAAACAACAGCGCCAGGCCGGCGCCCAGAAGAACACGTTGCACTAGGGCCTGTTCACACTAACTGGCGCCCAGGCGGATGGTGGCTTTGACGACGCCGCCGCGATCACCCTGGGTGATCGCCACTTCCTTCACCGCGATACCCTCGCCGTATTCGATGCGGTACAGCCAGCGCAGCAGTTCCGCAAAGCCGACGTTCTCGAAACGAATCTGGGTCTCCCCGCGGGAGTTGGGCGATATCCGCGTCGGACGGATGCCCACGTCGGCAGTGGAGGCATTGATGAGCTGGTTCATGTTGCGATTGGCCTGCGGGTTGCCGCTGGTCTTGAGCTGCTTGAGCTCGCTGGCCATGGCCTGCACCCGCGACAGTTTTTCCTCGGTGGCCACGTTGCGCATTGCCATTTCGTCGCGCATGCCCCCCAGGGGCTTCAGCACCAGCATGAACATCACATACAACACCAGCACCAAAGTC
>JANQGK010000117.1 GCA_028277365.1 Halieaceae bacterium | reverse complement strand
TAAAAAATCGACGCCCCCAGTTTCGTGCCCTCGCTCTTAAGCTGCGCGCCGAGGCACTCGGTGATGATGGAGACCGCCGCCTTGCTCGAGGCGTACACCGACTGGTAGGGCAGGGGCGAGATGCCGCCGTCACCGGAGGAGGTGTTAATGATGTGGCCTTCCTCGCCGCCCGCGATCATGCGCGGCACAAAGGCCTGGATGCCGTGCACCACACCCATCACGTTCACCCCGTGTACCCACCTCCAATCGTTGGGTGTGGTGTCCCACACGTTGGCGGAGGGTGCCGCAACACCGGCGTTGTTGAACAGCAGGTGGCAGGCGCCGTATCGGTCGTAAACACTGCCCGCCAGGGCATTCACAGACTCGGGCTTCGACACGTCGCAGACCACGCCGCTCACCTCGCCTTGGCCGTCGAGCTCAGCCAGCGCGCGATCCAGCGCGCTTTGCTCGACGTCGCCGATGACGACCTTTGCGCCCTGCGCCAACAGTTGCCGCACCAGAGCCGCGCCTATGCCGCTGGCGCCGCCGGTGACTACCGCTACCTTGCCTTCGAAACTGTCCATGGGTGACTCCTCAACGGGGGAGCCACCAGTCTAGCAAGCCGCCTGCCGCTGCCCGCGCAGAGGCGGTTCAACTTTCCCGACCGTTGGCGCGCTTAGCGCACGGCGCCGCCGCCATCCACGGACAGGACCTGGCCGGTGATATAGGAGGCCCGGTCCGACAACAGGAAGACCACTGCCTCGGCAATTTCGCCGGGCTCGCCCAGGCGCGCCATAGGCATGGACTGCAGCAGCATCTCCTTCTGGGCGGGGTGTTCTTCAAAGTGGCGTTCCACACCCGGGGTGCGGATGGTGCCGGGCGACACCGCGTTCACCCGCACGCCCCGGGCGGCGACTTCCGCGGCTGTGCTCTTGGTGAGAATATTTACGCCGCCCTTGGCGCTGGCATAAGCGGCATTGTGGGCCTGGCCGCGCAGGGAGGCATTGGAGGAGATGTTGACGATGGCGCCGCTGCCGCGCTCCAACATGTGTTCCAGTTCGTGCTTCATACATAGCCAGGTGTTGGCCAGGCACATGGCCAGGGTCTGGTCGAACACGGCTTTTTCAAAACGGTGGATGGGGCCGTGACCGCGACTGAGAGCGGCGCTGTTGCAGGCCAGGTCGAGCTGCCCGAAGCGGTCGATGGTCTGTTGCACCATGGCGGCTACGGCGTCTTCGTCGCTGACATCGGCGGCCGCGAAGCAGGCCTCACCACCGGCGGCCTCGATGGCCGCCACCGTCTCTGCCCCGGCCGCCTCGTTGAAGTCCGCCACCAGCACTTTCGCCCCCTCGCGGGCGCAGGCCTTGGCGATGGCGCGGCCGATGCCCATGCCGGCGCCGGTCACCAGAACCGATTTGTCGGCCAGTAACTGCGAGGGGGTGGGGTGTTCGCTGGGATAGGGGGCGGTGCTCATGGTGCTTCTCCGAGTTGTCGTGCGCTATTTTAAACTGGCGCCGGCCCCGAGGCGTTCTGCCGCTGTGGGGCACGCGCTATATTGGGCGTCCACAGCACTGAATATTGAACCGAGGGAGTAGCCGTGACCGCTGGCAGGCTTGCTGACAAGGTCGCACTCATTACCGGCGCCGGCAGCGGCGTGGGAGAGGCAACGGCGCGTCGCTTTGCCACAGAAGGGGCGAAGGTGGTGCTGTTGGGGCGCAATGCCGACTCCCTGGCGCAGGTGGCAGGCTCGCTGGGTGACGCTGCCCTGGCGGTGCCCTGTGACATCACCGATGAAGCGGCGGTGAAGGCGGCCGTGTCTGCCAGCCTGGATCAGTTCGGCGGCATCGATATCCTCGTCAACAATGCCAACGCGCTGGTACCGGGCATGCTGGCCGACCACGACCTCAGCGCCTGGCGCGCCAGCTTTGCCACCGCCGCCGACGGCCCCATGCTGTTGATGCGTGAGTGTTTCCCGCAGCTTTCCGGGGGCGGCGCGGTAGTCAACGTGTCATCGGTCTGTGGTGAACTCGCCACGCCGGGGGTGGCCGGCTACAGCGCCGCCAAAGCGGCCCTGCAGTCTCTGACCCGCAGCGCCGCCATTGAATGGGCCCGGCAGGGGGTGCGCGTCAACGCCGTTGTGATCGGCGTGGTGATGACGCCGGCCACCGAAGCCGCCATTCCCGATTGTGAGGCCCAGGCGGCCACTGCGCGCTCGGTACCCCTGGGTCGCATCGGCACACCGGACGAGGCGGCCAACGCCATCCTGTTTCTGGCCAGTGATGAGGCCTCCTATATCACCGGCGCCGCCTTGCATGTGGACGGTGGGCGCACGGTGGAACTGAACAGCGGCGCCGCTGACTGGGAGAGTTGAATGACTGACCTGGAAGCGCGCCTCGACAGGCTGGAATCCCTCGAAGAGATTCGTCAACTCGTCGCTAAGTACGCCCTGAGCCTGGACATGCGTGACCTCGATGCCCACGTCAACCTGTTTGCGCCGGACATTCGCGTAAGCCGCGACAAGGTCGGTCGCGCCCATCTCAAGCGCTGGCTGGACGATACCCTGCGCCTGCAGTTCACGGGCACCGCCCACCACACCGGCAATCACATCATCGAATTTGATGACGCCGACCATGCCCATGGTGTGGTGTACTCCAAGAATGAACACGAAACGCCCTGTGAGAACGGCGAGACCGAGTGGGTGATCATGCAGATGTTGTACTGGGACAATTACGAGCGCATAGATGGCCGCTGGGTTTTCCGCCGCCGCCTGCCCTGCTATTGGTATGCCACCGATCTCAACAGACCGCCGGTAGGAGAGCACAAGATGCGCTGGCCTGACCGCGAACACTACGACGGCGCCTTCCACGAGCTGTTCCCGTCCTGGGCGGAGTTCTGGGCTTCGCCGCCGGACAGCGACGAACCCGAGGTGGCTCCACCAGTACCGCTGGATCAGTTCCTCGCGACCATGCGTCGCGGTGCCCCTGACCCCCGAATTCGAGTGCGATAATCATGGACAGTCTGTTTACCCCGGTGCGACTGGGCGGCCTCAGCTTGCGCAACCGCGTGGTGATGGCGCCCATGACCCGCAGCCGCGCCGAGACCGGCGATATGCCCAGCCGGTTGATGGTGGAGTACTACCGTCAGCGGGCCGGGGCCGGCATGATTGTTACCGAGGGCATTGCGCCAAGTGCCGACGGTATCGGCTACTGTCGTACGCCCGGCATTTACAACGCCGAACAAACCGAGGCCTGGCGCAAGGTGACAGACGCCGTGCACACCGAGGGCGGATTGATCGTCGCGCAGATCATGCACTGCGGCCGTATCGCCCATCCGTTTAACAAGGCCCCGGGCAGCGAGACTGTGGCGCCCTCAGCGATCCGCGCCCGCGGCGAGATCTACACCGACACCGAAGGCATGCAGCCATTTACCACGCCCCGGGAACTCGCGGCGGAAGAGATTCCCGGCGTTGTGCTCGAGTACGCCGAGGCCACCGCGCGCTGTTATGAAGCCGGCTTCGACGGTGTCGAGCTGCACGGCACCAGCGGCTACCTGCCGGCCCAGTTCCTCTCCACCGGGACCAACAAGCGCAACGACGCCTACGGCGGCAGCGTGGCGGGCCGGGTGCGTTTCCCCCTCGATGTATTGAGGGCCATGGCCAACGTGGACGGCGGTGGCCGGGTGGGTTTTCGTATCTCACCGGACAATCGCTTCAACGACCTCGAGGACGACGACCCCCAGAACACCTTCGCCGCCCTGCTGGCCGGTGCCAGCGAGCTGAAGCTGGCCTACGTGCATGCCATTCGCATACCCAACGGCCGGGTCGACAATATCGAGCTGGCCCGCCAATACTTTCCGAACCAGGTGATCGGCAACGAGAGTTATTCCGGGGAGGAGGCTGCTGAGGCCCTCGACCGCGGTGAGCTGGCCGCAGTCAGCTTCGGCCGCCCCTTTATCGCCAACCCGGACCTGGTGGATCGCTTCTGGCGCGGCAAGCCGCTGGCGGATTTCGACCCGGCACGGCTCTACACGGCCGGCCCCGACGGCTACACGGACTATCCCGCCCTGCCCAGCGTCTCCTGATCCGAGTACACTAGGCGCCCCAAAACTATTCCAGCAATCTCGGAGGCACCATGGCCGATACAGGTCTGCAGCTACGCACCACGGTAAAAGACGACAACACCCTCGAACTCTCGCTGGTGGATGTGCCGGTTCCGGAACCGGGGCCCGATGAGGTGCTGGTAAAGGTAGAGGCAGCCCCCATGAACCCCTCGGACCTGGCCCTGCTGCTGGGCCCGGCGGATATCACCAGCGGCCGCGTCACCGGCAGCGCCGAGCGCCCGGTAACAAGCTTTGATATCGCCCCCCAGCACATGCCCATGGTGGCCGCCCGGGTGGGCCAGTCACTATCGGTGGGCAACGAGGGCGCCGGTGCCGTGGTGGCCGCCGGTTCCTCCGACGCCGCCCAGGCGTTGATGGGCAAGACGGTGGGCATTTTTGGCGGCGAGATGTTCGGCCAGTACCGGGTAGTGCCTGCTTTCATGTGCCTTGAGCTGGAGCCCGGCACCACCGCAGTGGAAGGCGCCTCCTGCGTGGTCAATCCGCTCACCTCGCTCGCCATGGTGGAAACCATGCGCATGGAGGGTCATAAAGCTATCGTGCACACGGCAGCGGCCTCCAACCTGGGTCAGATGCTCAACAAGATCTGCATCGCCGACGGTGTCGATCTGGTCAATGTCGTGCGCAAGCCCGAGCAGGTAAAGATTCTCGAAGACATCGGTGCGAAGTACATCGTCAATTCCAGCGACACCGACTTCAAGGCGCGCCTTACCGCGGCCATCAAGGAAACTGGCGCAACGCTCGCTTTCGATGCCACCGGCGGTGGCAAGCTGGCAGACAGCATCATGCTGTGCATGGAGATGGCGGCGGCCAGCGAGATGGAAGAGTACAACCGCTACGGCTCCGACACCTTCAAGCAGCTTTACATCTACGGTCGGCTGGACCTGAGCCCGACCACCCTGAGCCTGAACTACGGCTTTGCCTGGAGCGTGGGCGGCTTCCTGCTGACGCACTTCCTGCAAAAGGCAGGCCTGGAGAAGGCCGGCGAGATGCGCCTGAGAGTGGCCCGCGAGATCAAGACCACCTTTGCGAGCCACTACGCGAAGGAAGTCAGCCTGGCCGAGGCCCTTCAGCTCGACAATATTGTCGAGTACAACAAGAAGGCCACCGGCGACAAGTTCCTGATCAAACCCTGGGGCTGAGCTTTCCGCAAGCGGACTATGCGCACAGCTCGTAGCAGGGCCGGTAGACCGCGGTGCCTAACTTCATGCGGCCCTGGGCCACGAAGCCGGCCAGCAGCGCGTCCAGCATGGCCATGATCTCCGGGTCGCCGTTGATCTGATAGGGGCCGTGGGCTTCCACCGCGGCCACGCCGAAGTCCTTGATGTTCCCCGCCACGATACCGGAGAAGGCCTTGCGGAGCTCTGAGGCGAGCTGGTGGGCCGGCTGGTCGCGGTGCAGCGCCAGGGTCGCCATGTTGTCGTGGGTGGGCTCGAAGGTGCGTTGGAATTCCTCCGGAATGTGTAGCTCCCAGTTAAAGCAGTAGGACTCGTTCTCACGGTTGCGGTGGCGGCGCACCTGGGTCACGCCCTGGCGCAGGCGCTGTGCGGTAGCGGCGGGATCCCCGCAAATGATTTCGTAGTGTTTGGTGGCTTCATCCCCAAGGGTGCCGCGGATAAAGTGGTCGATCTCATCGAAGTAGGCCGCGCTTTCCTCGGAGGCCGCCATCACGATGGGTAGCCTTGTTTCGGCATTCTCGGGCTGCATCATCACGCCCAGTAAGTAGAGGATTTCCTCCGCGGTGCCGGCGCCCCCCGGGAACACCAGGATGGCGTGGGCCACTCGCAGGAAGGCCTCGAGGCGCTTTTCAATATCCGGCAGGATGATCAGCTCATTGACGATCGGGTTGGGCGGCTCCGAGGCGATGATGCTGGGCTCGGTCAGGCCCAGGAAACGGCTGCCGTAGTTGCTCTGCTTGGAGTGGCCCACCGCGGCACCCTTCATGGGCCCCTTCATGGCACCGGGGCCGCAGCCGGTGGCGATATCCAGGTGCCGCAGGCCCAGTTGGTAGCCGACTTCTTTGGTGAACTCGTATTCGCTGCGGGGGATGGAGTGGCCACCCCAGCACACCACGATATTGGGAGGCTCACCGGCGCGCAGCATGTTGGCGTTGCGCAACATGCGGAATACCGCGTCGGTGACGCCCTCTCTGGTTTCCAGGTCAAAGCGGTCGCGGCGCTGGCTCATGAAGATCACGTCGCGCAGCGCGGTAAAGATATGGTCGCGGATGCCGTCGATCATCACACCGTCGACAAAAGCCGGCGCCGGGGCGTTGAACAGCTCGAGCTGCACGCCGCGGGATTCCGAAATCACTCTGATCTCGAAATCCGCGTAGGCCTCGAAGATCGCCCGCGCATCGTCAGTGTCGTTGCCGGAGTTGAGGATGGCCAGTGCGCAGCGCCGGAACAGCTTGTGCAGGTCCTCGTCGGCCGATACCAGGCTGGCGGCCTCTCGCCGTGACAGCAGGCCCAGGTTGCTGCTGGGGCGAATAAAGGCGCGGGATATCTGGGCGGCGTTGACCATGGCTGTCTCCGGTTTGCGCGGAGTATAGCAGCGCCGTTTGAGAGGGGATGCAGGGTCAGGCAGGCGTGGAAAAGAAAAGCGGGGCCTTTGGCCCCGCTCCAGATTCAGGCGCTGAGGATGTCAGTCATCATCATCATCGTCGTCATCGTCATCGTCATCGTCATCGTCATCGTCCGACCCCCTGCCTTTTCTCTTGCCGCCTTTCTTCATGGCTCTCAGGGCCGGAATGTCCTCGCAGTTGGCGTAGAAGGTTGTGGTGGCCGGCCAGTCGGAGAACAGGCCGAATATGCCGACGTCCTGCACCAGCACATCGATGGTGCGGAGGATGTCACCGTCGTTCTCCAGCACATCGACGGTGGTGTCGTAGTAGAAGGCGCCGCCACTGGCTGCCACATCCTCAACGATGCGGCCCGAGCGCTCGGTGGTCCAGCTGATGATGTCGAGGCCGGCCTCTACAGCGTTCTCGGCATACTGTGAGGGCACGATGTCATCGCCATCGGTGCTTAACAGAATCTGCATTGGCGGGGCGATGATATTGAGCCCGTCATCCACCCGGTCTTCGAAGTCGGACAGGGGAATGCCCTGGTCGTAACGGCCGTCAAGGAATACTGCCTGCTCACCGTAGGCGGGATACTCGTCGATCCAGTAAAGCACATCCTCATAGTTGAATGACTGCGGCCACACATCCTTCGGCCGCACGCCGGCGGCGATATACTCCTCTATCATTTTGGCGGCGTAGTCCTCCTGGGTGAAACCGTTGAAGGGCATGGCCACCGCCGGTGACTTGAGCTCAGGGGTAAATTTCCGGTCCAGTTCCCGAAACAGTTCTATGCTCTCGGCGTGGGTCAGCAAAGTGCCGCCTGTGGTGTACAGGTCAGTGCGGAAGTCGGGGGTGCCGCGGGTGTTCACGTACTCTTCCGGCGTCAGCGCAGCGCGGTTGGCGGCGTCCATCTTGCCTTCCAGAGTCTTGAATTCCGCCAGCGTGATATCGCTCGTGCAACACAGCGCGCTGGCTGGAGTGATCACGTTGCCCTGGTTGTCCAGCACCGCGGGGGTGAAGCCCTGGGTGCACTGGCTGGCCAGTGGCGTGGTGAGGATATTGGTGGTGGTGTGCAGGTCGCACTGGGCGTGACGACAGACCAGCTCCAGGTCGCTGGTGAAGGTCACATCGCACTCCAGGATGCCGGCACCCATCTGCGCCGCCGCGACGTAGCTCTCCCGGGTGTGCTCGGGGAACTGCAGGGGCGCGCCGCGGTGGCCTATGGAGAAGTCGGAGGGCCGATAGCGTCTTTTCTTGCTGACGCAGCGTTCCAGGTCTTCCTTGTGCTCGCTGTCGTTCAGCTTGTCGACCAGGTAGAAGGGCCGCGGGCCCAGCTGTGAGGACCTTGGCAGCAGGGGTTCCGCAACCGCTGCGGCTGCCAGGGCAGTGGCGAGGAGCCCTGCCAGTATTGATTTTATAGACGTACGCATACCTGTCATGTTCATGACTCCTTAGAGAGATGTTGAGTGCTTGTTGTCCAGGTCGTCCCTGGTTTTGGGGGCGCAGCTTCGAGGCTAGGTGGGCGGCGTTGCGCCGCGGTGACCCAAAGATGACGTTGCTGCGACAGCTTGATGACGTAAACCGCGGTTTACGATTGCCGCGTGTGGGCGGAGCCCAGTAATCATCGGCGCATGGCCGCCCGGTGCATCACACAGTCGCTCCCCCACCGCACGGTAGGGCGGAAATATGAGCGCGATGTTGCAGAATGGTTAAGGAACCTCAGCTTGCTGTGCCCGTCCGGAGCAGATAGCGTTGAGGCATCAAGTTATTGAGGCGACACCCTGGTGAACTCCCTGCAATTGCTTAGCTGCGGCCCGCTCCTGTCGTGTGTGTTACTGGCCGCCTGTTCGGCCGGGAATACCGCTGCCCCCGACAGCACCCGGTCACCGGTGGTGGAAGAGTGGTCCAGCTACGGCGCCAAGCCCGGCGGCACCCATTTCTCGGCGGCCGCCGAGATCACACCCGACAATGTTCACCAGTTGGCGCAGGCTTGGGTGCACCGCTCCGGGGACATCCGCGAGGCCAGCGGCGAACAGGGCATGGAGGGCTGGTTGCCCCAGTCCTCGCTGCAGGTGACGCCCATCGTCGTCGATGGTGGGCTGTACTACTGCACACCTTTCAACCGTGTGTTCGCCCTCGACGCAGCCACCGGCGAGGAGCGTTGGGTCTACGACCCGGGCCTGGATACACGCCAGGACCTGCTCATGAACTGTCGCGGTGTAAGTAGCTGGCGGTCGGGCGAGGCGGGGTTCTGCGAGCACCGCATCTTTACCGGCACCCTGGACGCACGGCTGATTGCACTGGACGCCGCCACCGGCAAGCCCTGTCCCGACTTCGGTGGTGGTGGCGAAGTAGATACCACTCACCGTATTTCCAAACACGACCCGGTCGAATACAGCATCACTTCGCCGCCCGCGATTCTGGGCGATCTGGTAATCACCGGCGCCATGGTGCTCGACAATGTACGCACCGATGCGCCGGCTGGCGTGGTGCGCGCCTACGACGTGCGCACCGGCGAGCTGCGCTGGGCCTGGAATCCGGTGCCGCCCGGCAGCGAGGCGCGGGATGCGGAGGGCAACTTCGTCAGCGGCACCACTAACGTCTGGTCGATCATCGCTGTCGATGCCGAGCGCAAGCTGGTGTTCGTGCCCACCGGCAATACCAACCCGGATTTCTACGGCGGTCACCGCCAGGGCCTGGACTACTACTCCAGCTCGCTGGTAGCGCTGCACGGCGATAGCGGCGAGGTGGCCTGGCACTACCAGTTCGTGCGCCACGATATCTGGGACTACGACACCCCGGCCCAGCCCACCCTGGTCGATCTCACTGTAAACGGTGAGACCGTGCCCGCGGTGGTTCAGGTGACCAAGATGGGCCTGACCTTCGCGCTGCATCGTGACACCGGCGAGCCACTCTGGCCGGTGGAGGAACGCCCGGTGCCCCAGGGCGACCTGCCCGACGGTGAATACCTGTCGCCTACCCAGCCGTTTCCCACCCATATTCCCGCCACGGTGGAGCAACCTTTCAGCGCTGATGACGCCTGGGGCCTGACCTTTTGGGACAAGGGCGCCTGCAAGGATCGCCTGAGGGCCCTGCGCAACGAGGGTTTGTACACGCCACCCAGCGAGGCCGGCAGCCTGCACTATCCCTGGAGCGGTGGCGGCAACAACTGGGGCTCCCCGGCCATCGACCCGCGCAGTGGCATCATGGTGGTCTACACCACGCACCTGCCGGGCTATATCAAGCTCACACCCCAGGCCGAGTGCCAGGGCTTCTTCCAGCGCCAGGCGGGAACACCTTACTGTGTGGATACCGACATGGTGGCCTCGCCCCTGGGCCTACCCTGTAGCGAGCCCCCCTGGGGCACCCTGGATGCCATCGACCTGGCGGCGGGCAGGCTGCTGTGGCGGGTGCCGATCGGCACCACCCGCGACCTGGCCCCCTGGCCTTTGTGGTATCTCGACGGCCTGCCAGGTGTAGCGGCGCCGATGCTGACTGGCGCTGGACTGGTGTTCAGTGGGATCACCAATGAACGCGCCTTTCGCGCCTTTTCCCTGGAGACCGGCGAGGAGCTGTGGAAAGCGCGCCTGCCGGTGGCGGCCAACGCCCTGCCCATGACTTATACCGCCGGACCCAACAATCGCCAGTTCGTGGTGGTGGCGGCCGGCGGCCACTGGAGTGGCGGCACCCCGGCGGGGGATTACATCATCGCGTTTGCGCTGCCCGCGGCTGCGCCTTAAGCCGAGCAGGAAATCAGTTTATGCTCCGTGCTTTCAGGAGGAGCCAGCGATGAGTCAGACACGACTGTGCTCGGTGCTGTACATGCCGGGTATCAACCAGCGCGCTATGGACAAGGCGAAGACCCTCGACTGCGATGCCGTGGTGTTCGACCTGGAAGACGCCGTGGCGCCGGATCGCAAGGCCGAAGCCCGGGAGATGGTCCAGGCCCAGCTGGCAGCGGGCGGCTACGGTGAGCGAACCCTGGTGGTGCGCGCCAATGGCCTCGACACACCCTGGGGCGAGGATGACCTGCGGGCCTTTGCCGGTGCGGAGAGGCTGTGCCTGCCGAAGGTGGAATCCGCCGGCCAGCTCGCCGCTGCGCGCGACCTGTTGGGTAATGAGGTGATGCTCTGGGCGATGGTGGAAACACCCAGCGGCGTCGCTGAGGTGGAAGCGATCTGCGCCGCGCCGGGGCTTGAAGCCATTCTGATGGGCACTACCGATCTTGCCTACCAGTTGCGCATTCCCCACCGGGCAGACCGCTTGGGCCTGTTGTACGCGTTGTCGAAGTGTGTGAATGCCGCGCGTATGCACGGCACGGTGGCCTTGGACGGCGTGTTCCTGGATATTCGCGACGCTGAAGCCTACCGTGCCAACTGCGAGCACGGGCGCGCCCTGGGCTTTGACGGCAAGACCCTGATCCACCCCTCACAGATAGAGGCGGCCAACGCGGTCTTTGGTGTCAGTGAGGCACAGCTAGAGCACGCCCGCCGGGTTATCGCGGCCTGGGAGGCGGCGGAGGCGGCGGGCAAGGGCGTCGCCGTGCTGGACGACAGGCTGGTGGAAACCATGCACGTGGACGAGGCCAGGCGTCTTCTCGCTCTGACCGCTACAGCTTGAACACCCGCCGCGCGTTACCGTGCAGGAAGGCCATTTCCTTTTCGCTGCCCAGCTTCAGATCCGGCAGCTTGCGCAGGCACTGGGCCGGGCTCAGCATCGGCCAGTTGGTGCCAAACATTACCCGGTCCGCGCCCAGGGTTCTCATGAAGTCAACGAAGGCTGGTGGCAGCCGGTGCAAGGCGTAGGCCGAGGTGTCGACATAGAAGTTGGGGAACTTCACCGCCATAGAGACCAGCTCGTCAATCCAGGGAAAGCCGACGTGGCCGCCTACCACCACCAACTCCGGGAAATCCAGCATCACGTCTTCCAGGTAGGGAATCAGCCGGCCGGTCTCTGAGCGCTTGAGCGGCCCGGTATGGCCGATCTGGGTGCAGAAGGGCACGCCTAGGTCGCAGCAGGCGGCGTAGATCGGGTAGTAGCGCCGGTCATTGGGGGGGAGATCCCACAGCCAGGGCACCACCCGCACGCCGACGAAGCGGTCGCCGTCCACCCATTCGCGAATGCTGCGCACCGCTTCCATCGGCTGCGACAGGTCTACCGTAGCCAGGCCCCGGAAGCGCTCCGGAGCAGCGTCGATGTTCGCCGCCACCTCCTCGTTGCTGATCAGGCTGCCCTCCGGCCCGTGCCAACCCGCCAGCAGGCTGATACCCACACCGGCCTCGTCCATGGCCGCCAGGGTGCTGGCGACGTCCGGCACCCAGAGGTCGGTGTCATCCTGGCCGGTCCAGCGTCGCAGGGTGGCCAGCCAGGGGGCCTCGGCCATGCGGGGTGTGGTGATCTGAGCCCAGACGTCGATGATGTTCATGGAAGCTATCGCTTGGAAAATACTTCACTAGTGAAGTATATTTCCCGCCAGTCGTCAAGGAGCTGCCATGTCCGCTCATCGCCACCGTCTGATCTACCTGTTGCACCGCACCGCCCATCGCCTGAAAACCGAGACCGATGCCGCTTTTATGGAGGCCGCCCATATCACCACCGCCCAGGCCACGGCGATGGAGGTCATTATTCAGGCTGGCGCCCTGTCCCAGCGCGCACTGGCGGAAGCCCTGGCCCAGCGGGAGAGCGCTACTACGGCCATGGTGGAGCGGCTGTTGAAGGCCGGCTACGTGACGCGGCGGCGCGACGAGGCGGACCGGCGTACCTGGCTGCTGGAGGCCACCGCGGCGGGCAAGGCAGCCAGGGATCGACTGAAGGCGCCGCTGCGGAAGATAAACGCAGAGCTGGATGCGGCTTTCGAGGACGTGGATATGGAGGCCATGGCCGCCGGGCTCAAGCAGGTGATCGCCCGCTTCAGCGGGCGCTGATCAGCCCAGCATATCCGTGACGAAGCGCTCCCAGACCGGTTTCTCACCGAGGTCCCAGGTGGAGGCGATAAACTCGCGGGCCTCTTCCGCGCTCCAGTCCAGGTACTTCACCCCGTAGATGGCGTAGAACGCTGACACCCGGTAGTTGGCGGCGCAGTGCACCATCAGCCTGCGAGAGCCCTGGGCCTGCATCGCGGTTGCGAACTGTTCAAAGTCCTCCGCCGTCGGCGCGGCAAAATCCACCGGAATATAGGCGTAGTCGATGCCCTGGCCGGTGACGATATCGCGCTCCCCCTCGATAGCGTAGGGGCTGTCCTCCGGCAGCAGGTTGATCACCGCTTCATAGCCCTCGGCGCCCAGCTCACCCAGTTGCTCAACACTGATGACCCCGGCGGTGCTGAGTTGCGGGGAGATCTCGCGGTAGTTGTAGGCTTGCCTGACGCTCATACTGCCCTCAACGTTTCACAATCACTGAGGAGCCATGGCCGAACAGGCCCTGGTTGGCGGTGATACCGAGCTTCGCGCCTTCCACCTGGCGTGAACCGGCTTCGCCGCGCAGCTGCCAGGTCAGTTCGCAGACCTGGGCCAGTGCCTGGGCCGGAACTGCCTCGCCGAAGCAGGCGAGGCCGCCGGAGGCGTTCACGGGTATGCGACCACCCACTGCCGTATCGCCGGCGCGCAGCAGGCTGGCGGCCTGGCCCGGTTCGCACAGTTTCAGGTCCTCAATCCAGTCCAACTCCAGGGCGGTGGACAGGTCGTAGACCTCCGCCAGGTCGATATCCTCCGGGCCGACGCCGGCTTCCTCGTAGGCCTTGATCGGAATCTGTGAGCGGTAGTTGATGGCCTCAACGCCGGCCGCGGCGGCGGAGTCGGTGGCGATATCGGGCATTTCCACCGTGCCACTGGCAAAACTGGGGGTGACGGTGGAGATAGCCGCCACCCGCGGCGCGTCGCCCTTGCCGATCTTCTCGGCGTAGTCGAGGCTGGAGACAATCAGCGCCGCGCCGCCGTCGCTGGTGGCGCAGATATCCATCAGCCGCAGCGGGTCTGCCACCATGGCGGAATTGGCCACGTCTTCCGCTGTGAAGGTCTTGGTGTAGCGGGCACGGGGATTGAGGCTGCCGATGGCGGCGTTCTTCACCTTGACTGCTGCGAAGTCTTCCTGGGTGTCCCCATACAGTGCCATGCGGCGGCGGGCATACAGCGCGAAATAGGTGGGGTTGGTAATGCCGATGTAGAAGCGCACCCAGTCCGGATCCTCCGGGCGATAGCCCTTGGCGGGGGCCAGGAAGCCTTTAGGCGTGGTGTCGGCGCCCACCACCAGCGCCACGTCGCAGTGGCCGGCCAGGATCTTGGTGCGGGCGGCAGCCAGTGCCTGGGAGCCGGAGGCGCAGGCCGCGTAGGAAGTATTCACTTCCGCCCCCTGCCAGCCCAGAGCCTGGGCGATGGTGGCGCCGGCCACGTAGCCTGGATAGCCGCAGCGCACGGTGGCGCCGCCGCTCACGAACTTCACATCCTGCCAGGGAACGCCGGCATCTTTTAGTGCTTCAAGGGCTGCAGCAACGCCGTACTCCCAGAAGTTTTTACCGAGCTTTCCCCACTGGGTCATCCCGGCGCCGATAATGGCGATCTCGTTGCCGCTCATGTGCTAGTCTCCGGTTGCCACTTCCAGATCAGCTCGTCGCCGTCTTCGTCACTGTGCAGGGTGTCCAGCACCAGCTCCATGGGCATGCCCACCTCAAGCTGCTCTACCGAGACCGGTGACACCACCTGGCCCAGCACCACCATCCGCTCTTTTTCCAGGTGCACGGCCGCGATGGCGTAGGGCTCGAAGGGTTCCGGCGCCACGAAAGGCTCCGGTGGCTGGTAGCAGGCGTTGGTATAGCTCCACAGGGTGCCGGTGCGGCTCAACTCCACCTCACTGAATTCGGTGCTGTCGCAGTGGGGGTTGCGGCAGTAGCCCGCCTGCTTGGGGAAGAAATAGGTGCCACACTTAACACAGCGGCTGCCCAACAAGCGTGGGTTGCTTCTGTCCAGTGTGTACCAGCCCTCAATGGCCGCCCTGCTTGACGCCATACCGTCATCCTCAAAACCTGTGCCGGCAGCATACTATTGGCCAGAAATTACCGACAAGCAGCGCTGATCAGTTTCACCAGCCTGGAATGATTAGTTTGACTATTGAGGGACGGCCACCCGGGCTTATGATGGCCTGAGACTGGAGGGTGGTGCATGCGAATAGAATTCACCCCGGAGCAGGCGGTGCTGCGCGATGAGCTGCGTGCCTATTTCGAGGGTTTGATGAGTGAGGAGCTGCGCGCCGAGTGCACCCGCGACATGGGCGAGGGCGGCGGCCCCCTGTGGAAAGCGGCGCTGCAGCAGATGGGGCGCGACGGCTGGATCGGCGTCGGCTGGCCGAAAGAGCAGGGTGGTCGAGGCCTGTCTCCCATCGAACAGTTTATCTTTATCGAGGAAGTCATGCGGGCGGGCTACCCGTTCCCGTTCCTGACCACCGAATCGGTGGGCCCGATGTTGGCCGAGCACGGCAACGATTGGCAGCGCGAGGAACTGGTGCCGAAGATCTTGCGCGGTGAGCTGTTGATTGCCATCGGCTACTCGGAGCCCGGCGCCGGTACCGACCTGGCCTCCCTCAAGACCAGCGCCGTCCGTGACGGCGACGACTGGGTGATCAACGGCCAGAAGATGTGGACCAGCCTTGCCCACTTCTGCGACTACACCTGGCTGGCGGCCCGCACCGACCCGGACGCGCCCAAGAAGCACAAGGGTATTTCCATGTTCCTGGTGCCCAACAGCGACCCCGGCTGGAGCTGTACGCCGGTTCACACCCTGGGCGACGTGTGCACCAATGCCACCTTCTACGACAACATTCGGGTGCCCGACCGCAATCGGGTCGGTGAGCTGCACGGCGGCTGGAAGCTGATCACCAGCCAGCTCAATCGCGAGCGGCTGAGCCTCGTTAACGTGGGGCCCACCTCGGTGTTGTTCAACCGCGTGGTGGACTTTGCGGCGGCCACTGAACTGCCGGGCGAGGGACGGCTGCTGGACCAGCCCTGGGTGCAGCTCAACCTGGCGCGGGTGCGCAGCGGCATCGAGGCGCTCAAGCTGATTTGTTACAAGCAGGCCTGGGCCATGACCGAGGGCAAACTCGACATGGCCGATGCCTCCGCCGCCAAGGTCTACGGCTCGGAGTTCTTTATCGAGGTCTATCGACTGCTGGGGGAGGTACTGGGCCAGGCCTCCCTGGTGAAGCGGGATTCCGAAGCCGGCGCCGCGCTGGACGGCCAGCTTGAGCGGCTCTATCGCACCGCCTCGATCATCACCTTTGGCGGCGGCACCAACGAGATTCAGCGCGACATCATCTCGGCTGCGGGCCTGTGGATGCCGCGGGCATCCAGGTAGCGTTCAAGTTAGGGAGCAGCCATGGACTTCGGCTTTTCTGAAAACCAGCGCGAGGTACAGCAACTCGCTCGCAAGATTTTCGGTGAGCAGGTCTCCGCCGACAAGCTCGCCCAGTACGACGAGTACGCCACCGAGCGCTTTGATCGCACCCTCTGGGGGCAGCTCGCGGAAGCCGGGTTGCTGAGTGTGGCCATCGATCAGGCCCACGGGGGTATGGGGCTGGGCTTTTTCGAACTGGCCCTGCTGGTGGAGGAGGCTGGCCGGGTGCTGGCGCCG
>JANQGK010000097.1 GCA_028277365.1 Halieaceae bacterium | reverse complement strand
GCATGGCCCTGATGCGGGTCACCTCGCCCCATGCCCACGGCCCACTATCGACAGCGCGGGTGATGCAAACCGTGTTGCTGGCCTGCATTCCCGGAGTGGCCGCGCTGACCTGGTTTTTCGGCTACGGCACCCTGGTGAACATCGCCTGGGCTTGCCTGGTGGGCCTGGCCTCAGAGGCGCTCGCACTCAAGCTGCGGCGCCGGCCCCTGGGAATGTATCTGAAGGACTACAGCGCCCTGGTCACAGCCACCCTGCTGGCCATCGCCATGCCCGCCTATTCGCCCTGGTGGCTGATCCTGGTGGGCGTGAGCTTCTCTATCATCATCGCCAAGCATCTGTACGGCGGATTGGGCTACAACCCGTTCAACCCGGCGATGGTCGGCTACGTGGTTTTGCTGATTTCCTTTCCGGTGGAAATGACCAGCTGGGCGGCCCCGCGGGGCGTCAACGCGGTGGAGGTGCCGGGGCTGCTGGAAGCGGTCAAACTGTGCTTCGTGCCCGGCAGCGTTGACGCGGTCACCATGGCCACCCCCCTTGACCTGCTCAAGCAGAACAACAGTCTGTCAGTCGATGCGCTGTGGCAGCAGACCCCGCAATTCGGCCGCTGGGCGGGCGAGGGCTGGGAATGGGCGAGCCTCGGCTTCCTGGCCGGCGGCCTGTGGATGCTGTATCGGCGGATTTATACCTGGCACGCCCCCGTAGCAATGCTGGTAAGCCTTGCGCTGATGGCCGCCCTGTTCGACGATGACGGCAGCCCGCAGAGCACCGGTTCACCGCTGTTCCACCTGTTGAGCGGCGGCACCATGTTCGGTGCTTTCTTTATCATCACCGACCCGGTGTCATCGGCCGTCTCCAACCTGGGGCGCCTGATCTTCGGCGCGTTGATCGGGGTGCTGGTGTTCCTGATTCGCTGTTTCGGCAACTACCCTGACGCGGTGGCTTTTGCCGTGCTGATTATGAATTTCGCGGCGCCGTTTATCGATTACTACACCCAGCCGCGCACCTACGGCCACCAGACCAGCAGTCGGGGGGCATCCTGATGTTTGGCAGCGCGATCAGCCGCAACAGCCTGCTGCTGGCGGGCTTTGCCGTACTCACGACCGGCATCATCGCCGGCACCTACCTGGGCACCAGTGACCGCATCGCCGCCGCCGAGCGCGCCGCCGAAGAAAAGGCCCTGTTCCAGATTGTCCCGCCAACGCGACATGATAACGAGCTGCTGGAAGACACGATTCCGGTCGGCCCTCAAGACAGCCTGTTGCGCCTCAAAAAAGGCAAGCGCGTGTTCATCGCCCGCCAGGGCGGCGAGGCTATTGCAGCCATCATTCCCGTGAATGCGCCGGATGGTTACAGCGGCAATATCGAGCTGATAATCGGGGTCAATCGCGACGGCAGTGTGGCCGGGGTGCGGGCGCTGCAGCACCGGGAGACTCCGGGACTGGGTGACAAGGTGGATATCAAGAAGTCAGACTGGGTGCTGGACTTCGAAGGCCGCGGGTTGGGCACTCCACCGTTGGAACAATGGACGGTGAAGAAAGACGGCGGCGTGTTCGACCAGTTTACCGGCGCTACAATTACCCCCAGGGCGGTGGTGATGGCGGTGCGCCGCGGCCTGGAGTATTTTGAAGCCAACCGCGAGCGGCTGCTGGCTGACCGCGTAGAGAGCGATTCCGAGGTGGCCCAGACGCCGGCTGCAGAGAGGGAGCCAACCATGGCACACGCCAATACCGACGCGGGAGGGCAGGATCGTGGCTGAAGCCAACTACCGGGAGCTGTCGTTCAACGGACTGTGGAAAAACAATCCCGCCATCGTGCAGCTGCTCGGCCTGTGCCCGCTGCTGGCGGTGACCGGCAGCGTAGTCAACGCCATCGGCCTGGGGCTTGCCACGGTGTTTGTGCTGGTCACTTCCAACACCGCCGTTTCTCTCATCCGCAACGTTACCTCTGATACGGTACGCCTGCCTGCCTTCGTCATGATCATCGCCTCGGCGGTCACCTGCATCGAGTTGCTCATGCAGGCCTTTGCCTACGAGCTCTACCAGATTCTCGGCATCTTCCTGCCGCTGATCACCACCAACTGCGTGATCCTCGGCCGGGCAGACGGCTTCGCCCGCAAAAACCCGATCCTGCCCGCCCTGTACGACGGCTTCATCATGGGGGTGGGCTTCATGGTGGTATTGGTCTTGCTGGGCGGCCTGCGGGAACTGGCGGGCACCGGCGCCCTGTTTGCCAATATGGACCTGCTGTTCGGACCGGCGGCAGAGAGCTGGAAGATTGTGGTATTCAGCAACTACAAGGCTTTCCTGCTGGCGATCCTGCCACCCGGCGCCTTCATCTTCACCGGCCTGATCATCGCCGCCAAGAACGTCATCGATGCGCGTATCAAGGCGCGCCAGGATGCATTGAAGGAAAAGCCGGTAAAAGGCGCCAAGCGCGTGCGCGTTACCGGAACGATCAGCTAGCCTCGCCGGCGGCCAGCGCCAGCGTTCCAAGGATGTCATCCACCGCGGCATCGTCCAGCCCGCGGTTGTCCTCGTCACAGCTATAGGTGATGAACAGGAGTACCGGCCCCGACGCCAGATACCATTCGCGCACCGCATCACCCTCTTCCAGGTATTCGCAGCAGACGCCGCTGAAGGCCCCCGCGGCCCCCGGCCGCCACTGCCAGTCGGGCTCGCCGTTGTCACGGGCAATAGCGGCCACTTCATCCCGCTGAAACTCACCCTGCTCCTTGCAGAGCGTGGAGATCTCGATGCAGCCGACGTCGTCCCGATCACCTACCAGGATGCCGTCTTCCTCACGCTCGGCCCACCACTCGGGTGGCACCCCCATGGTCCACCACTCGGTTTCCAGTACGTTCATGTGATTCTCTCCAGCTCGCGGGACATCAGCAGCGCATCCTCGCGACCGCCCGGCACCGGATAGTAATCCGGGCGCCGCCCGTCGTCGACAAAGCCCAACCGGCGGTACAGGCTGATGGCTGAGTGATTGCCGCAGCGCACTTCCAGCAGGAGCCGCATCACTCCCCGCTGCGCAAGCCTGTCGAGCAGGTACCGCAGCAGGCGGGCACCGTGACCCAATCCCTGCTGCGCGGGAGCCACGGCAATATTCAGGAGGGTCGCCTCATCCAGCACGCACTGGTAGACGGCAAATCCGAGCAATTCGCCATCGGCCGCCTCCAGCACCAGGCAGGCATCGCTGTCGCGCAGGCTGCTCTCGAGGAACTGAGACAGGCTCCAGGGATTGATGGCAGCACGCTTCTCGATGTTTGCCATGGCCTTGAGGTCTGCGGCCTGGCCGGGCCGAATCCGTGGCGCCTCAGTCATCGCCCCGCAGCGACTTGAGGTCGGCCCAGGCCTGCGGTTTGAGCGCGGGGTCCCTCAGCATCTGCCAGGCGCTGACCGTTTTCACCACCCGCTGCTCGGCCAGGCAGTTGTGATCGAACCAGGGCTGGTCAAGATCGCCCATAAGGATAACGCCGCTCGGCGTCAGACGGGACAGGCGACCGGTCAGGAATCCCAGCAAGGCCTGGCGGGCTTCTTCCACTCCGCCGGCGAGGCCGGCGGCCACCGGGTAGCTGAAGCGCTCCATGCGGGCCGGCTCCTGGGACCAACCCAGGGCGCGGCAGATGGCCAGCAGCAGCTGGCCGTAGTCGTCACCCGGCTCCCGCCCAGCGGGAATTTCATCTAGCCAGAACCAGCCGCCGGCCAGCGTGGCGGCTACCGAAAACACCGGTGTACCGACTCCGGGGGTACCGACTCCGGGTTCGCCCGCCGCTGGA
>JANQGK010000329.1 GCA_028277365.1 Halieaceae bacterium | reverse complement strand
ATTTCGTTTCCGCGGACCAGGGCGATCCCAATGGCATCGCACCGGGTACAGTGCCCGCTCGAGACGAGAACGGCGACATACTCTTTACGGATGATGGCCTGCTGGTCAAGGATCTGGATGGCAACACCCTGCGCAACGCCCCGGAATACTCGGTGAATATCGGTGTGGAGTATGAAAATCAGGTCTGGGGCGGCTATGACCTTACCGCTCGCGTCGACTACTTCATGCAAGATGATTTCTACGCCAACGAGTTCAACAAACCATCAGACGAATTTGACGGGTGGGAACAGTTGAATCTGCAGATGACGCTTCGCCCGGACGATGGTAACTGGCAAGCCATGGCCTATGTGAAGAACGCGCTGGACAACGACGACGTGATCCGCATGAACCAGGACGGACCTCTGGTGGGCCGATTCCGCAGTGCAACGGTTCTTGAGCCCAGGAATTACGGTGTGGAGCTGAGGTTCAGTTTTTAAGCCTGGAGCAGCGCTGATCGCTGCTCAGGGAACTCAAATGACATTGCCTGTTGAGAAGGAGTCTTTTACTTCATAGTCCTGAAACGCCGCTTTCACGGAATGGTCATGCCTGCTTGCTAGCTTGATTGGTTTAGCCAATCAGGGAGACATGGCGGCATGACCAAAACAATGAAGAATAATCGTTCCATCCTGGCAGCCGCAGTCTGCGCGGCCGGCATGGCGCTGTGCAGCCCGGGCGCCCTGGCCACCGAGGCCTACGTCTACAACGGTAACGACAGTGGTGACGGCTCACTGCGGGCGGCCCTGGAGAGCGGTGCCCGGGAAATCTTCATCGAGACCGACGAGGATATTCTCATCACCACGTCGCTGGTCTACGCCGGCACGGTGCCGCTGGAAATCTACGGTTCCGGGCAGACGGTGAGCACGGTGGAGAACATCGACATCCTGGTCGTCAGCAACGGCGCCAACCTGACGGTTAACAACCTCAGTTTTGCCGGCCCTGGTGGTTTCAGCATCGAGAACCGGGGTGACCAGGGCGGTGAGACGGCTGGCAAAGGCATCTTCGTGGACATCCGCGAGGACCAGACCGGTGGCGTCAATATCAACCTCAGCAACGTCACCGTGAGCGGTGTCGCCAACCACGGCATCCACGTCTCCGACTGTGACTTGGTCGATGCCTGTGGCGGCGGCAGCGGTGGTGCCGGTGGCGGTTCTGAGGCCAGCATTATCTTCAATATCCACAACGTAACGGTGTCCGACGTGGGCAACGGCAAGTTCGATGCCGACGGTATCCGCGTGGACGAGCGCGGCGCCGGCAGCATCCTGTTCACATCCACCAACTCTACGTTCACCCTGGTCGGCGCCGATGGTGTCGAGCTGGACGAGGGCCAGGGAGGCAGCATCGGTACCCGCATTGCCAACAACACCTTCAGCCTCAACGGCAACTACTGCGACCCTGCGATCATGAACGCCTTCCTGCCCGACCCGGCGGAAGCCGAGTTTGAGGACGCCACCACCACCGAGCAGGACATTCCGCCTGCGGTCACCGGCTCGCCGGATGACACCTGTATCGAGCGCTCGGTTGACCTGTACGACTCCGGCTTCGTCCAAGCTTACGAGTTCGCCCTGGATCTCGACGACGGTATTGACCTCGATGAGGCAGGCCCCGGCAGTATCCGCATGGTGATGGGTAACTCCTCTGTCGTCGACAACCTCGACGAGGGCGTGGATATCGACGAGGAAGGTGAGGGCAGTATCAGCATCGCCCTGACTGACACGGTGGCCACGGGCAATACCGACGACGGCTTTAAGTTCTCCGAAGAGGATGGCGGCAGCGTCATAGGCAAGGCCACCGGCAATATCACTACCGGCAACGGCGGCAAGGGTTCCGTGTATGAAGAGGCCGACGATGGTGACCTGATCATGGTTTTCGAGCGCTCAAGCAGCGATACGAACAATGACTCCATGGATACCGGTATCGAAGCGGTGCAGGAAGATGCCGGTACCGGCACCCTGACCGTCCGCGACTCCAGCATCACCGACGGCTTCGACCTGGGCGGTGTTATGCTGACTGAGGAGTAGTCTCTCGGGGAGCTGCTACCGCCGACAAAAAGGCCTCCGCTCTCGGGGGCCTTTTTTTTGCGCGCCGGGACGAGCGGTCAGTTGCTCAGCAAAGTCAGAAAAGTTTCCAGGATGTCGAAATCCTCGGGGAATCGCCCGAGTCGATTCCCGCCGCCGTGGCCGCGCTGGCCCAGGGATTTGTCGAGGATGTAGTCCGCCCCGCGCTGTTCTACCAGCGAGCGGTACATGGCGGTGTTCAGCGCGATATGGTCGCTGTTAGAGGTCGGCTGCAGTACGTGGCTGGAACGGCTCGCACCAATACCTCCCACTCTATGGCAACTGCCGCAGCGCGATTGCACCACGTCGGAGGCGAACTGGGCAAAATACTCCTCCGCATCCGGTGCAGGGTCCGGTGTTGGGATGGATGAGGAAAACAGAGCCAGTGCCGCCGCCGTGATCGTTGCGTCGCTATCGCCGGCCGTCACCGCCGCAGTCAGCGCTTCCGTGTCAGCCCGCAGCAGGGCGGCGTGCAAAATGCGGTTCCAGCCAATGACATCCGCGTAGTCGACCACGCCATCTACGGTCACATCGCCCACCAGGTCACCGGCGACCTGGTCAAGGGCGTCGCGTAGCGCCTGGTCGGAGACCGATTCAGGCAGTTCCGTCGCGTAGCGGTATGCAGCTTCTGTCACTGGAGTGATGGAGAAGCCGCCAGCGTTCAACTCCGCCCCGGTCACCAGGGCGTGCACCGTGCCGAAGACTTGGGCCGGTGCCTGGTCTGCCAGACCATTGCCGTCGGCGTCGTAGTCGAAGCCGCCCTGCACGGACATGACGTACCAGGTGGAGGCTTCGAAACTGGGGTTGGTGAAGGTACTGATGCCTAAAAAGGTCATGCGTTGCAGCGGATTGAAATCATCAAAGGTTTGCTGGCCGAAGATCACTACCAGGCTGTCCTCATCGGTCGTGCTGAGGCCGGTCAACACGGTTTGACCGGAACGGAACTCCGTAACGCTCACCTCCCCGCCGCCTACGGGGCCGGTGAGCTGCGCCTGCTCGCAGGCGGTTAGGGCCAGGACGATCAGGAATAAGCTGCGTCTGAAGATGTGCATTTTCCACCTCGAAAGCGCGCGGAGATTTTGCTTAGACGCAGTTTGCCGGGCAAGGTTCAAGCTTGCCCGCCCTTGTCCAGGTTTTGCCCGGCTACCGACCAGCGTGTTCCGGTTGGAGCGCCGTCGCTCCCCACTATACGAGGCGCGGCGGCAATCCTATACTGCACCTGTGTCGCTTGCGGCGCCCCCTTGAGGAATCTCTGCGTCTCCGCGTCTTGTAGAGGTTGCCGGACAATAAGAATAGGAAAGCCCATGAATAAATCCCTGTTGGCAGGTCTCTGTCTGCCGTTCCTCGCTGCCTGCAGCGATTCCAACGATACTTTTGTGCCCGAACCGGTGCTGCCGGATTTCACCGCCGCCGACGCCTGGATGGCTGACTTCGTGGCCAGCGAGGAGGCCTTTCCCGGCGGCTCCTATATCGTGGTCGACAAGGACCTCGGCGTGATCCACAAGGCTGCCTTCGGCAATCAGGCTGAAGACAGCCTGGTGCTGCTGGCGTCAACCAGCAAGGTGCCGACGGTGACCCTGTTGATGGCCTTGCATGACGATGACGACAACGTGGATTTCGATATTGCGGCGCCGATCGCCAATTACCTGCCCTGGCAGGGTGTCTGGGATCCGGCGATTACCACCGAGCACCTGGTCTCCAATCGCTCAGGTATTCCGGGGCTGGTGAATTTGTTCGTCAACCAGGAGCTGTACGGTCCGCACCTGTGCCAGTTCCTGCCGCTCGGCACCTTGCAGGCCTGTGGCGAGGCCATCTTTACCAGCCCGCTGCCAGGCCTGGTGAGCACGCCCGCCAACACTGCTTTCGACTACGGCGGCAGCCAGTGGCAGCTGTCGGGTGCGGTGGCGGAAATCGTTGGTGGCGGTACCTGGAACCAGCTTTGGGACGAGTACATCGCGCAGCCCTGCGACCTTGAGATCGCCACCTACGGTAACAACCTGTCACTGGCCGAAAGCTGGGATGGCCTGCCGGAAAGCCTTATTGGCAGGGAGAACCCCAACCAGGAGGGCGGCATGATGAGCAACCTGGATGACTACGCAAAGTTGCTCTCCCTGCATCTCAACGACGGGATGTGTGGCGCCAACCGGGTGCTCAGCGCCGAGAGTGTTACCTCCATGCGCCGGCCGCGTACCGAGGACCCGGAAGACGGCAGCGGCTACGGCATGGGCTGGTGGCTCGAACCGCGCGAGGGCAGCGACCCCGTCACCCTGTTCACCGACGGCGGTTTCTACGGCTCGCTGTCCTGGATCGACACGCGCCGGCAGTACGCCGGCGTGGTGTTCTTCGAGGACTATTCCGGCGACGACGGCAATGTCGCCAGCGGCGGCGCCCGCGATCAACTGATTCCCATTATCGAAGCGGCCATCGACGCCGTGCGCTAGTGCGCGATCACTCGTGGCGGGCGGCCTGCGTCAGCCCGCCCTAATCCGGGCCAGGCTTGCGCTCTGAGCCGCGCGCGCGGAACGCGTCCTGCGCGACACGCAGTGCATCTGCCGCCGGTACGGCGATATCCGGTTTAACCCCCGTCGACTGCCAGTTGCTCCCGGTGATCGGGTTGACGCTGCGCGCGGTGACGGACCACAGAACGAAGTGTTGATGTACGGGCAGGTACTCGAAGGGGTGGGCTCCGCCGCCTGAGACCTCGCCAATGATGGTTGCGCGCCCCAGCGCCTGCAGGTTGTAGGTGAGAGCTTCGGCGGCAGAGAAGGTCTTGCTGGAAATCAGTACATAGACGGGTTTGCTGGCCCCGAAGCGCTTGCCGGGCACATAAGGCAAAGTGTAGCGCTGGGTAAGGGTGTCGCTGGGCCTGTCGTATACGCCGGTGAGCGGTTGACGGCCCGCATCGAACAGGTAGTTGCTAATCAGGTCTGCGGTGTCACCGATACCGCCGCCGTTTTCCCGTAGATCGATGACCAGTCCATCCATGTCGGCCAGCACGGTCATGGCGGCGGCGATGGTCTCACCACCCATGGCCAGCGGCGGGAACACGCGCAGGTCAAAGTAGCCCAGGTTGTCCTCCAGCCGTTCCACGCGGTTAACGCCGTAGTTGATCTGGGCGCCGTACCAGCGTTGCATCTGCGCCTCGTTGTAGTCCTGGTCGTTGTCGGACTCTGCGCTGATCGGCTGCCGGGAGTACTCGACGTTGAGATGACCGTCATCGGTGAGGGCCTGGAGTCGGGTGCTGAGCGCGGCGGCGAAAGACTCCCCATCGTCTAGGTGCTGGAAGCGCCCGGCAGCTTGATCCGCGCGCAATTGCCGGGCGGCCCTGCTACCGCTTTCCGGGTCGACATAGTCTGCTTCCAGGTGTTCGATAACCGCCTTCAGCACCTGGTCCCTGGCCGCGCCATCAAGCGGGTTAACGGCGTGGCCTGCACCCGCTGCCAGGGTCATGGCGATCATGATTACCGGCCAGAGTCTCACGGCGCCTTCCCCGCGCAGGCGTTAGCCTCGATCCTGTCCCGAAACGGCCTGGCCGCCAGCCGGGAGATGGCCTCCGCCAGCAGCTGGCTTAGCGGAAAAGCCAACTCCTGGTCCAGCTCATCGGCGGCACGCTGGGTAGCCAGCCAGCGCTCCTCCAGCCACGGAAGCAGGGCGCGGCCCTCGGCTGAAAGGCGCACCCGGCGGCAACGCCGGTCTCCCTCCACGTCCAGTTCCACCAGGCCCAGCTTCGTCATTTTGGCAATGGTCTGGCTGGCGGCGGAGTGTGAGATGCTGGAACTGGCGGCAACGTCTTTGATGGTCAGCCCCTCACTGGCGACCAGCGCTTTCATCACCGGGGTGTAGCGGGGTGCGTAGAACGCGTGCTGCTCCCGGTAGAGCAACTCCAGGTCGCCGTCGAGCATTTCCAGCAGCCGCCTGAGCTGCGTCCCTAATCCGTCTGCGTTGTGGTCATTCATAACAGCACTTATATATAAGCACTGTTATAATGTCAACGATTTCGCGCGGAGACTGCCCGAAGGCACAAAGTGCTAGTCTCTGGGGTATCCCGAATCCAATGAGTGAGGAGAAGCTGATGTTGTCGTTCCGCGGCCTTCGTCCACTGGCGTGCACTGTGTTGGTGTTGCTGGCACACCTGCCTGCACCGGCCCAGGCGGGCATTATCACCGGCATGCCCGATGCCATTGTCTGCTCCGTGAAAGACCCTACCGGCGTGTTGCCCTGGGAGCGGCTGGTATTTTACGTCAGCGCCCGCATGCGCGATGGCCGTACCCTGTACAAGTCGTCTACCTCCGACCCGGTGGTGCTGCTGGTCAACGCCGATGGCGTGATCGATGGCGCCAACCTGGCCGATTGTGACGGTCGCAATATTGACTCACTGCGGGAAGAGGGCAGGGCATTCAGTTTCGCCTCCGGTGGGAAGCAGGCCACTGCCCGCTAGCGCTGCGCCCCGGTCGCTGCCCTAGAGCTTGAGCATGCTGGCCAGGTTGTTCTTCTGCATGTCGGAGGAACCGCCGACGATGGGCATGCCCAGCAGGTCGCGCAGATTGCGCTCGATATCATAGGCGTCCGACAGGGCGTAGGCGCCCATGACCTGCTGGCAGGCCAGGCCGATCTCCACGCCCACATCGGCAACAAACAGCTTGGCCATAGAGGTTTCCACGGAGCAGGGCAGGCCTTCATTGGCCAGCCAGGCACCGTGATACAGCATATGCCGCGCCGCCTGCAGCTTGGTCCGGGCTGTGACCAGCTTGTGGCGTATGGCCTGGTGCTGGGAGATCGGTTTTCCGAACTGCACGCGCTCCCTGGCGTACTGCCAGCACTCCTCCAGCGCTGCACGGGCGAAGCCGTAGGCGCAGGCGGTGATTTCGATCTTCTCAACATCCAGGGCACGCCCCGAGAGCAGTTTCCAGCCCTGGTTCCACATCTCGGGGCCGCCGACGATGGCGTCTTCAGTTAGTCGCACGTCCTCGAAGTACACATCCATGGAGGCGGTGTAGCGCAGGTTGACGTGTTCGATGGGCTGCATGGTGATACCCGGTGTGTCGGTGGGCACCAGCAACAGGGACAGGTTGCGGTAACGCTCATCCGGCGCGCCGCTGCGCACCAGGCAGTAGATGTAATCCGACCAGTCGGCGCCGGTGCACCAGCGCTTGGCACCATTGACGACAATGCCGCCGTCGCGGCGCTCTGCGCGGGTCTCGACGCTGGCCAGGTCGCCGCCCACGTCGGGTTCGGACAGGCCGTAGCACAGCAGCAGCTCGCCCGCGGCGATCTTCGGCAGCAGTGCCTGCTTCTGGCCTTCCGAGCCGTTCTCCGACAGGTTCATGCCGCCATAGAAGGCGGCGTGGATGTAGGGGCCTGACAGGAAGGCGCCTACCTGGGACAGCTCTTCGATGACGGCCACCGCTGCCACCAGATCCTGGCCGGCGCCGCCGTACTGTTCGGGAATGGTAAGGCCGATAAGTCCCATGCCGGCGATTTCCCTGAACAGGTCCCGCGGCCAGGTGTGCTCCCGGTCCCACTGCCGTCGCAGTTCCCGTGGCGCCTTGTTTTCGACAAAGCGCTGGAGCTGCCGGCGGATCTCGGTAATGTGCTCGGCCTCCAGGCCAAAAGCGGGTTGGCTCATCAGAATTCCCTCACTGCATGTCTATTCACCGGTGAGGTTCGGCGGGCGCTTTTCCCGCATCGCCGCTACGGCTTCCCGGCGGTCAGTCTGGAAATTGGAAACGCTCTCCCAGCCAATCGCTGCATCCATGGTCTGGGCGGCCAGGGCGCGCAGCGGGATGTTCACCACCGACTTGGTCCAGCGCACTGCCCAGCGCGGGTTGGCCTGGATCTTTTCGACTACCTCCTGCACTTTGATGTCCAACTGGTCCGCAGGCACGGCGTGGTTGATCAGTCCCAGCTCCCGGGCCTCGGTGGCAGTCAGCATGTCGCCGGTCAGCAGCAGTTCCTTGGCCTTGGCATAGCCGACCAGCTGGGGCCAGATAAGCGCGCCGCCATCGCCGGCAACCAGCCCCACCTTGACGTGGGGGTCACCGATTACGGCGTTCTCATCGGCGATGATGACGTCGCAAAGCAGGGCGAGGGTGGCGCCAAGCCCGGCAGCCGCCCCGTTCAGACGGCAGATGATGGGCTTTTCCATTTCCAGCAGGCTGCTGACGATGCGCTTGGCGTCCCAGGCGATGGCGCGGAAGCTGGCTGGGTCATCGATCTGCTGCTGGAACCAGTCGAAATCGCCGCCGGCGCAGAATGCACTGCCGCGCGCCGTCAGCACGACGATGTCGCTGTCTGAATCGCGCTGCATGTCGGCGAAGACCCGGGACAGCTCTTCGTGCATGATGCCGTCTACTCCGTTCACCGGGTGTTCTGAGGTGATGACCGCTACCAGCACCCGGCCGACCCGTTGAAAGCTGAAGCGGGTGTAACCCGCAGATTCGATAGCAAATGCCTGGTTCACGGCAGTTCTCCTAGAGCATGGACACATCGGTGTCCAGCCCGAACAGGAGGCTGCCGACGGTCTCGAGGGTCTGTGGCGCTACCATGATGTGCTGGGTGGCCACGTGGATATCGCGAAAGTAGCGCTGCAGGCGCGAGGTTTTATAGACCGACGCACCGCCGCCGAGTTTGTACATTTCGTCGACCACATCGGCAGACACCTGTACTGCATGGGTGGTGGCCAGCCGCAAGTCGCCGCGCAGTGCCACGCTGACCTCACCCTGTGCCTGGGCACTCTCCCAGGCCTTGTTGAGGGCATCGTAGTAGAGCAGGCGGGCGCTGCGCAGGCCGGCCTCGGCGGCCGCCAGTGCGGCCTGGGCGCTGGATTTATGAGCTATAGTCTTGCGCGCGCCGCGGCGTTTTTTTTCTACACCGAGCGTAACCAGTTCATCGATCGCGGCCCGGGCAATGCCCATACACACTGCGCCGATGCCCAGCGCCAGGAAGGTGAAGTTGGGGAAGGCGTAGAGTGGTGTTTTCGCTGCGTCGCCCGGCAGGTAGCCCACCGCCCGCTCTTCGGGTACGAACACGTCCTCGACCCGGTAGTCGAGGCTGCCGGTGCCGCAGAGGCCGGAGACCTGCCAGGTGTCGAGGAACTCGATCTCACCGGCCGGCAGAATCATCATGTGGTGACGCGGCCGCCCGGCTGCGTCCAGCAGGGGTTCGCCGTCCTCCATCAAAAGGCAGCCGCCCAGCACCCAGTCGGCGTTCTGGCTGCCGGACCCCCACTGCCAGCGCCCTGACACCTGAAAGCCGCCGTCTACTTTCTCGGCCCGTCCGGTGGGGGCGAATACCCCGGTTACCAGGGTTTCCGGGCGGGAGAAGATGGCTGCGGCGGCCCGCTCAGGGATGCTCGCCAGCGCGGTCCCTGAAGTCGCGCCTATGAAGGCCACCCAGGC
>JANQGK010000299.1 GCA_028277365.1 Halieaceae bacterium | reverse complement strand
AGTTGCGCGATGGGTCCGAGGCCTGTGGCAGGGGCGGGAAGATCTCGAAGGCATTCTTGTCGGCGCCGCCGCGGAAGGCGCGGCCGGACTGCTGCGATTGGTAACGGTTGGCGCTGATCCAGCCGCTTACGACCAGCCGGTCGCTGGCGACCCAGCTTCCGGTGAGGGAGATACTTTCGAGTTCTTCGTCGGTCAGGCCCAGCTCGGTCTCGTCGTAGTCATCTTCCCGGTACAGCAGGTTCAGGGCCAGGTTCCAGTCGATGCCGGGCTGCCAGTCCAGGTCGAGGCGCCCCTCGGCGCGCTCGCGGGTGGCGATGTGGTACTGGCTTAGCAGCGGGTGGTTGAGGTAGCGCTGGCCATCCGGGGTGTTGTTGATGCGTTCGACATCGACCCGGGCGAAGTAGGACTGGTTCCAAACGTACTCCTCGGCATTGCGATCACCGTACAGGGCTTCCAGCCGCATGTTCAGGTTGGGCAGGATCGGCAGCCGGTAGCGCAGCGTGTAGCGGTCCTCATCGGACTCCGTCACCGCGGCGTTATCGCGCTCGATCTCTTCGTACTCGTAGGTGAGCCACAGCTTGCTGCGCAGCGGCAGCGGGTAGCTGCCCTCGATGCCGTAGGTATTGATGCTGTAACTGTGCTGGGTGTTGAACAGCTGCCCGGAGCTGTCGGGAATCGCCCAGGCGTCACCCAGCACGTACTGGTAGCCGTCACGGGGTACGTCGTAGTCGCGCTCCTCACCGTGGAAGTAGCCCTCCAGGCGCAGCTTGCGCAAAGGACTCCAGAACACCCGGGCGTCGAAAACGCGGGTTTCGTACTCGCCGTCGAAGCTATCCCGCGGCAGCACCCCCGGCACCGTGAGGTTGGGGTTGACGGTGAAGTCCAGGAAGGCCTGGTCCTGCTCGGTCCTGCCGTAGCTGCCGTCCACCTGCACACGCAATTTGGGTGAAACGATCCAGGTGCCGGTCAGACGGGCGCGGTAGAACTCGTTGTCCGGTTCCAGTGACAGGCCGCCGAATCCGTCCGGGTAGCGCACGTTGGGGCCGAAGTTGCTGTAGGGGTTTTGCCATTGCAGCAGTTCATCGCCGTTGTCGAACTCGCTGTAGAACAGGCTGCCGGTCAGCGCCAGCGGCCCGTCGGCGTAGTTCACTGTAAGGTCGAATTCGGTGTTCTCGAAATCGACGCCGCGGGGGAGGATAACCGCGTCGCCCGCTGCGGCGTTGTTGAAGATGGCGGCGCCCCAGTCGCGGTCTCCCTGTTTTTCCTCGTAGAACAGGGTGCCTTCCAGGCTCCAGGCGCTGCTCAGTTGGGCCTTGACGCCAAGGGTGTAGCGATCCCGATCCAGTTCCTGGTCGAAGCTGCGCAGGCTGGCCTCCAGGGCTGAGAAGTCACTGGTGTTGATACCTGAGACCCAGTTTTCCGGCAGCAACAGCGTGTCGTCGCCGCGGAAGGGGGTGCGGCCTGAGTTGTTGCGCACCTGCTGCTGGCTGTCGATCTCGACATAGATATCCCAGCGTTGGTTGCGCCAGCGGGCCCGGCCCTCGCGGTTGTCGAGGCCCACGTTGTTGCCGCTGAGATTCCAGAAACTGCCGTCTCCGCTGCCGCTCCAGTCGATGTTGCCGATCAGGAAGGCTTCGTCCTCATTGAGCCCGTTGTACTCGCCGAACTCGAAATTCTCGTCACTGACATAGCCGATGCCGATCTCGGCAAAGCCGGTGTAGTCTGTCGCCCAGCGGGTGGCCAGCGGGCGAGAGTCCTGCTGCGCCAGGGCGCTGCCCGCGCCCGCCAGCGCTAGAAACACAGCCGTGCGCGGCAGCCCGGTCATCGCATCAGCCTCGCACCGCTCGGGTGGTTGGAGCCGTGCACCTGGCTGTGGCAGTTCAGGCAGTTCTTACCCAGCACGTATTGGTTGCTGCTGTTGCTGCCAGTGCTGCGGCCGTCATAGACCTGGCTGGGGTGGAAGGCGGCCGAATGACACTGCTGGCACTGGAACGGGCCGCGGGCGGTCAGCAGGTTCTGTTGCACGCTGCCGTGCGGAGTGTGACAGTAGCTGCAATCCTCGGTCACCGGTTGGTGTTCCCACAGGAAGGGGCCGCGCTTTTCCTGGTGGCATTGGTAGCAGCTGTCATTGAGGGTGGGCGCGCTCAGCATGGCGTCGGTGGCCGCGCCGTGGGGGTTGTGACAATCCGTGCAGGCGGTCTTGCCCTCGAGTATGGGGTGTCGCGAAGGTAGCCTGAGCTGCGCCTGCTGGCGGGTGTGGCAGCTCAGGCAGTTGTCGAGCTGACCGTCGGCGGTGAGCATCGGGTCGCGCGGCGTGTGGGCGTTATGACAGTCGCTGCAGGCCAGCTCCTCCTGCTCATGGACACCGCCCAGCCAGAACATCTGCTCTTCTTTCTGGTGGCAGGTCAGGCAGGCGCCGTTGCCGTCGGCGGGGGGTGAGTCCCATTTCGGGCCAAAGCTGACATCTGGCGGGTTGCGGGTGGGGCCGCGCTGGTGGTCATCGCTGGCGCCGTGGCAGCTTACACAGCTGGCGGCACCGCCGCCGTCGAGCCGGCCGTGGGGTGTTCTGAAAATGGCGTGAACCGGCTCATCGGCGGTTTCCCGATGGCACATCAGGCAGCGCGGCTCGGCCGCCGGCTTCTCAACGTTCTGGCCGCTTTCCTCGCTGCTCTCGCTGCTCTTGCTACTACCGCTAATACTAGCCTGAGACAGCGCCGCAGGCGCGGCCGCCGCTGTAAGAACGATTATCAACAGCGCGCACAGCGCTGCCCGAATATCCCGCACAGCAACCCCCTACCGCGAACAGGACAATGTAGACGCCGCCAGCGCCGGATGCTTTTTACACGTCAGCGGCTGTTGTTGAGGCTATGTATAGCTGGGCGAAAAAAACGCGACAAGCGCAATCGGGGGGAAAACTGATCTAGCCCAAGAAATGGGCGGCCAGCAGGGCTGCGATGAACAGCGAGGTGAACTTGCGGGTGTGATCGAAGGCGAAAGCGGAGAACCAGAGCGGCCAGATATGTGCCGGGTAGCCCTCCGGTGCTGCGGCGGGTTTGGAGGCCCGGAAGGCGCGCAGCAGGCGCACCAGCACCGGCAGGTTGGCCAGCACCACCGGCAGCAGCCAGTGGGCGCGGCCGCTGGCCGCCAGGCCGACACAGCCCAGGTATTGCACCGTCAGCATGGCGATCACCCAGTGCCTGGCGCGGGCCTCGCCGAGGATCACCGGCAGGGTGCGCACCTGCTTGGCCTCGTCCAGGTCCAGCTTGTCGATGTGCTTGCCGAACAGCACGGAGGTGGGTCCCAGGGCGTACAGCAGGCTCAGCCAGGTGACGTCCCAGTTCCACTGGCCCGCCATCACGTAGTAGGTGCCACCCACCATCAGTGGACCCCACACCAGCAATACTGCAGGTTCCCCCAGGCCGTAATACTTCAAGGGCCAGGTGTAGAACAGCACGAAGAAGGCGCCGGCCAGCATCAGGTTCACGGTCAGGCCGCTGCGAACCCAGACCAGCCACAGGCCGAGGGCAATGGCGACGCCGCCGGTGAAACCCACGTAGCCCCAGAAGCGCCGCGGTGACAGCAAGCCGTCCTCGAGGACGTGCACCCCGTACTGATTGCGGTAGTAGTTGTCGCGGTCAATGCCGCGGCGAGAATCGGTGTAGTCGTTGAGCAGGTTGTTGGTGGCGTGGGCGAACACCAGGCCCAGGCAGCAGATGCTCCACAGGGTCCAGTCGAAGGCGCCGTCCGCGGCCGCCAGCAGCCCACCCAGGGCGGCAGACATGAAGGTCATGAACAGGACCGAGGCGCGGGTGGCAATCAGCCAGCGCGCCACCACGTCGAGCTGCCCCCACTCGTCGGGGGTCAGCTTGGGCATGGTGGTGAGGGCCTGGGCCCAGACTCTCGGGTTCACAGCGCGTCTCGTCCCGCTAGAGCGGCAATGCTTTTACCGAGTATGGCGAATCAGGAGGCGCGCTGGCCAGTCACCAGGTCGCGGAACTTGTCCAGCAGGGTCTCGTACTTGTAGTCAGTGAATTCACCGGCATCCAGGAACATGCCATGCTCGTTGCAGACCTCGTACCAGATATGCGGTTGGTTGGGATCGGAGGTCTTGTGCATGCGCTTGCCGCAGTGGGGGCAGTCGATGTCCTCCACCTCGTTCCAGCGCTTGCCGATTTCGGGATCCCCGGTGTCCAGGGCCTCACCCATCCAGCGCTCCTTGAGCGCTTCTGCTTCTCCCGTATCAAACCAGATGCCATGGCAATTGGTACAGCGATCTACTTTGAGGTTGCCGTAGCTCACCTCTTCCATCCCGTGGTGGCACTTGGGGCATTGCAGGGGGTGGATGTCCGGATTGTATTCCATTGATCAGGCCTTCTGGTGAGGTGACGTACCGTCCAGAGTTTAGCCCAACGCCATTAAAATGAAAGGGTGCCGCCCGTCGTATTCACGGGTATCAACTGTCTGGAGTGGGGAGGCGAGTCCGCTGTCAGTTGCGGCCGGGTACGTCCACGTAGACCAGGTTGGTGCCGCCCTCATGCACGGTCACGATGGTCTCAAAAACCTGGGCCAGTTGCACAGGCAGCAGTTTGCGCACCGGCAGTTGCGGGGCGGCGTCAAAACTCACCCGGCAAAGCTGGGCCCGGCACTCGACGCTGTGCAGTGCCGCCTCCCGCAGGGAGTCAGCCTCAAAGGCCATGGCGATGCGGGCGTGAACGTCGGGATCGGCGCTGCCCCAGCTGGACTGGAACAGGCGCTCGGCGACGCTGTCGCGGCTGGACTCCTGAGTGTTCTCGCGTCCGCTGATAGCGGAGGAAATGACGGGCGCGCTCAGGGCGGCATTGAAATCAGCGCTGGTCTGCGGCAGTTTCACGTTGGCAAAGCTCACCACCGCCGCCAGGGCGACCGGCAGTGCCAGCAGCGCGGCCGTGGCGTCGAAGCCTCGGTTGCGAGTATGTTGTGCGGTGTCTTGCGTTGCTCTGCTCATGGCGGCGACTATACAAAGGAGGCATGACGACGTGCTGCCCTGCGGCCCCGGAACTGTGACTTATGTCGCCTGTGGGTCGTTGTTCTGTGAACGGCTTCACACAATGCTCGCGCAGCTGCGCATCACGCCCGCCGACAAGAATTGGAGATAAGCGCCACGATGGACCTTTTGGAAGAGCTGTACGCTGCGCAGCCTGAACTGATGGCCCTGTCAGCCCTGGTGCTGGGGGCGGGGCTGGCCTACTGGTTTGGCCGTGCCGTTCTGGTGCGCCTGCTGCACCGCGCCGCCGCGCTGACCCGGCATACCTGGGACGACGAACTGATTGTCCACCGGGTCCCCAGCCGACTCGCGCAGCTGCTGCCGGTTTTTATCATCTATGCCGGTGTCGATGTGTTGCCCGGGTTCGAGGGGCCGGTGGAAGCGCTGCTGCTCAAAGCAACCGGCATCTATATGGTGCTGGTGCTGACCTTTGCCTTAACCGCCGCCCTCAGCGCCGCCAACGCTATCTACGAGTCCTATCCGGTGTCGCGGCAGCGGCCCCTGAAAGGCTTCGTCCAGCTGCTGCAGCTGGTGATCTTCATCGTCGGCCTGCTGCTGGTGATCGCCTCGCTGATGGATCAGGAGCCCTGGGTGCTGCTGAGCGGCTTCGGCGCCATGACAGCGGTGCTGCTGCTGGTGTTCAAGGACACCATTCTTTCGCTGGTGGCCAGTGTGCAGCTCACCGCGCTGGACCTGGTACGGGTGGGGGACTGGATCGAGGTGCCGCAGTACGGGGCGGACGGTGACGTCATCGACGTGGAGCTGCATACCATCAAAGTGCAGAACTGGGACAAGACCATCACCACCATCCCCACCCACCGCCTGATCAGCGACTCCTTCAAGAACTGGCGCGGCATGTCCGACTCCGGTGGCCGCCGCATCAAGCGTTGCATCAATCTCGATGCGGCCTCGGTGCGTTTCCTCAGTGAGGAGGAGTTGGCGAAGTTCCGGCGCTTCGAGCTGCTCGATGCGTACATCGCCGGCAAGCAGGACGAGCTCTTGCGACATAGTAGCGAGGCCGGCGAATCCTTGGCGGGTGTCAACCAGCGGCGGCTGACCAACATCGGCACCTTCCGCGCCTATGTCTATAACTACCTGGCGGCGCGCCCCGATATCCGCGATGACATGACCCTGCTGGTGCGCCAGCTCGCATCCACGCCGGAAGGGATTCCCATCGAGCTGTACTGCTTCACCGATACCACCGCCTGGGGTGAGTACGAGGGCATACAGGGCGACATCTTCGATCACCTGCTGGCGATCGTGCCCGAGTTCGGCTTGCGCCTGTATCAGAAGCCGGCCGGCGCTGATGTGGCCGGACTGGAACTTCGAGCCGCGACTCAGTAGGGCGGGAAGCCCTTCATGATATGGGAGGCGGCGACGTCGTAGTCGGCCTGCTCGCGGCTGTCCTCTCCCTTGAGGCGCGATTCAATCACCGAGCGGAACACCGACTGCTGCAGCTTGGGGTCGATAATGTCAACGATAAAGGTGCCCTGGGTGTAGTTGCGCACCGTGACGTTGGTGCCGCAGTTCCAGCAGTTGTAGAAGGCCGCGCGGTTGTAGCCGCGGTAGCCGCCGTAGTACCCGCCGTAGGTGGGACCGGTGTTGTAGGTGCGCACGTCGGTTTTTTCCTGAGCCACCAGGTGCCAGCTCAACAGGGCGTCGGCCTGGTTCGGGTCCTCGACGAAGGAGAGACCTTTGGCCTGCATGGCGCGCTCGAAAGCCAGATTCATCCGGTTAACCACCATGTCGCTGATAAAGGCCTTGGGACTGTCGCCCGAGGCGCCGCCGGACTGCGGCTGGAAGGAAAAGGTCTTAATCTGGCGGAAGTCGTAGTCCGACTTGTAGTCGATTCGCGGCTCCGGCGGGGAGCTGGCACAGCTCGCCGTCACGCCGCCTACCAATGCCGCCAGGGCAATTGCCTTCAGAAGGGACGGCAGCTGTTGAATCCTGGCTTGCATGGAGTCTCTCCGGTGCATTCGCTGACAGTGTAGACGAAAAGCTGTTGCCCGCGAGCTGCGCGGTCAAAGGTAAAGCAGGTCTGCCACCATGAAGTAGAACAGGATGCCGATCACATCGGCGCTGACGGTGATAAAGGGTCCGGTGGACACAGCCGGGTCGATATCCAGCCGGTGCAGGAGCAGGGGCATGGTGGCGCCGATCAGAGTGGCGATGGCCAGCACTCCCAGCAGTGAGGTGCCCAGGGTGATGAACAGGCGCAGACCCGCATCCAGGCGCCCCGGCGCGATCAGTTCAACACCCAGGAAAAACAGGCCCAGCATCAGCGAAATCGCCAGGCCGTTGAGCAAGGCGACGCGGAATTCCCGCAACAGCCGCGACAAGACCCGGTCACTCAGTACGCCGGTAGCAATGCCCTGTACCGTTACCGTCGAACTCTGGATGCCGGCGCTGCCGGCGGTGGCGGCGATCAGCGGAATAAACGCGGCGAGGATCGCCGCCTGTTCCAGGGCCTCTTCGAACTCCATGATCACCGCCGCGCCCAGCACCGAACCCACCATGCCCACCGCCAGCCAGGGCAGGCGGCTGTACACCATGCGCAGGGTGGAATCTCCGCGGCTTACGTCCGCCGACAGGCCGCTCATGCGCTGCAGGTCTTCGGTGGATTCCTGCTTCAGCACCGAGATGGCGTCTTCACTGGTGATCTGGCCCAGCAGGCGGCCCTGTTCATCGACCACCGGCAGCTGGTTCAGGTCGTAGCGCTCGACCATGTGGGCAGCCTGCTCCTGGTCGGTATCGGGGCTTACCGAGGGCGGGTCGCGCTCGGCCAGCTCCTCGAGCAGGGCAGACTGGGGGGCCATCAATAGCTGGGCCAGGCTGACATAGCCGGCCAGGCGGCCCTCGTCGTCAACCACCCACAGGTCGTGATTCTGGTCGACCTCGGCGGCGTGTCGCCGCAGGTAGCTGCTGGCCTCGACTACTGAATCCGACAGGGCCGCCACCAGCAGGTGGGTGTCCATGATGCCGCCGGCGGAATCTGCCGGATAGCTGAGCAGCTGCTCGACCTCCTCGCTGCGGCTCAGACCCTCCAGCAGGCTGTCACCTTCGGCCCGCGGCAGGGCGGCGATCAGGTCGGCGGCCTCGTCGGTGTCCAATACCTCGAGCAGGTACTTGAGGAACACCGGGTCGTGTTCGGCGGCCAGCACCCGGCTGCGGAAGTCGTGCTCGAGACGGTGCAGGGCCAGCGCGGCTTTCTCGGCCGGCAGCTGGGCCAGGCACGGCCACACCGCGTCCACGTCCAGGTCGCGCAAGGCCATGGCGATATCGCCCGGCTTGGCGTCGGCCAGGGTCGCGATATCCAGCGGGCGGTCTTCGGTGGCGCTCATCGGCGGGCTCGGAACTCGGGTGGTCGCTATTTCACCACAAAGCCGTGAACTCTGCTGTGCCGGCCGCTAGCGAGGTTCTCCCCGCCAGGCCAGGGTAATGCCGACGCTGCGCTCCGGTGCTTCGGTGGCGAGGCTGTCACTGCCTAGCCGGTAGCTGTCATCCAACAGGTTGCGCCCCCACAGCTCCAGGTGCAGGCCGCGACCTAAGTGACGGCCGAGACTGGCGCGCAGCAGCCGGGCGCTGTCCAGCGGCGTATCACCCGGCGCGACGTCGTTTTCCGAAAAGCGGTATTCGAAGCGCAGGGCGCCGGTCCAGGGCCCCTGCACCGCGCGCAGGGCGGCAAAAGCGCTGGGTGCGACCGCGTCTGCCAACGCTGTGCCGTTGTCGCCCTCTGCCTCCAGCACCTGGCCACCCAGGTCCAGGTTCCAGCCGTCGCGCAGCGCGATACTGCCGAAGGCCTCGGCGCCGATGATTTCGCCTTCGGTCAGGTTCAGGAAGGTCTGCAGTTCGTCGCTGACATCGACACGCTCGATGTAGTCATCGATACGCATGCCGTAGAGGTGCAGCTCGAACTGGGCATGCCGGCCGCGCCAGCTCAGGCCCAGGTCCAGCCCCAGGGTTTCCTCCGGGTCGAGGCCTGGGTTGCCGAGCACCTGGCCGCGGCCGGTAGTGCCGCTGAAATAGCGCTCGGACACTCCCGCAAAGCGCGTACCGCGGGCGAGTTCCAGACTCCACAGCCACTGCTCACTGGCCTGCCAGTCGGCGCGCAGGAAACCGGACAGGGCGTGGTCGTCGGTGGAACCCTGGCCGTCAGCCTGCTGGTCCTGCCAGGCCCAACGCAATCCCGCCGCCAGACCCAAAGGGCCGAGCTGGCGAAACGCGTCGGCGAACAGGTCGATGCCGTCTTGCTCGGCGTCAAGCGTTTGCTGGTCGGTGCTGGCGCCGGTCTCCAGGGAAGTTTCCCGCTCGCGAGATTCCACGCCGCGGCGGCCGAAGTACTCAATGCCCCAGTTGAAATCGGCACGGCCCAGTTCGCGCTCGTTGACCAACCGTGCGCCCCAGTCCAGCGACTCGCTCGCAACAAAGTTAATGCGCTCGCCAGGCCGTTCGACCCGGGTGTCCAGCTCCTGGTAGTGATAGTAGAGGCTGGCATTCCAGTCCTCGCGCAACACCACGGACAGTTCGCCCAGCCAGTGGCGTTCTTCCGGGTAGTCGGTCGTGCGGCCCGGGAAACGGGCGTTGGACTTGCCGATGTCGCGGCCTTCGCTGATCAGCTGCTCGAATTCGGCCTCGCGACCGGCCAGCTCGAAACGCCCGGTAAGTTGCAGGTTGTACTGCTCGAACTCGCTGTTTAGCGCCTCACCGTCAGCAGTTTTCGAGTCGTCGGCGCCGCGGCGGCTGACCGCGACGCTCCAGCTCTCGTCGCCGGCGCCCAGGTACTGCAGGTTTTCGTCGCCCTCGCTGCCCCACTGCAGCCGTGCCTCGAGGCCCTCCGGCAGGTGGGGCGCCAGCTGCAGCACGCCGCCACCGGCGCCATTGCCGTAGTACACCGACGACGGGCCGCGCAGCACTTCCAGGGTGCCGAGCATCATTGGGTCGATAAAGGACGAGGCGGTACCGGCGCGGCGATCACTGAGGATGGGCAGGTTGCTCCAGAAGTTGGCCACCTGCTGGCCGGAAATACCGCGAATACTTACGGTCTGCAGCAGCCCACCCTGTCCCGCCAGGGCAATCGAGGGCTGCAGCTGGGCGAGGTCGGCCAGACTCAATACCGGTGCGGTCTGCTCTCGCGGCGACAGTGGGGCTGCCAGCAGGGAATCCACGCCGGTCCAGGCGCCGCGCGCCTCCCGCGCCCGCACGGTAATGTGCTCCAGGGCCTGGGGTTCCGCCGCCGCCGGCAGGGCGAGCGAGGCCGCCAGCAGGCAGGTCCACAGGCGGGGTAGCTGTACAAAGGCTTGCGACATCAGTAGGCAGTAATCCTGGCGGGGCACAACTGGCCGTGTCAAAACGCGGCGCATGATACAGGATGGCTCATCACCGGGGCGAACCGCAAAGGTTGCATAATAAAACTTTTGTTGTTAGCGTGAGTGCCCCTGTAGCCTGCCGGAGGCCCCCATGTCCGAGTGGAAAACCAGCGCCTGCATCCTCTGCGAGTGCAACTGTGGTATCAAGGTCCAGACCGGCGGCGAAGATGGCCGCGAGATCGTGCGCATCCGCGGCGACGAGGCCCACCCTGCTTCCCAGGGTTACCTTTGCCAGAAGGCCTCCGGCCTCAATCACTACCAGAACGGCACCGATCGCCTGCTGCACCCGCTGCGGCGCCGCGAGGATGGAAGCTTCGAGGAGATCGACTGGGATACCGCCATCCGGGAGGTGGCCGCAAAGCTGGCCGCGGTGCGCGATGCCCACGGTGGCGACAAGATTTTTTACTATGGCGGTGGCGGCCAGGGCAATCACCTGCCCGGTGCCTACTCCGGCGCCACCCGCAAGGTGCTGGGCAGCGCCTTTCGCTCCAGTGCCCTGGCCCAGGAAAAGACCGGCGAGTTCTGGGTTAACGGCCAAATGTTCGGCGCCCATGTGCGGGGTGATTTCGAGCACTGCGATGTGGCGGTGTTCATCGGCAAGAACCCCTGGCACTCCCACGGGCTGCCCCGGGCGCGGGCCTGGCTGCGGGATTTCAGCAAGGACCCGGGCAAGACCATGATCGTCATCGACCCGGTGGTGAGTGAAACCGCCAAACTTGCCGATATTCACCTGCGGGTAAAGCCCGGCACCGACGCCTGGCTGCTGGCGGCGATGATCGCCATGCTGCTACAGCAGGACCTTTACCGGGCCGAGTGGCTGGCTGAGCACGCTCGCGGATTCGAAGAGATTCGCTCGGCTTTCGCAGACATTCCAGTGGCCGAGTACCTGGCTCACGCCGGGGTACCCCTGGAGACCGCCCAGGCGGCGGTGGAGGCCATCGCCGGCGCCGGCGGTGCGGCCTTCTTCGAGGACCTTGGCACGCAGATGAACCGGCACTCGACCCTGGTGAGCTACCTGGAAAAACTGGTCTGGCTGCTGTGCGGCCAACTGGCCAAGCCCGGCGCCCAGATCACCACCCCCTACCTCACCAATATTGCCGGCAGCGGCCGCGCCACTCGCTTTAGCCCGGTGGCGGGCGCGCGCATTATTTCCGGCCTGGTGCCCTGCAACGTGATTGCCGACGAGATTCTTACCGACCACCCGGACCGCTACCGCGCCATGATTGTGGAAGCCTCCAACCCGGTGCACTCGCTGGCGGACAGCCGGCGCATGGCCGAGGCCCTGGACAGCCTCGACTGCGTGGTGGTCATCGATATCGCCATGACGGAAACCGCGCGCCATGCGGACTACGTGCTGCCGGTGGCCACCCAGTACGAAAAATGGGAGGCGACGTTCTTCAATTTCGAATTCCCCGACAACTATTTTCACCTGCGCAAGCCGCTGTTCGACGCGCCTGCCACGGTGCTCACCGAGGCAGAAATCCATGCCCGCCTGGTCGAGGCCCTGGGTGCGATGCCCGAGGCGCTGTGTGAAGAGCTTAGCGCCGTGCTGGCCAGCGGCGGCCGCGACGCCTACCGGGACCGTTTCATGGCGGCACTGGGGGAAGACCCGCAGCTGGCGGCGGTGGCACCGGTAGTGCTGTATCGGACCCTGGGGCCCAGCCTGCCCGAGGGCGCCGACATCGGCGCGGTCCTGTGGCCGCTGTGTCTCGACCTCGCCATGCGCGAACCGGCGGCGGTGGCGCGGGCGGGCTTTACCGGGAATCCGCTGCAGGCGGCGGACGCCCTGTTCGACGCCATCATCAGTGAGCACTCCGGAGTGGTGTTTGCCCGCGGCGACTACGACGCGCTCTGGTCGCAGCTCGGCCAGGACGGCCAGGTGCAGTTGGTGGTGCCGGAACTGCTGGCCGAGGTGGGGGAGTTGGCGGCGGGACCGGAGCCGTTGACCACGGAGGACTATCCCTTCCTGCTGATGGCCGGTGAGCGGCGCGACTATTCCGCGAATACCATTTACCGGGATGCCGGCTGGCGTCGCAAGGATCGCGAAGGCGCGCTGCGCATCTGCAGTCAGGACGCCGCACGGCTGGGCCTGGATGACGGCGGTGAAGCCCGGGTGACTACCCGCCAGGGCAGCGCGGTGACGCGGGTCGAGGTCACCGACCGTATGCAGCCGGGCCACGTATCTCTGCCCAATGGTTTTGGCCTCGACAATGTCGACGGCCGGCGGGTAGGGGTGGCGCCTAATGAACTCACCAGCCTCGACGCGCGCGACCGCTTTGCCGGCACGCCCTGGCACAAGATCGTGCCGGCACAGGTCGCACCGGCCTAGCCACAGGGCGCTACAGCGCCACCGTATTGCTTGACCCCGATCAAGGGCCGGGGCCCCGGTTTCGCGCCACAATGGCGGGATGAGCGCAGAGAAACTGAGTTTTCAGGATGCCGCGTTCCTGCGGCTGGAATCCGAACAGCACCCGATCCACGTGGCCGGGCTGATGATCCTCAAGCAGCCCGAGCCTATGCCGCGCGGATACTTCCGGCGCCTGGCGCGGCACTGCGGTCGGCTCAATGAGCTGTGGCCGCTGTTCGACAAGAAGCTCGCCGATGCCGACAGCCTGCGCAGTCCCACCTGGGTGTCTGCCGATGACTACGATCCCGCTTATCATGTTTCCCACTACGCGCTGCCGGCGCCGGGGCGCATGGACGACCTGCTGGGGCTGGTGGCGCGGGTGCACGAGCGGTTGCTGGATCGGCACCGGCCGCTGTGGGAAATCCACCTGATCGAGGGTCTGTCCGGCAATCGCTTTGCTCTCTACTGCAAGGTACACCACGCGTTGGTGGACGGCGTGGGTGCACTGCATATGATCGATACCCTGTTCAGCACCTCGCCGGATGAGCTTATCGATTTCCGGCGGGCGCGACCCAAAGCGCTGGCCCATCAGCGCCGGCTCAGCCTGGCTCGACAGCTCGGTGCGGTCACCGATGAGCTGAAGCGCCACTATGCGGCGATCCCGGAAATGTCCGGCTTGCTGGTGGGTATGGGTATGGACAAACTGCTGGGCAAGCGCGACACCCCGCCGTTGCCCTTTACCGCGCCGCGCACCCTGTTCAACACGGATGTGGACAAGCGGCGCGCGATCGTTACCGCGGACCTGTCCATGGCGACCATGCGTCGCATTGCTGACAGCCAGGGCGCCACCATCAACGATGTGCTGCTGGCGGTGTGCGGCGGCGCACTGCGGGAATACCTGCAAGGGGCATCGGCCCTGCCGAAAGACAGCCTGGAGGCTGGCGTGCCGGTCTCCATAAAGGCCCACTCCGAGGAAGACGGCAACCGGGTCGGCTTTATCATCGCCCAACTATTTACCGACGAACCCAAACCCCTCACCCGGCTCAAGCGCATCGTGCGGGTCACCCGCCAGGCCAAGGCCGATCTGCGCCACCTGTCGAAAACCGCCGCCCAGGACTATGCCAACCTGCTGATGATGCCAACGCTGATACTCACGCTGACCCATCGCGCCAGTCAGATTCCGCCGCCGATCAACGTGATCGTTTCCAACGTCCCCGGGTCCCGCCAGCGGCTCTACCTGGAGGGCGCCCGGCTGGAGGCCCTCTACCCCCTGTCGGTGGTGACCGACGGCATGGGTATCAATATCACCGTGGTCAGCTACCTCAGGCGTTTGTGCGTAGCGATCACCAGCTGCCCCACAGAACAGCCCGGCATCGAGGGTCTGGGGCGCATGATGAAGCAGCAGTTGGATACCCTGGCTGCGGCAATAGAAGCGAGGATTGCCGGATGACCGAACGATACGACAGCGTCGAACAGGTGGCGGACGCCATCATCGAGCGCACCGACGGCAGCATTGTACTCGGCATGCCGCTGGGGCTCGGCAAGCCCAATACCCTGGCCAACGTATTGTATCGGCGGGCGGTGGACGACCCGCGCATCTCGCTGTCGATTGCCACGGCGCTGTCCCTGGGCCGACCGCAGGGTGCGCCCGGCCTACAGCAGCGCTTTCTCGATCCCTTTGTGCAGCGGGTCTACGGCGACTACGAGGAACTGGACTACCTGCACGCACGCAAGGCCGGCAAGCTGCCCGACAATGTCGAGGTGATCGAGTTCTACGTGCAGCCCGCGGCGGAGCTCACCAACCACTATTCCCAGCAGAACTACATCAGTTCCAACTACACCCATATCGCCCGCGACATGTTCCGCCGCGGCATCAATGTGCTGGCGCAGACGGTGGCGCGCCGGGGCAGCGGCGAGGAAGAGCGCGTCAGCCTCAGCTGCAACCCGGAGATGACTCTGGACATGCTGCCGGAAATCGCCGCGCGCAAGGCGCGAGGTGACACCCTGATCACGGTGGGCTGCATCCACGACCGGCTGCCGTTCATGCTCAACAGTGCTGAGGTGCCGGCGGACAGCTTCGATATCATCCTCGACGACCCGGCCGCCCAGCACACCCTGATCAGCACGCCCAATATGCCGGTGGGCATGGCGGAGCACTTCATCGGGCTGGCCGCCAGCGGCCTGGTGCGTGACGGCGGCACCCTGCAGATCGGTATCGGCGCCCTCGGTGATGCGGTGGCCGGCGCCCTGTTACTGCGCCACCAGGACAATGCCACTTACCGGGAGTTACTGGAGACCTCGCAGCTGAGCACCACTTTCTACGATGCTTTCGAAGAAAGCGGCGAGTTGGGCAGCTTCGATGTGGGTCTGTACGGCTGCAGCGAGATGTTCACCTACGGCCTGTTCCGGCTGGTGGAGGCGGGCATCATCAAGCGCGAGGTGGAGGGGCCCAACGGCCAGCCCGTGCATATGACCGGCGGCTTCTTCCTTGGTCCGCAGGCTTTTTATAACGGCTTGCGAGGTCTACCGGAGGAGAAACTCGCGAAGATCGATATGACCAATATCAGCTTCGTCAACGGGCTGTACGGCGACGAGGCGCGCAAGCGTGCGCAGCGCCGGCACGGGCGCTTTATCAACACCGCTTTCTCGGTGACGCTGATGGGGGCAGGCATCGCCGACCAGCTGGAAGACGGCCGCATCCTTTCGGGAGTGGGCGGGCAGTACAACTTCGTCGCCCAGGCCCATGAACTCGAGGGGGCGAGGTCGGTGCTGCTGGTGCGCGCTACCCGCAGCAAGGGCGGCGAGACCCGCTCCAACATCATATGGAACTACGGCCATACCACTATCCCGCGCCATCTGCGCGATATCGTGGTGACCGAGTACGGGGTGGCCGATCTGCGCGGCAGGACCGATGCCGAGGTGATTGGCGCGATGCTCAGCATCGCCGACTCGCGCTTCCAGCAGGAACTGATGGAGACCGCCAAGGCCGCCGGCAAGCTGCCCGCCGACTACGTGCTGCCGCGGGCCTTCCGCAACAACACGCCGCAACGGCTGCGGGAGGTCTACGACCGCTTCCGCCCCCGGGGCCTGTTCCAGGAGTTTCCGCTGGGCAGCGATTTCACCTACGTCGAGGAGATGTTGCTGCGCGCCATGGTCTGGCTCAAGGCCCACGTCGAGCCCCGCGGGCTGCTGGAGATGGCCCGTACCGGTCCGGTCGACGCCAGAACCCGCCAGCATTTCGCGCCGCACCTGGAGCGCATGGGGCTGGATGCCCCCGAGGGAGTTAAGGACAAGTTGTTCCAGCAGTTGCTGCTCAAGGCGCTGGAGGCAACCGGCGGATAAACGCTACACTGCCTTTAAGGGACTTGATTTGTCACAAGGCATTCCGGCGCTTCCACCGCTAGGGTTGGAGTTAATAAAGATAAATGACACAGGAATCCACAAATGCATCACCGCACATCACTGGCGGTTGCCGTTGCAGCCGTACTCGGCGTCTGCGCCCTGCCTTCACAGGCTGCCAAGTTCCGCTGGGGCGACACGGACGTATCACTCAACTCGAATATCTCCCTGGGCGCCAGCTGGCGCATGGAAGATGCCGACAACGATTACCTGAGTCCCGGCAACACTAACGGCGAGGGCAGGGCGTCCTCGAGCACGGCCGATGACGGCAACCTCAACTACGATGACGGTGACCTGTATTCCATGCAGGTGCGCGGCCTGCACGACCTGGAGATCATTCACGGGGAATTCGGTTTCTTCGGCCGCGTGAAGTGGTGGTATGACTACGTCCTCGACAACGAGGACGTCAACCACGGTCACGTGGCCAATAACTACGATCCCGACTCCGAGCTGGAGATGGGCGACTTCCAGAACCTGGCCCAGGAGTCGGGCCTCGAGGCGCTGGACTATTACCTGTTCTACACCTCCACGTGGGGTGAGGTGCCGGTGGAGTTCCGGGCCGGCAAGCTGGTGCTGAACTGGGGTGAAAACACTTTCATCCAGAACGGCATCAACGTGATTAACCCCTTCGACGTCACCGCCCTGCGCCGGCCCGGCACGGAAATTCGTGAGGCGCTGCTGCCCACCGGCCTGATCTACGCCAACATCGGCGCCACCCCGGACCTGTCCTTGGAACTGTTCTACCAGTACGAGTACGACCGCACCATCGTCGATGAGTGTGGTACCTACTGGAACGCCGGTGACGTGTTCGGCGGCAGCTGCGACAAGCTGACGGTAGGCACAGCCACCAGTGATCGCCAGCAGGTGCAGGAAGGGGATTTCATTCCCCGCGGCCCCGACGACAACCCGTCCAATGAGGGCCAGTGGGGTATTTCGGCCAAGTACTTCGTGGAGTCCCTCAACGGGACCGAGTTCGGTTTCTACTACATCAACACCCACAGCCGTACGCCGATCTTCAGCGGCATCAATGCCACTGAGAATTTCGGCCAGCCGTTCATACTCGGCGCCAACCCCCAGTACTACTTCGAGTACCCGGAAGACATCGAAACCTATGCTCTGAGCTTTGCCACCAACCTGGGTTTCTGGGCAGTGTCCGGGGAGGTCAGCTACCGGCCCGACTTCCCGCTGCAGATTAATACCACCGAGATCGCCCAGGCGCTGGCCCTGGGTAACTTCGCCGAGTGGTCCACCATGATCGACCGCGTGCAGGAGGCGGGTCCCGGCGGTCTCGTGCAGGGCTACGACGACGTGACCTACACCCAGGCACAGATGACCTTTATCCGCTTCTTCGAGCAGGTGCTTGGCGCCGACCGCCTCAACTTCGCTGCAGAAGTGGGCGCGGTATGGCTGGATGATATGGATGACGAGCAGCGCTACGGCCGCTCACCGGTGTTTGGCGTGCGCGGCTTCGAGACCTTTATCAGCCCCACCTTCGGCGTACCGGTCAGCTGCGACTCGCACCCGGTGCTGGAAACCCTTGGCGTGGTGCCCAACAGCCAGTCTCAGAACTGCACCAACGATGGCTTTACCGAGGACTTCGCCTGGGGCTACCGGGTCAGGGCCAGCCTTGAGTTCAACGACCTGTTCGCCGGGGTCAACATCATACCCAACGTGGCCTGGTCTCACGATGTGGAAGGCACCTCGCCGGCACCCAACTTCGTCGACCAGCGCCAGGCCTTCAGCATCGGTGTCACCGCCGACTATCTGAACGTTTACCGGGCCGAGCTGTCCTATACCACCTTCTTCGGCGCGGACTACAATGAACTGGATGATCGCGACTTCCTGTCCCTGAGCATATCGGCGGCGTTCTGAGGGTTGTGATACCAAACCACGTGACGCCACACTAAGGAGTTTCAGATGCAAAAAACAACAGGCTGCAAGGCGGCCCTGATTGCGCTGGCAAGCTGCCTGCTGGCAGCGCCGGCGCTGGCGAAGATCGACGCGGAGGAAGCGGCCCGCCTCGGTGGTGAGGAACTGACGCCGATGGGCGCCGAGCGCGCCGGCAATGCTGACGGCTCCATCCCGGCCTGGAGTGGCGGTCTCAAGGAATTGCCTGCGGGCTACAGCCCCGGCGATCGCCTGGTCGACCCTTTCGCCGACGACAAGCCCCTGTACACGGTTACCGCAGCCAACGCAGAGCAGTACGCGGGCCTGTTGTCGCCCGGGCAGATGGCGCTGCTGAAGCGCTATCCGGATACTTTCAGCATGCCGGTCTACCCGAGCCGCCGCAGTGCCCTGCTGCCGGACGAGGAGTATGCGCTGATCAAGGAGGGCGCCACGGTCACCGAGATGGTCGAGGGGGGTAACGGCCTCAAGAACTTCGTGGCCAACGTGCCCTTCCCGATTCCTGCCGAAGCCCTGCACGTGATGTGGAACCACATCGTACGCTACCGCACGCCCATGACCTTGCAGCGGCGCTATACCCAGATCCCCGTGCAGTCCAATGGCGACTTCGCGCCGGTGCTGTTCGAAGAAGAAGCTATCTTCGCCAACCGGGTTCCCGACAACCCGTACCCGAACCGGCTGTTCGTGTTCCTGCAGCGTATCCTGGCACCGGCGCGCCTTGAAGGTGACGTGCTGCTGATCCACGAGAACATCGATCAGATCGCCGAGCCGCGCTCCGCCTGGTTGTACAACGCCGGCCAGCGCCGGGTGCGGCGCGCCCCCAATATTGCCTACGACGGCCCCGGTACCGCCTCCGACGGACTCCGCACCGCTGATGACCTCGATATGTTCAACGGTGCCCCGGACCGCTACAACTGGGAATTGGTGGGCAAGCGCGAGATGCTCATTCCTTACAACAGCTTCAAGCTGTGGGATGGCGAGCTTAAGTACAAGGACATCATCCAGCCCGGACACCTCAACCCGGAGCTGCTGCGCTACGAGAAGCATCGGGTGTGGGTAGTTGATTCCACCCTGAGGGACGGGGCGCGGCATATCTATGCGCGGCGCACCTTCTACATCGATGAGGACACCTGGCAGATCGCCGTCATCGACCACTACGACGGCCGCGGTGAGCTGTGGAAGGTGAAGGAAGGTCACCCGATTCTGCACTACCAGGCGAAAATTCCCTGGCTGGCGGCCGAGAGCCTGCACGACTTGATCTCCGGCCGCTACCTGGTGATCGGCCTGGATAACGAAGAGCGGCGCTACACCTACGACTTTGACTTCGACACCAGCTTTCAGAACTTCACGCCGCAGGCGCTGCGGCGGGCCGGGCGCCGTTAGTGCGATTGCTCTGCCTGCTGTTAGTGCTGTCTGCCCCGCTGCAGGCAGCGGACTTCGCTGCCAGTCCCGCTCTGCCCGTGGCCAGTG
>JANQGK010000269.1 GCA_028277365.1 Halieaceae bacterium | reverse complement strand
ACCTTCCGCAATGAGCAATACGAACTGCGCTACCTTGGTACCGTGCGTGGTGGCCTTGCGCCGCCGCCTCACGACGCTATGCCGGACTTTGTTCCAGTGCTGTTCGCGCGCCATGGGCGTCGCCGGGTGGCCTTCTTCGCCGACTCGGTCACCAATGCCGAGGAACTCGTGATTCGCAGCCTTGGGGCGCAGTTTACCGGTGTGCCGGGTATCGCCGGCGGCTCGCTGAAGTCTGACGGCCAACCGGTACTGGCATTGGATCTCAACGAACTGATCCGCCAGGTGGACTACGCCGACAGTCTGCGCGAGGTGCCGCTGGATGGCGAAGACAACCGCATTGTGGTGCTGTGCGTCGACGACTCGGTGATGATGCGCCGCACTTACGAGAAGCGTCTGTCGAGCCTGAACTACGAAGTGGTCACCGCCGAGGATGGCGAAGCCGCGCTCGACTACCTGGCTGAAACGGCCAGGCCGCCGGACTTCATCTTCACCGACCTCGAGATGCCGAACATGAACGGCTTCGACTTCATTGCCAATATGCGGCGCCTGCCGGTGATGGCAGATGTGCCGACGGTAGTGGTGTCATCGCGAGACGGAGAGAAGCACCGGGCGGAAGCCAACAAGGTTGGCGCCACCGACTTCATGGCCAAGGGCTCAAACAGTGCAGAGGGTATGCAGGCCATGATCCAGCGTTACCTGGGTCGGCATGCCATGGCGAGCTGACGCTCGATTGAAGAACACAGGACTCAAGAACAAAAGGTAGGGCTGACTGAAGCATGGCGACTAGCGGCGCAACAGATAATCTCGAAGTGGCGATTCTGCCGCTGTCAGATGGTCGGCAGATTATGGTGCCGTTGCTGGCCCTGGCCGAGGTACAGCAGGTGAACTTTGCCGGTCGCCCGACGGGGGACCTGGGCGAGTTTACCTGGCGTGGTTATGAACTGGATATCCACTCCCTTGATGAGGTCTGCGGCCTCGCCGCCCCAAGCCCGGAGCGGCTCACTACGGTGGGTGTGTTCAAGGCTGACAAGAACATGGACCCACCGTTTCGCGCTTTGGCGTTTTCCGGGACCGCGTCACCGGGTCGTGTAGAGCCGTCATGGCTGACCTCGGTAGACCTGCCGCCGGAGGGTGTATTTATCGGCGCCACACGGCTGCACAATGACTTGTACCTGATTCCCGATCTCCCGCGCATGCTGTACGGGGAGGGTTAGCGGCATGCTCTCAGCCGATGAAACTGGCCCGACTTTCCCTGGCGAGACGCTCGATGTTGGCGTAACGCAGCGGGTAGTGGCGTTTCATGAGCTCGGCAACCCGGTTGAGATCCAGCACGCCGGAGTGCACAACAATGTAGCGGCCGGCACGGCGATCGTAGCTGATGATGACCCCGTCGTGCTTGCAAAGGCGGCTTTTCACGTAGTGGAAAGTTCGCTCACTGCAGTCCGTTGCGGTGCTGAACACCTTGGGGTCATCTGTGTGAACCATATGCAGTGCCAGCAGCACAAGGTATTTCCTGTGCGGGCTTTTGGCGGGCACGGACTCTAGAGGTTCCCCGGGAGCTTCGGTATGAGTGTGTTCTGTCGTGTCGATCGCGCTGTTTTGCATGCTGGCCTTGTCACCAGCCGCGCTTCCGATTTGGGAAGCCATTATTCACCTCGCATTGGTACATCTCTTTGGCCTCGACGCTGTGCTCGTCACGCTACTCACGTTACTTACGCTACTCGCACTGGGCGTCGGCCGTTTGCGTCAGCCGTCGGTCAACCTGCGGTGAGAGGGCAGCTTGGTGCTACCCATTCGCCAACGGTGGCTGCCTGCGGCGCCTCCTGTTCACCGCAACCGGGACAAATGCCGTCGCGGTCCGGTGGTCAGATGTTGCGCAACACGTTTACCCGGCTGTACTTGGAGGCGGCGGCTGACGCAGCCGTAGCTCCCCTGGCTTTGGTGCGGCCTGTGCGGTCAATTAAGCTCTCGTCCCGGCTGCTATCAGTGGCTGATACCACTCTGCAGCGGGGCGGGGCACCGTTCTTGTATAGGGCCGGGCGTACCAATGCACTTACAATAGCGCCGCCTTCGCACAGGTCAAGGCATTTCTGCTGCGCTGATGCAACAGTGTGTCGCTCCCGCGCCGGGAATGCATTGTCCTGTGAGCGGCCGCCCAACCACGGATAGGATGTGTTTTATGCTGCTGAGCAAGGTAAATTCGCGCCCACCGCGCCTGCCGCTGCCTGAGCAGGAACTACGTGATGCAGTGAAGCAAGGCAAGGTGTCCGATATCGTGTTGCGCGGTGTGACACCCGAAGGTTTCATTGTCGAAGGTATCTACCAGCCAGAGGGTGGGCTGCCGGTGCCTGCCGTGATGGTCACCCGGGCCGGCACCGAGAAGACTATCAAGTGCCCCGACCGCGCGCTGGCCTGTCTGCGGCGGCTGGGCATTGAAGAATTTGAGGTCGATGTCAGTCGCTGGGACCCCAGGGTTGCCTTTAATCCTACTCGGGAATCCTACCTGTCAAGACGCCGGCGCCAGCACTACGAGACCACCCTGGAACGCATCGATACGCTCCTGTCCTTAAGTCACGCCGACGTCGGGGTGTCGCAGTTCGGCAGCGATGTTCAGCAGCGTCTGCAGCGTGTCACCTCCGCATTGCGCTACGAGGCCCTGGATGAATACGATCTCCGGGCCCTGGCCCTGTGCTGGTGCGACGCCAATATCTCACGTTTCCCGGTACCCGAGCGTGCAGAGAAGGCGCTGCTGCGCTACGCGCGCAGTGCCGGCATCGACGCGCCAGAGCTGGAAGAACAGCTGCGAGAATACTGCGGCGAAGAGTTCAAGCGCCGCTGCAAGAACCAGTACCTGTCGTCCCTGGACCTGGGGGAGGCCGGCTAACAGGGTCTCGGGTACATCGTCAGCAGTCGTGCGGCAAGCCCCTCGGGGCTGTCGACCACTGAGGCTATTCGCGCCTGCAGCACCGCTCGCGGCATGGATGGCGCTTCGCAGGTTTCAGGATCCTGCACCCAGATACGCGTGCCGAGTTCGGCCAGAGCCGACAGGCCCTGGCAGCCGTCTCTGCCGGCCCCGCTCAACATGATTGCACCACTCGGTCTGATTCCGGACAGGGACAGTAGCAGCGAATCGATGCTGGGGGTTTCCGGCGTCTGCCAGGGGTCCCGGGTACTGTAGACCTCGCCCTGGCGGCCGAAGCTGAGTCGGCTGCTGGCCGGTACAATCAGCAGCTGGCCGGGGTTGAGCCAGTGGCGGCCCAGAGCCAGCGAACAGCGTATCTGCCGGTTAGCCGCCCCGATCAGGGTCAGGCTGCCTTCCTGGCGCGGGTCGATATGCTGGGCGTAGACAAACGCAATGGGGGGTACATGGCTGAATCGGCGCAGGAACTGTTTGACGGCGCCGAAGGCGCCGGTGGAGCCCGCGATTACCCACACCCCTTCCACGTCGGCAAACCGCCCTGGCTCTGACAGAGTCCGGGCGGCATCGGCGTGGCGGATGTCTGCGGTCCAGCGGTCAAGAGTGACGATAATGCGCTCGCACCAGCCGCGATAGGCCTTGATGTCGGCCGGGTCGGGACGGTTGCTCAGGGCCACCAGGCGCGGTTCCAGCCACACGGTCGCCTCGGCAATCTCGTTGCTGTCATCACAGTCGACGACCCAGGCGTCCACCGGCTGTAAGTTTTCCGGCTCGAGGTGCTCCGGGGTCACCCGGACCACGCGGTACCCGGCGCGAATAATGTCCCCCGCCAGAACCGGCGAAGTGTGGTCGCAAATGAGCCCGATCAGGGGTTCACTCTGCATGGAATCGGCCAATTTTTATTCGTCCCTAGCAGACCAGCGTCGCGCACGTTAAGCAACGGATTTTTCCAGATTTGCGCCAAATAACCAGTTTTCCCAGCGGCTTTGGAAGGGTGTCACGAAATAGGAGGCTCCAGCTCCTATTGCCCCGGCATTCCGTGTATATTCGGCGCATGTTTGGCGAACTGATGACTTGAATTCATGGCGCGTCCCGTTGACCTGGCCTGCTTCAGTGCCCACTACCTGGCACTGCTGCGGCGTTTTCCCAACCAGTTGCAGCCCAATTCTGCTCTGGTGATGGCGGCGCCGGACGCTCCCGGGGTACTGGTGTTTGCGGCGAGTCACAATCATCACTATCTGATGTTTCACGATCCCGGCGGATTTAGCCAGGGGGTCTATGAATTCGGGTTGCCGGTTGAGTTTTTTGAGGCGGTTGGCCCCCGGCATATGGACAACCTGGGCAAGGACAGCAGCCTCAGGCTGGCCCTGTCCAACGGCGAATACCGCCTGTACCAGGGCACCGAGAACGACAAGGTTTTTGATTCAGGCGCCGACGGCGACGTCGCGTTCACCTGGTCGGGACTCATCACCAGGGCCGAGGAGCAGCTCAGGGACGCTTTCGATGCGATCCTCTATCTGCACCAGTCCGGCAGCAGCATCCCTGTCAAGCAAGCACTCAGCGCGACCTACTTTTCCGAGGTCAACTTTATCCGCACCCAGCTCACGCGGGGTGGATCGGTACAGGTGGGCCACCGCTGGGTGCGCCTGCCGGACGACAGCGTGCGCTGCCTGAGCCAGTTCTCTGTTGGCAAGGGCAAAGATGAGCGTGTTGAGGCGGTAGTTTGCGTAGACGCCGATATGGCGCTGGGCTGACAAGCAGTACCGCAGCGGGCGCGCTTCCAGGGTGTCAAATTGTGAAACCCGTCATACTTCGGCAGCCCCGCCGTGGACTTGCCGTCGCCCTCCCAATAAGGTCATTGCAAACAACTGTAAACAGGCGGGTTGCGTGCGAGGCTATAACGAACGCGAGCTCAAGCAGCTTGTACAAAGTGAAGAGGTACGGCATCCGCGGGTGGATTCCGATGGATCCAGCTACCAGCTGCGGTTTGACCTGGGCGCGCGCCTGCGCGATGCCCGGCAGCGGGAGGAGGCCGACGGCACCTTAACCACGTTTCGCGGTCAGCCCAAGCGCTTCCGCAGTCACCGCACTCTGATCCAGAACATGAAAAAGCTGGGTATTGCCCGCTGGCACTGCCGCCTGGACGCTTCCGAGGGCTGATCAGCCCATACTCTTCTCACCCGACTCAACGCTCTGGTAGATCAGGGTGTTGATGGTCATTGGTCCGACGCCACCGGGCACCGGCGTGTAGGCAGCTGCTCGCTCGGTGATTGCCGAGAGCTCGATATCCCCGACTCCACCAGGGTGGTAGCCCGCGTCCACCACTACAGCGCCGTCCTTGATCCACTCACCGCGAATGAACTCGGGTTTGCCGACGGCACCGACCAGGATGTCGGCCTGCCTGACGAGCTCCGGCAAGTCACGAGTGCGTGAATGACAGATGGTGACGGTGGCGTTTTCGTTCAGCAGCATCATGGCCATGGGCTTGCCAAGGATTGGCGAACGCCCGACCACCACCGCGTGCTTGCCCTCGAGCTC
>JANQGK010000116.1 GCA_028277365.1 Halieaceae bacterium | reverse complement strand
CAGCACCATGGCCTCGTAGGCCGCGCTGTCGCCGTGGGGATGGAACTTGCCGATCACGTCACCCACGGTGCGCGCCGACTTCTTGTACTTGGCACTGGCCTTCAGGCCCAGCTCGCTCATCGCGTACACGATGCGGCGCTGCACGGGCTTCAGCCCGTCACCCAGGTGGGGCAGTGCGCGGTCGAGAATGACGTACATGGAATAGTCCAGGTAAGCCTTCTCGGCATAGGTCTTCAGCGATACCTGCTCGGTACCGTCCTCGTCGATGATTACGCTATCAGACATGTAACAACTCGATTGTGTGGAAGTCGCGGCTTTTCAGAAAAAACAGCCCGGAAAAAAAACAACCCAGGGAAAAACGGCGCGCGGCCTGGAAGCCCGGCAATCGGGCTCCGCTTAGTTAACGTAACTGCCCCGCAGGCCCACCAGCTGCTCGTTCAGGTTGACGATGGAATTCGCCATGTCGATCAGCAGGGTGTGGATGGTCGTGGGGTTGCTCTTGATCAGGTCGGCGAACTGGTCCTTCGGCACCTTCACGACCGAGCAACGGGTCTTGGCCATCACCGTTGCGGTGCGGTCGGCATTGGTCAGCACCGCCATGGCGCCGAAAATCTCCCCTTCTTCAATCCCGCCCACGGTGACGCCGTCCACCACCACCTCCGCGGAGCCCTCGGTGAGGTTAAACACGTAATCGGCACGGTCGCCCTGGCGGATAATCACGTCCCCCGGGTTGTAGACCTCAAAGCCGGGGGTGGCGTGGGTGTCGTCATCGGTCAGGGAAGCCGTCAGGCGCAGCTGCATGCCTGCCTGGGTAATCAGCAGGCGGGTCCACAGCTTGCTGGCAGCGGGGTCGGCGATCACCCGGCGCATGAATTCAACGCCCGGGAAGCCGGACAGCGTTGCGCCGTTCTCACTGGCGTAACTCACCGATACGTCGTGGTCGGCACCGCCGGCCACGTCGGGCAGCAACAGGTCACCGTCGTCCAGCAGGTACACGGTTCGATCCCGGTAGCGGGCGCTAAGCGAACCACTTTCGATGTAGTAGATCTTGTCCCCTTCCAGGCCGCGCAACAGGGCGTTGTCGGTGGCATCTATCTCCAGCGATATAGAGGGGATATCAACGGTTTCAAGCAGCGCCTTTACCAGCTTCTTGCTCTGCTGGTTAAGAACGAAAAAATCCTGGGCAAGCTCAGCGTTCGCTAACATCAGGCTATGTTCCTTGCACGGTCTGTTGGCGGCTTCTTGTTCGGCAACCGGCTCCCCTGGCAAGGGCACACCCGGTATTCACCTAGACGCGGCTTTTCTTGTGGTTTTGAGGCCGCCGCCACGTATCCAGCGGGTATAGTAGCACTATTCAGGCAGCGGAAAATGCGAAATTGCACACAGTGACCATCACCTGGCAAAGCCCGGTTTTTGACGACCTGACGGTCGGCCAGCTCTATGAAATCCTGCGCCTCAGGCAGCAGGTATTCATCATAGAGCAGGACTGCCTATATCAGGACGTCGACGATCTCGATCAGCGGGGCCTGCACCTGGGTGGATGGGAAAACGGTGAGCTGCTGGCCTATCTGCGCGCCCTGCCGCCGGGTGTCAGCTACCCCGAGTCCTCACTGGGGCGTATCGTCGTCAGCCCGGCGGCCCGCGGCCGCGACCTGGGCCGGGAGGTCGTGCGCCGCGGCATCGAGCTCAACCTCGCGACCTGGCCCGGGGCCGGTATCACCATCGGCGCCCAGGCGCACCTGGAGGTGTTCTATCAGGGCCTGGGATTTGAGACCGTCTCGGACGTGTACGACGAGGACGGCATCCCTCACATCACTATGCGCTACCAACAGTAGCGCTAGTCGGCTTCCAGCAGGAACGTCACCGGGCCGTCATTGACCAGGCTGACCTGCATGTCGGCCCCGAACCGCCCGCTGGCCACCTGCGGGTGGCAGCTTTCCAGGTAGGCCAGTAACTCGGCAAACAATGCTTCTGCCTCGGCCGGCGGCAGCGCCGAGGAAAAACTCGGGCGCAGCCCCTTGCGGGTGTCGGCGGAGAGTGTGAACTGCGATACCAACAACACACCGCCGCCGGCGTCGGCTACGCTCAGGTTCATGCGCCCGGCCTCGTCACTGAACACCCGGTAGGCCAGCAGTTTGTCGAGCAGCCTGCGACCGTTCTCGATGCTATCGCCGCGGTCGAGGCCCAGCAGCACCAACAGGCCCGGGCCGATTTCGCCAACACAGTCACCCCCGACATCCACCCGGGCCGAGCGGACTCGCTGCAGCAAGGCTTTCATGCCGGTTCAGGTTGGGGACGGAAGCGCTGGGCCATGCGCCGGGTGGCCCGTATCAGTGCATCCGTAGTACCGGGTTCGGAGGCCACATGACCGGCATCGCGAATGATGTGCAGCTCCGACTCCGGCCACGCCTGGTGCAGGGCAAAGGCGTTGTCCAGCGGGCACACGGCGTCGTAGCGGCCGTGCACGATGACCCCGGGTACACCGGCCAGCACGCCGGCTTCCTCGATGATTTGGTTTTCGCGTATGAAACAGTCATTCACGAAAAAGTGCGCCTCGATGCGCGCCAGGGCCAGGGCCACATGGGGGTCGACCAGGTGCTCGTACACCTCGAGATTGGGCCGCAGGGTTGCACAGTGGGCCTCCCAACCCGACCAGGCCTTGGCCGCCGCCATCCGGGCCAGCTCGTTGTCACCGGTGAGCAGGTCGTAGTAGGCCGACACCAGCACGTCCCGCTGGGCCGCGGGGACGGGCCGCAGGTAATCTTCCCAGTAGTCCGGGAACAGCCGGCTGGCGCCCTCCTGGTAGAGCCAGTGAATGTCGCGCTGGCGGGCCAGGAAGATACCGCGCAGGATCATGCCGATGACCCGCTCGGTATGGGCCTGCGCATAGAGCAGTGACAGCGTCGAGCCCCAGGAGCCGCCGAACAGCAGCCAGCGGTCCACTCCCAGGTGCTCGCGAATGACTTCCATATCGGCGACCAGGGCGTCGCTGGTGTTTTCAGTGAGGCCTGCATGAGGCGTAGAGCGACCGGCGCCGCGCTGGTCGAACAGGATAATGCGGTAGGCCTCGGGGTCGAAGAAGCAGCGGTTCTTGGGGTCACAGCCGGCGCCAGGGCCGCCGTGCACAAACACCACCGGCAGGCCCTCCGGGTTGCCACTCTCTTCAACGTACAGTGTGTGACCGCCACCTACCTCGAGACGGTGGGTGGCGTAGGGCTTTATTTCCGGGTAGAGCTGCAGCATGCCACCAGTATAGACAGGCCGACGGCCGCTGACGCCAGGGCGGGCAATCAGATGCGGCCGGCGCGGCGGCGCTCGTGCTCTTTCAGCAGCTTCTTGCGCAGGCGGATGCTCTCCGGCGTGACCTCGACCAGTTCGTCGTCCTCGATAAACTCGAGCGCCTGTTCCAGGCTGTGGCGTACCGGTGGCGTCAGGATAAGGTTTTCATCGGTGCCGGCGGCGCGAATATTGGTAAGCTGCTTCGCCTTGGTGGGGTTCACCGTCAGGTCATTGCCACGGCTGTGCAGGCCGATCACCTGGCCTTCATAGACGTCGACATTCGGGTCGATGAACAGCCGCCCGCGGTCCTGCAGGTTGAACAGCGAGTAAGCCAGGGTCTTGCCGTTGACCAGGGACACCAGCACGCCGTTGGTGCGCTGGATGGCCTCGGCGTCCTTAACAGGACCGTAGTGGTCGAACACGTGGGTCATGATGCCGCTGCCGGATGTCAGCGTCAGGAAAAGAGAACGGAAACCGATCAGCCCGCGGGCCGGCACGATGAATTCCAGCCGCACCCGGCCCTGGCCGTCCGGCACCATGTTCTTGAGCTCAGCGCGGCGCCGGCCCAATTCTTCCATGACCGCGCCCTGGTGCTCGTCTTCGCAGTCCACCATCATCTGCTCGTAGGGCTCCTGGATCACGCCGTCCACCTCCCGCTGGATCACCTCGGCACGGGACACACCCAGCTCGAAGCCCTCGCGGCGCATGGTTTCAATCAGCACCGACAGGTGCAGCTCACCGCGGCCACTCACCACGAACTTGTCCGGGCTGTCGCCCTGGCGCACCCGCAGGGCGACGTTATGGATCAGCTCGCGCTCCAGGCGCTCCTTGATATTGCGAGAGGTGACGAACTTGCCCTCCTTGCCGGAAAACGGCGAATCGTTGACCTGGAAGGTCATGCTCACCGTGGGTTCGTCGACGCTCAGCGCCGGCAGCGCTTCTACCGCCGCGGGGTCGCACAGGGTGTCGGAAATCTGCAGGCCCTCGATGCCGGTAACGCAGACGATGTCTCCGGCGCTGGCCAACTCGGTCTCGACCCGCTCCAGGCCCATGTAACCCATGACCTGTAGAATCTTGCCGTTGCGCGTCTCGCCGTCGCTTCCCACTACCGTCACCTGGGTATTGGGCTTGAGTGAGCCGCGGGTCACGCGGCCGACGCCGATGACCCCCACGTAGCTCGAGTAATCCAGCGCCGAGACCTGCATTTGCAGCGGACCGTCCAGGTCGACGCTGGGCGCGGGCACGTGACTGACGACGGCCTGGAACAGGGCATTCATGTCCGCGCCCATGGCCTCGTGATCATCGCCGGATATCCCCTCCAGGGCGGAGGTGTAGATCACCGGGAAGTCGAGCTGCTCCTCGGTGGCACCGAGCCGGTCGAACAGGTCGAACACCTGGTCTACCACCCAGTCGGGACGTGCCCCAGGGCGGTCCACCTTGTTCACCACCACAATCGGGCACAGGCCGCGGGCGAACGCTTTCTGGGTAACGAAGCGGGTCTGCGGCATGGGGCCGTCCACCGCGTCTACCAGCAGCAGCACGCTATCAACCATAGACAGCACTCGCTCCACTTCGCCGCCGAAGTCGGCGTGCCCCGGGGTGTCGACGATGTTGATGCGGTAGTCGTTCCAGCGAATGGCGGTGTTCTTGGCGAGAATGGTAATGCCGCGCTCTTTCTCCTGGTCGTTAGAGTCCATGATCCGCTCGGCGTCCTGGCTGCGCCGGTCCAGAGTGCCCGACTGCTGCAGCAGACAGTCCACCAGGGTGGTCTTGCCATGGTCGACGTGGGCGATGATGGCGATATTGCGGAGATTTTCGATCACTGGGGGTCACCTGCACAGCGCACAGGCCCACCGGGACCTGCTCAAAAAGCGCGCGATTATACCCGTCGCGTATGAGACTGGATAGCGCAGACCACCACGCGGTGCTTTCTTGCCAGCCAACTTGCCAGCCAATTGCCGCCGCCGGCTTGACAAAGTGGCGGCTGGAGCCGATAACTTTATGGGCATGCACCCATTGGGCGCATACTGCACCAATACAGGGCATGTGTGCGCTGAATTGGTGCGCTCGAGCAGCGCCGCGGTCTCCCGCAGCGCGACAACTGCCCTGAATACAGGAACTTAGCGCCCGCGCCGGCATGGCACGGCTCTTGCTATTAACGTCTGCAGAGATCAATGCATGAGTCGACGCGACATCCAAGGATGCCTCGCGAAAGATTTTTTCACGCTGGCTCTAATAAAGAATACATCCCGATGATGGAGGAACACTGATGTCAGAGAAGACTCTGAGCCTGATTAAAGACAACGAAGCCCGCTGGGTCGACCTGCGCTTCACGGACACCAAGGGCAAGGAGCAGCACGTCTCCATACCCTCATCTGCGGTTGACGAAGACTTTTTCGAGGGGGGCAAAATGTTCGACGGCTCCTCCATCGCCGGCTGGAAGGGCATCAACGAGTCCGACATGATCCTTATGCCGGACGACTCCACCAGTGTTCTCGACCCGTTCACCGACGAGCCCACCGTTATCCTGCGCTGCGATATCGTTGAGCCCAGCACCATGCAGGGTTACAACCGCGACCCCCGCTCGGTGGCCAAGCGCGCCGAGGAGTACCTGAAGTCCACCGGCCTGGGCGACACCGCCTTCTTCGGTAACGAACCTGAGTTTTTCGTGTTTGACGACGTCAAGTGGCATGCCGATATGGGTGGCGCCGGCTACACCATCAGCTCCGAAGAGGCGGCCTGGGCGTCCAGCCACGCCTTCGAGGACGGCAACATCGGTCACCGCCCCGGCGTGAAAGGGGGTTACTTCCCGGTACCGCCGGTAGACTCGCTGCACGACATCCGCGCCGCCATGTGTGCCGCTATGGAGCAGATGGGCCTGCCGCTGGAGGTCCACCACCACGAAGTGGGCACCGCAGGCCAGTGTGAGATTGGCGTGCGCTTTGACACCCTGGTCGCCAAGGCGGACGCCACCCAGACCCTCAAGTACTGCGTGCACAACGTCGCCCACGCCTACGGCAAGACGGCCACCTTCATGCCGAAGCCGCTGGTGGGTGACAACGGCAGCGGCATGCACTGCCACCAGTCCTTCTCCAAGGACGGCGAGAACATGTTCGCGGGTGACGAGTATGCAGGCCTGTCTGAACTGGCACTGTTCTACATCGGCGGCATTATCAAGCACGCCCGCGCCATCAACGCCTTCACCAACGCCTCGACCAACAGCTACAAGCGCCTGGTACCGGGCTTTGAGGCGCCGGTCATGCTGGCCTATTCCGCCCGCAACCGCTCGGCGTCGATTCGCATCCCCTACGAGCCGAGCCCCAAGGGCAAGCGCATCGAGGTTCGCTTCCCGGACCCGACCGCCAACCCTTACCTGGGCTTTGCCGCGATGCTGATGGCGGGTATCGACGGCATCCAGAACAAAATCCACCCGGGCGACCCGGCGGACAAGGATCTCTACGATCTGCCCCCGGAAGAAGGCAAGGCCATCCCGACCGTAGCCTCCAGCCTGACCATGGCCCTGGAAGCACTGGACGCGGACCGCGGCTTCCTGACCGCCGGCGGTGTGTTCGACGACGACATGATCGATGGTTACATCGAGCTGAAGTCGGAAGAAGTCGAGACGCTTGACATGACCACTCACCCGGTCGAGTTCGACATGTACTACTCGGTCTAAGCGACTCAGCCTGAGCGGCTCAGTCTAAGCGACGGCTAGAACCAGGCACCGCCTCACAGCAGGCCGTGCCGACCCTTTGCAAAGCCCGCCACCCGGCGGGCTTTTTTATTTCAAGAAAAATAGACAATACAGAGAGAAGACAGGCCCCGAACGGGGTCTAACAAGAGAAAGCAGCCCCCGGGTGGAGTCTGCCCCGGTTTACGCAGACGCCAACTTCTGCAATTGCTGGCACTGCGGGCTTGCGGTACTTTAAGAAGGAATCGGTAAAGAGTTGAGCCTGTGAAGCACCTGTTGATCCTGCTGTTATGCACCTTGCTGGGCGCTACCGCGTCGGCCCAGGTATACCGGGTGGTGGATGAAAACGGCAACGTGACGTTCACCGACCGCCCTCCGGAGGATGCCGAACCGGTAGACCTCGGCCCCACCAATACCACACCGCCGCCGACCACGGGTCTGTACCCCACGCCGCCGCCCAGGGTGACCGACGAAGGGGATGGCGCGAGCGGCTACGAGATCGCCATCACCTCGCCGGCCGATCAAACCATCATTCCCCGCGGCCCTGGCAACTTCTCAGTCAGCGCCAGCGTTTCACCGGCATTGGAAAGTGGACACATGTTGCAGCTCCTGCTGGACGGCCAGCCCCGCCAGGAGCCCCAGGCCGGCAGCTCCTGGGCGTTGACCAACGTGTTCCGCGGTGAGCACAAGGTCACCGTGGCGGTGATCGACGGCGACGGCAAGCAGCTCGCCACTTCGGAACCGGTGACCGTGTACGTGTTCCGGCCGTCCAGCAATTTCAGGAATTAGCTGCCCCCTGATCGGCCTCCCCCCACCACCATCCCGGCCCTCTACTTAAGGCCGCTACCGCTCCCTGCAATAGCCACACTGGACCTGCGCCGCCACATGATGCACCATGATGGTGCATTTAGGAGCGGCAGCCTTCGCCCGGTTGGCAGGACCTTGGTGCATATCGGTAAAGTTTACCGATAGTTAGCACCTACTATCAGCAAGTAGTGCACCACTACAGGCGCATTATTTTCCCACCGAGCGCACCCAATGCTGGCGCTAATCTTGCAGAAGCTTTGCAAAGGATTACCAGGCAGGCCTCTGTACCTCCTGCCAGCGCACATGATGGACAGCAGTTTTCACGCACACATTCTCGATAACCTGACCACCGCGGTCATGGTGTTGAATCCGGACCTCACCCTCAGGTTCCTGAGCCCCGCCGCCGAGGCCATGCTCGAGTTGAGCCATGCGCGCAGCGTGGGCAGCCGGCTTGACGAGTTGTTGCCCGACCAGCTCGAGTTCATTGCCCGCCAGCACCGGGAAGCGCCGCCGGACGGCCCCTACACCAACCGCGGGGTCAACCTCTCCACCAGCAGCGGTCACACCCTGGTAGTGGATTGCACCGTTTCGCCACTGGTCGGAGAAGGTCGCAACGTCCTGGGCCTGGTGATCGAGATTCACCCGGTGGACCGCATCCGCCGCATCAGTCGCGAAGACAACCTGCTCACCTCCCACGAGACCACCCAGGCCCTGATCCGCGGGCTGGCCCATGAGATTAAGAACCCTCTGGGCGGGCTGCGGGGTGCCGCTCAGCTACTGGAGCGAGAGTTGCCGGAGCCGAGGCTCGAGGAATACACCCGTATCATTATCGAGGAGTCAGACCGTTTGCGGGCGCTGGTGGACCGCATGCTGGGGCCCCACAAGCAGCCGCGGCTTGCCTCGCTGAATGTGCACGAAGTGCTGGAGCACGTGCGCACCCTGCAGCAGGCTGAGACCGGCGAGAGCGTGCGGTTTGTGCGCGACTACGACCCCAGCCTGCCCAACCTGCTGGGTGACCGCAGCCAGCTCATCCAGGCGATACTCAACATTGTGCGCAACGGCGTGCAGGCCACCGCCGACAACCAGGGTCCGCGGGTGCTGATCCTGCAGACGCGGGTGCACCGCCAGTTCACCATCGGCGCCAAGCGCCACCGCCTGGTATGCGGCATTTGCGTCAGCGACAACGGGCCCGGCATTCCCGAGGAGCTGAAGGAATCCCTATTTTTCCCCATGGTCAGCGGCCGCCCCGAGGGCAGCGGCCTGGGGCTGGCCATCTCCCAGGCCGTGGTCGCCCGTCACAAGGGTTTGATCGAGTGCGACAGCGAGCCAGGACGAACCGATTTCAATATCTACCTACCTCTGGAACATGAACATGCATCGACCTGAAAAAGTCTGGATCGTCGACGACGACCGGTCCATCCGCTGGGTGCTGGAAAAAGCACTCAGCCAGGCGGGCCTCGAGACCGAGTGCTTCGACAATGGAGAAACCCTGCTCAAGCAGCTCGAGCGCAAGCAGCCCGACGCCATCGTGAGCGATATCCGCATGCCGGGCATGGACGGGCTGAGCCTGCTGTCGCACATCCAGCAGGTGCTGCCCAGTTTGCCGGTGATCATCACCACCGCTCACTCCGATCTCGACAGCGCGGTAGAGTCTTACCAGCGCGGCGCCTTTGAATACCTGCCCAAGCCCTTCGATATTGAGGAAGTGGTGGCGGTGACCCAACGCGCCCTGGCTCAGTCCCGCGAGCAGGGCGGCGCCGTGGGCACAGATGACACCACTGTTGCCGACGCTGAGATTATTGGCGAGGCGCCGGCCATGCAGGAGGTGTTCCGCGCCATCGGCCGGCTATCTCACTCCAATATCACGGTGCTGATCAACGGCGAATCCGGCACCGGTAAGGAATTGGTGGCCCGCGCGCTGCACCGCCACAGCCCGCGCAAAGCCGAGCCATTCATTGCGCTAAACATGGCCGCCATCCCCCGCGACCTCATGGAATCGGAGTTGTTCGGCCACGAGAAAGGCGCCTTCACCGGGGCTAATAACATGCGCCGCGGCCGCTTCGAGCAGGCCGACGGCGGCACTTTATTCCTCGACGAGATCGGCGATATGCCGCCGGAAACCCAGACCCGCCTGTTGCGAGTGCTGGCGGACGGCGAGTTCTTCCGGGTGGGCGGGCACACCCCCATCAAGGTGGACGTGCGCATTATTGCCGCCACTCACCAGGACCTGGAGAAACTGGTGGAGGGCAACAGCTTCCGCGAGGACCTCTTCCACCGCCTCAACGTGATCCGCATCCATATTCCCAAGCTGGCGGAGCGCCGCGAGGACATCCCCCAGCTGATGAAGCATTTCTTCGCCCGCGCGGCGGAAGAACTGGGGGTAGAGCCCAAGGTCTTGCTGCCGGAAACCGAGGCCTTCCTGCAGGGCCTGGACTGGCCGGGCAACGTGCGCCAGCTCGAGAACGCCTGCCGCTGGATCACGGTGATGGCCTCCGGCCGCGAGGTACACCTGGGCGACCTGCCCCCGGAGCTATCCCATCACCAGGGCGGTGGGGCACCCGAGAGTGACAGCTGGCACAAACTGCTGCGCCTGTGGGCGGAAAGCGAACTGTCCCAGGGCCGCAAGCAGCTGCTGGAGCAGGCCCTGCCGGAATTCGAGCGCATCATGATCGAGACCGCCCTGGGCCACACCCGCGGCCGCAAGCGCGACGCTTCCCAACTGTTGGGCTGGGGCCGCAATACGCTGACCCGGAAGATGAAAGAACTGGGAATGAGCTGAGCCCGAGGGCGTGCTCAACATCGTGCTCTACCAGCCGGAGATTCCCCCGAATACCGGCAATATCATTCGGCTGTGTGCGAACACCGGCTGCCGGCTGCACCTGGTGAAGCCGCTGGGCTTTGAGCTGGATGACAAGCGCCTGCGCCGGGCGGGGCTTGATTACGAGGAATGGGCCAGCGTGGCCGTGCACCAGGACTGGCCCGCCTGTGTGGAAGCACTGGCCGCCAGCACACTGTATGCACTCAGCACCCGCGGGGTGAGCGCCTACAGCGAAGCTTCATTCAAGGAAGGTGACAGTCTGGTGTTCGGCCCCGAAACCCGGGGCCTGCCACAGGACCTGCTGGATAGCCTGCCGCCAGAGCAGCGGCTGCGCATCCCGATGCTGGACCACAGCCGCAGCCTCAACCTGAGCAATGCTGCGGCGGTGGTGGTGTACGAAGCCTGGCGTCAGCTCGGCTTTCGCGGCGGGGCGTAGCTTAAGCCGGGAGCGTTTAGCTCTCGGCCTGGGCCGCAGCCTGCTGTTGCGCCTGCTGCAGCGCCTGCGCGTACAGGCCTTCAAAGTTGACCTGGGCCAGCATCAGCGCCGGGAAGGTGCCCTTGGTGACCACGTTGTCGATGGTCTCCCGCGCATAGGGGAACAGCACGTTGGGGCAGTAGATGCCCAGAATACGGCGCAGCTCTTCGTCGGCGATACCGCGAATGGAGAAGATACCGCACTGCTGCACTTCGATCAGGAAGGCAGTTTCTTCCTGCAGCTTGGCGGTGATGGTGATGGTCAGCGTCACCTCGAAGGCGTCGTTGTCCATGGCGTTGCTCTGGGTGCGCAGGTCGACGTTGACCGCGGGACGGTATTCCTTGCGAAAGACATTGGGCGCCCCCGGTGACTCGAAAGACAGGTCTTTCAGATAGACCCGCTGCAGCACAAACTCCTGCTGCGACTGGCCCTCGGTCGCCGCGCCTGCGGCCTCTGCTTCGTTCTGCTGTTCATCAGCCATGTGATTACTCCCTTACAGGTTTCGTTATTACAAGGCGCTGAGCAGCGGATCCAGTTCCCCGCGCTGCTCCAGCAGCCATAAGTCATCGAAGCCACCAACGTGGCGTTCACCAATCCAGATTTGTGGCACCGTCTGGCGCCCGCTCTCGGCCACCATCTGCTGGCGCAGGTCGGGGCGGCCATCCACCGGCGTGTCCTCATACTGCAGGCCCTTGGCATCCAGCAACTGTTTGGCACGGATGCAATAGGGGCAAAAACGGGTGCTGTAGAGCCTGATAACTGCCACGCCTACTTCACCAGCGGCAACTGCTGCTGACCCCACTCCATCATGCCGCCGCTCATGCGGTACACGCGGCTATAGCCGGCCTGGCCCAGTTTTTTGCCCACCGCACCCGAGTGCTGGCCCATCTTGCACACCAGCACCACCGGCTTTTCCTTGTACTTGTCGAGCTCCGACAGGCGGCCGTCAAGCTTGGCGGCAGGAATATTTACCGCGTTGGCGATATGGCCTTTGCCGTACTCACCGCCCTCGCGCAGGTCAACAAAAATGCCGTCCTCGGCGTTGACCAGGTTGATGGCCTGCTGCGGAGACAGGCTCTGGCCGCTTTTGCGCGACTCGTACTGCACCAGCATGCCTACCGCGACCACAAGGGCGCCGACAAGCATCCACTGCTGTGCAAGAAATTCGAAAAACACTGGGCGTTCTCAGGACGTTCCGGAAGTGTAGAGGGGTCCCGCCAACCGGTGCCCCGCGAAAGGGCGCCAAGTATACAGGGTCTTTTCCTTCCTGAAAACGCGTGATCCCGTGATCTGCGGGGCCATAACGGGTACACTGCGGGCCTTGTTTTCCGTGGCTTTCCAAGACCTTTTCTGACCCCATGACTGATTCCCCACGCACCCCCCGGCTGCTGATCGTGCTCGACGGCTTTGGCTACCGTGAAGAGACCCAGGACAACGCCATCGCCAACGCCAACACCCCGGTCTGGGACCGGCTCTGGGCGGAGGCGCCGCACACCCTGATTTCCGGTTCCGGTAAGGACGTGGGCCTGCCCGAGGGCCAGATGGGCAACTCCGAGGTAGGCCACATGAGCCTGGGAGCGGGCCGCGTGATCTACCAGAACATGACCCGCATCGACCACGACATCGAGACCGGCGCCTTCGAGAAGAACACGGTCTACTGCGAGGCTATCGATGCCGCTGGCAACTCCGGCGGCGCGGTGCACATCATGGGCCTGCTGTCGCCGGGCGGGGTGCACAGCCACGAACGCCACTTCGAAGCCGCCATCCGTCTGGCCCATGCCCGGGGCGCCCGGCGCGTCTACCTGCACGCCTTCCTGGACGGCCGCGACACCCCGCCGCGCAGCGCCGAGCCCTCGCTGGCCGCCATGCAGGACCTGTTCGCCGAATTGGACTGCGGCCGCGTGGCCAGCATTACCGGGCGCTATTACGCCATGGACCGCGACAACCGCTGGGATCGCACCGAGCAGGCCTGGGCCCTGTTGACCCGCGCCGAGGCGCCCTTCAGCGCCGACTGTGCCGTGCAGGCCCTGGCCGACGCCTATGCCCGCGACGAGAGCGACGAATTCGTCAAACCCACCCTGCTGCGTGCCGAGGGCGAACCGGAGGTAAAAATCAGCGACGACGACACGGTGCTGTTCATGAACTTCCGCGCCGACCGGGCCCGGCAGTTGAGCCGCGCCTTTGTCGATGCAGACTTCGGCAATTTCGACCGCGATGCGGTGCCGGCCCTGGCGGCTTTTGTGCAGACCACCGAGTACGCCGCCGATATCGACGCTCCCTGCGCCTTCCCGCCGGAGACCCTGAAAAACGTACTGGGGGAATACCTGGCCGACCAGGGCAAGACCCAGCTACGCATTGCCGAGACCGAGAAATACGCCCATGTGACGTTTTTCTTCAGCGGTGGCCGCGAGGACGAGTACCGCGGCGAGGACCGGGTGCTGGTGCCCTCCCCGGATGTGCCCACTTACGACCTCAAGCCGGAGATGAGCGCGCCGGAGGTGACCGACAAGCTGGTCGAGGCCATCACCAGCCGCAGCTACGACCTGATCGTCTGCAACTTCGCCAACGGCGACATGGTGGGCCACACCGGCAACTACGCCGCCGCCGTGGCGGCGGTGGAAGCCCTGGACGAGTGCCTCGGACGCATCGAGGCCGCCCTTAAAGACGTGGACGGCGAAGCGCTGATTACTGCCGACCACGGCAACTGCGAACAGATGGTGGACTACGACTCCGGCCAACAGCACACCCAGCACACCACCGAGTTGGTGCCGCTGGTATACCTGGGCCCGCGGGCCGCCCGCTTCAACGGCAGCGGCGGCGTGCTGGCGGATGTGGCACCTTCAATCCTGGCGCTGATGGGTCTGCCCAAGCCCGCGGAGATGACCGGCGCCAGCCTGCTGGAGGTGTAAGCGCTTGCAACGCAGCCTGGCCGCAATCCTGCTGGTGAGCCTGCTGGCCCCAGCGTTTCACAGCCTGGCGCAGGACGACGAGGAAGCCCGCGCCCGCCGCCAGCTGGTTAAGCTGCAGCAGGAGATTGCCGCCCTCAGCGAAGAGCTGCGCGCCGATCTCGCCCAGCGCAGTACCCTGCGCGATGCCCTGCGCGAATCGGAAGTGGCGATTGGTGTGGTGCGCCGGGACATCTCCGACACCCAGAAGAAGATCCGCCGCAACCGCGCCCAGCTCGAGAAACTGCGCACCCAGCGCCGCGACCTGCTAATCGCCCGGGGCCGCCAGCAGGAGCTGATCAGCCGCGAAATGCAGACCGCTTACCAGATGGGCAAGCAGGCCCAGTTGCGAGTACTGCTGAACCAGGAAGACCCGGCCACCCTGGCCCGGGCCATGACCTACTACGACTATTTCTATCAGGCGCGGCTGGAACACATCAGCCGCTATCTGGAAATCGTTGAGCGCATCAACACCCTGGAGCCGGAAATTCGGGATACCACGGCGGCGCTCGAAGCCAACGAGCAAACCTTGGAGGCCCAGCAGGGAGAGCTGCTGGCCCGCCAACGCCAGCGCCAGCGGGAACTGGCCCAGCTCAATGCCACTATCGAGACCAAGGACCAGCGTCTGCAGAAGCTGTCCCAGGACCAGGAGGAACTGCAGCGGCTGCTGGAAGTCATAGAACAGGCAGTGGCGGAGCTGGAGGTACCCGATGCCTACCAGCCCTTCGCCACCGCCCGCGGTGCCATGCCCTGGCCGGTAGAAGGCCGCGCCAGTAACCGTTTCGGCGGCCGCCGGGGCGGCGGCAGCACCCTGCGCTGGCAGGGGCTGGTGATACCCGCCGAGGAGGGCAGCGAAGTACACGCCATCCACCACGGTCGGGTGGTATTTGCCGACTGGTTCCGGGGTTCCGGCCTGCTGCTGATCATCGACCACGGCGACGGCTACATGAGCCTGTATGCCCACAACCAGGCACTGCTGCGGGACGTGGGCGAATGGGTGTCAGCCGGCTCGGCAGTGGCCACCGTCGGCAACAGTGGCGGCCAGGCGGAATCGGCCCTGTACTTCGAGATTCGCGAAGGCGGCAAGCCCACGAATCCCGCCCCCTGGCTGCAGTGAGTGGCCGCGGAATCGCCGGAATGAGACCTGGCCGGCATTCGTCAACAGCCGCCACAAAACGGCAAAGACGTTGCCACAAACATTCGGGTACACTGGAGAATCCAGCGGCCTTTGCAGGGAGGTTCCTGCAAAAGCGTATGAACAACTGCCTCGCGTTTACGGCAGTGGAGTAGAACATGAACGCACGCTCTGTATTCAATGGCCTTAGTGCCGCCCTGCTCGGCGGCCTGCTGCTGCAACCTGTCGCTTTCTCGCAGGCGCAGGAGGCGGAGGAAGACATCACCGTGGAAGTCGCGGTCGACACCCCGCCGGTCACCACCGACGGCGCCCTACCGTTGGACGACCTGCGCACTTTCGCCGACGTGTTCAGCCAGATTCGCCTGGGCTACGTGGAAGACGTGGACGACTCGACCCTGCTGGAATACGCCATCCAAGGCATGCTCAGCGGCCTCGACCCACACTCGGTGTACCTGACCAAAGACGATTTTCAGGACCTGCAGACCAGCACCAGCGGCGAGTTCAGCGGCCTGGGCCTGGAAGTGGGCATGGAGAACGGCTTCGTTAAAGTCATCTCTCCCATCGATGACACCCCGGCCGACCGGGCCGGCATTCGCACCGGCGATATCATTCTCAAGCTAGACAACAAGCCCGTGAAAGGCATGACCCTCAACGAGGCCATTGAGCTGATGCGCGGCCCCAAGGGTTCCACCATTGAGCTGACCATCGCCCGCGAGGGCCGCGGCCAGCCTTTCACCCTTACTCTGGAGCGCGACGTAGTGCGCACTGCCAGCGTGCGCAAGCGCTGGCTGGAGCCGGGTTATGGCTATGTGCGCGTTGCCCAGTTCCAGCGCCACACCGGCGACGAGGTGGGCAAAGCAGTGGTCGAGTTGATGGAAGAAGAGGCCATCAAGGGCATCGTGCTCGACCTTCGCAACAACCCCGGTGGCGTGTTGCGCGCCAGCGTCGACGTGGCCGACCAGTTCATGGATGGCGGCATGGTGGTCTACACCAAGGGCCGCATGGACAACTCCCAGACCCGCTACAACGCCACCCCCAACGACGTGCTCGACGGCGCGCCGATCGTAGTGCTGATCAACGGCGGCTCGGCCTCGGCCTCGGAAATTGTTGCCGGTGCCCTGCAGGACCATCGCCGGGCAGTGGTGATGGGCACCCCCAGCTTCGGCAAAGGTTCGGTGCAGACCATCCTGCCCCTGTCGGAAGAGCGCGCCATCAAGCTCACCACAGCGCTGTACTTCACTCCCAACGGCCGCTCCATCCAGGCCCAGGGCATTGTGCCCGACATCGAGGTGGAGCGCGCCCAGGTGACCGCCATCGATAATCTTCCGCGCCGGGTCAGCGAGGCCGACCTCAACCGCCGCCTGGACAACGCCAACGGCGAAGAGGGTGAGGTCACGGAGCGCCGCCGGGTGCCCAACGAACTGCTGAGCCAGGACAACCAGCTCTACGAAGCCCTGACCCTGCTCAAGGGTATTCACATCCTCGGCATGTACGACGAGGACTGATTCCTCAGTCCTCATCATGCCGCTGGCAGAATCCTCTGAGGTAGGGCCTCATCGCCAGCCCTGCCCCTGCGCTACACTGTCATTTCGCCAAACCAACAGGATAAGTTCCATGCGTAACGCGCTTGCGGCCATTGTGATTGGCCTTACCGTCTCCGGCTGCTCCAAAGATTCCAGCGAATCGTCATCACACCAGACACAGACCACTACCACGGCTGACGCGGCCATCAGCTACCCGGATACCCGGCGTGACGAGGTTACCGACACCTACTTCGGTACCGAGGTTGCCGACCCCTACCGCTGGCTGGAAGATGACCGCAGCGAAGAAACCACCGAGTGGGTCAAGGCGCAGAACGCGGTAACCAACGCCTACCTCAACCAGATTCCGTACCGCGACCAGATCGCCGACACTCTCGAGGAGCTGCTCGACTACGAACGTGAGACCGCACCTTTCTTCGAGGGCGACTACACCTACTTCTACCGCAACGACGGCCTGCAGAACCAGGATGTGTTGTACCGCCGCAAAGGTGACGGTGAGGCCGAGGTCTTCCTGGACCCCAACGGCTTCAGCGAGGACGGCACGGTGAGCATGAGCCAGGTGAGCTTCTCTCGCGATGGCAGCCTGGTGGCCTACCAGCTCTCTGAAGGGGGCAGCGACTGGCGCACCATCGTCGTGCGCGACGCGGAGAGCGGCGACACTCTCGAAGCACCGCTGGTGGACGTGAAGTTCAGCGGCATCGCCTGGCGTGGCAACGAGGGCTTCTACTACTCCAGCTACGACAAACCCGAGGGCAGCGAGCTGTCGGCCATGACTGACCAGCACAAGCTTTACTTCCACGCTCTCGGCACTCCACAGGCCGAAGACAAGGTGGTGTTCGGCAGCAGCGACGCCCAGAAGCATCGCTACGTGTGGGCCGGCGTGACCGAGGATGACCGTTTTCTCAGCATCGCCGCGGCCAACTCCACCTCCGGCAATCGCCTGTTCGTGATGGATCTCGCAGCGGACACCCCCAAACTGGTGGCGGTGCTCACCGGCGAGGACGCCGACGCGACCGTGATCGATTCAGATGACGATACCCTCTTTATCAAGACCAACCGGGACGCCCCCAACGGGCGCGTCGTGCGGGTGACTGCGACAGCACCCGGCCCGGAAAACTGGCAGGACGTAATTGCCGAGACCGGCAACGTGCTCTCGATAGCCACCGGCTCGGGCTATTTCTTCGCGACCTATATGGTCGATGCGCTGAGCCAGGTGCAGCAGTACACCCGCGGCGGTGAACGGGTGCGCGAGATCGCCTTGCCGGACCTGGGCACGGCCGCAGGCTTTGCAGGCAAGCGAGACCAGAACAAGCTGTACTTCAGCTTCACCAACTACCGGCTGCCGCCCAGCATCTTCGAGCTCGACCCGAACACCGGCGAGACCAGCCTTTACCGCGCCTCGAACTCCAGCTTCGAGTCTGAACGCTTTGTTACCGAGCAGGTGTTCTTCGAATCAAAAGACGGCACCCGCATTCCCATGACTGTCACCTACGCCAGGGGAACCCCCCGCGATGGCAGCGCACCGACGCTGCTGTATGGCTATGGTGGTTTCGATATCAGCGTGCGGCCGCGCTTCAGCAGCACCGTGGCGGCCTGGCTGGAGTTAGGCGGCATCTACGCGGTGCCCAACATCCGCGGCGGCGGCGAGTACGGCAAGGCCTGGCACCTGGCCGGCACGAAAGAACAGAAGCAGAACGTGTTCGACGATTTCATCGCCGCAGCCGAATTCCTCATCGACCAGGGCTATGCCAGCAAGGAGACGCTGGCCGTTTACGGCCGCTCCAACGGCGGCCTGCTGGTGGGTGCAGTGATGACCCAGCGACCGGACCTGTTCAAAGTCGCCCTGCCCGCGGTCGGCGTGCTGGACATGCTGCGCTACCACACCTTTACCGCCGGCGCCGGTTGGGCCTATGACTACGGCACGTCGGAAGAGAGCGAGAGTATGTTCCGCTACCTGAAGGGTTATTCACCGCTGCACAGCCTGGAGTCCGGCACTGACTATCCAGCTACCCTGGTCACTACCGCCGACCACGACGACCGCGTTGTCCCGGCCCACTCCTTCAAGTTTGCCGCCGAGCTGCAGCACGATCACGCCGGCAGCGACCCGGTGCTGATTCGTATCGAATCCGACGCCGGCCACGGTGCAGGCACGCCCACCAGCAAGATCATCGACCTGTATGCCGATGTTTGGGGGTTTGCCCTCTACAACCTGGGCATGGAGGATCTGAAGCTGGGAGCACGCTAGCCGCCCCGGAATGCGCGCTGCTTGGGTGAGCTGTGCGACCTGTTTGCGGGGGGCTCACTCTGCCCCCCTGGTTTTGCAACTACTCCGCAGTGTTGAGTTCGCGCAAAAACTCGATGATGATCCGGCGCTCCCGCGGGTCTTCGACGCGCACCGGCATTGTCGTTCCCGGCACCAGTGCCGTCGGGTCTGCCAGATACTGGTCTAAGGTTTCTTCATCCCAGATGATGTCGGACGTTCTCAGCGCTGCAGAAGAAGAGGCGCCGGCCAATGTTCCGGCGGAGCGCCCGAAGAGCCCTGCCAGGGGTATCAGCTCTCCCTGACGAACTGCTGACATGGAGTGGCAAGGGAGGCATGTCGACCAGGGATCACTGGTGCGAGCTTTGGCGGCGACATCTGTGGTGTCCTTCGGCGACAGGCGAATCACCCGTCCGTTGGCGCCATCCACGGCAAGATAGACCGAGCCATCCGGCGCGACGGCAACATCTCGCAGTCGCTGCGGATCATCTTCAAACAGTGACTCCACACCAACAATGTTGCCGCCACTCAGTGTCACCAGCTGGAGTGAGCCGCGGGAGAGCCCGGCAACCAGCAGTTTGCCGCGCCAGGAAGGCACGGCAGGCGCGTCATAGAACGTAATGCCGGCCGGTGCGATAGTGCGATCGCTCCAGCAGTACACGGGAGAGATCAGTTTCAGCCCTACGTTCTTTGGCGGCTGGTAGTCTCTGTCTTTGTAAACGCCACAAGTCTGCTGCGGCCAGCCGTAGTTGCCACCACGGCGCAGCCGGTTCAGCTCATCGCCCGCGCGGGGGCCGTGTTCGCTGAACCAGATGTCGCCGTGAGGGGACCGCGCCATGCCTTGCGCGTTGCGGATGCCCAATGCGTAGACTTCCACTTCGACCATATCCTCATCGGAACGCAGATTTTCCCCCGACGCCGGCCCATCGAGTTTGATGCGGAGTATCTTGCCGCGCAGGTCCTCTGAAATCTGAGCGGCCGGCATGCCACTCTGCATTTTCTCGAACGCAAATCTCTCCCCCGTGGCAACGAGCAAGTCTCCATCATCCAATGCCAGCAAACCGCCACCATAGTGGAAACGGTCTTCCCTACGAGGCCCAGCCAGTATTAAGTCTTTTCGGTTGACCAGCCGATCTGCAGCCAGACGGAAGCTGGAAACCTTCAATGCCGAACCCCCCGGCCCGGCGCTGGCATATGACAGGAAGATCCGCTGGTTGCTGGGAAACTCTGGATCTACCGCTACGTCGAAGAGCCCGCTGTTGTCGATCGGACTATCGAGCCGCTGGTCTAGATCGTCCGGCAGCCCCAACACTTGAACAGCCGGCCCGCGACCGCCCCGCAGGCGCCAGAAACCGCCGTTTTTCTCAGTAAGCAGCAAATCGCCGTTTGGTAGAAAAGCGAGCCCCCATGGCCTGTTCAATTCATCGGCGACAGTTTCAGCCAGCAGGAATTCGCCGCCGGCGAGGTACACACCATCAGACGATTGAGTTAGCGCAGTCGCCTGCGTGAGCGCAAGCGTGAGGGCGGACAGAAAGGCAGCAGGTTTATACAGCATCGTCCATTTCACTCCCGATTCTCGCAGGAAGAATAGACCGAGTTTCCATAGCCCGCTATCGAAGGTAGCGATGATTCAAGACAAATGAATGGGGCCAGGCTGCAATGCAATAAGGCATTGCAGCCTGTTAACGCCCCGATGGAACGCTGAACCGCGGGCTGCTACAGGCCCATTTCCTCGAGCAGATTGTCGGCGCCGTCGATCTTCTCAAGGATCCAGAGCATATAGCCAACATCGACATGGATGGAGCGGGTGTTCTCGTTGAATTCCCAGTCAGCATTGATGCTCTCGTAAGTCCCATCAAACACGATGCCGACAAATTCACCCTTGCCGTTCATGGTGGCTGACCCGGAGTTGCCGCCGGTGATATCCAGCGTGCTCAGGAAGTTCACGGGCACGGAATCCAGCGTGGCATCAGCGTAGTCGCCAAACTCCCGGTTCTTGATTAGCTCGAGCTGTCGCTCTGGCGAGTCAAAGGGGTCCTCGCCGGTGTACTTAGCGACAATGCCTCGCAACGTGGTATAGGGCACATAGCTGTCTTTACCGTCATTGCCATCTGCCGGCTTCTTGATAGTGCCCGCTGGCGGCGTGTACCCCTTCACCGTGCCGTAGGTTACCCGCAATGAAGAGTTGGCGTCCGGGTAGACCGGCCTACCCAGCTCATCGTAGTAGGCGATCAGCAGCTCCATGTATTGCGGGCGCAGTACCTGGAACTGTCCGGTCATGGCCTTATCCTTTTTCTCGATGGCCATCATGTCATCAAAGATGGCCACGGCAAGCTGGATGAAAGGATCGTCGCTGTTCTCAAACACTGACCGTTCTTTGCCGATCAAGGCCAGCCGCGCCTCGGTATCACCCAGCCTTGTGGCGGCATACATGGCGGCCAGTTTCTGCTCCAGCGCCTCATCAGTGCGGGCCTCTCCCAGGAAACTATCGAAAGATGCGATGCGCTGATCTTCAGGCAGCGCCAGGTAGCGCTTCAGGAAATACATCCACACAGCCTGGTCGACGCCGGCCGCATAACTGCGCTCGATACTCTCCAGGCTCTGTGTGAAGCGGGTGATGTCGCGTTCCTGATAACCTGGCTCGCGTTCGGGGTCGGGCTTTTCATTTTCCACGCTGAGACGATACAGGCGGCGTGCCGCCGACAGCATGGCGGACCGGTCCATGTAGCGCAGCACCATGTCGCGCTCCTGGGTTGACTGCTGCTCTGCGATCAGGGCCTGCAGTTCTTCCAGGGTGGTCGCGTAGCGGGCCTCGCGAGCTTCGTCGCTGGCAATCCAGGCCTGCAGCTTCGATTCCAGATCACGTTTGCGGGCCAACAGGTCGCTGCGGCCGTAGCCGGCCAGCATGCCCCCGAAGTTCTTCGAGTAGTTGTTGAGTCCCGCCACCAGGTCTGCGTACTTCAGTTGGGCGTCCTTATTGCCGGCGGTGGCATCGGCTATGGTTTGCGACCATTCCGCCAACACGGTTTGCATCACCGGGTAATACCAGGTGAAGGTGTTTTCTACCTCTGCCGCCAGGCGGTAGCGATTGGTGGTGCCGGGATAGCCGGCGAGCATGACAAACTCGCCCTCTTCGGGGCCCTTGCTGGCCACCTTGAGGTGATGCTTTGGCTTGAAGGGCACGTTGTCTTCCGAGAAATCTGCGGGCTGGCCATCCTGGTCAACGTAGGCGCGATAGAAAGCAAAGTCGCCGGTGTGACGCGGCCACATCCAGTTGTCTATATCGCCACCGAACTTGCCGATACTCTCGGGCGGCGCGTAGACCAGCCGTACGTCGCGGATCGCGAGCTGCTTGATCAGGTAGTAGTTGAGGCCGCCGTAAAAGCTGTAGACCTCACAGCGATGCCCTTCGTCCTTTTCACACTCAGACACAAGCGCTTTTTGAGCGACCTCGATGGCCTGATAACGCTCGGTACCCGTCATGGTATCGGTAAGCGCGGATTTGACCTGGTCTGTCACCTCATCCATGGCAACAGTGACATAGACGCGCGAGCCGGGGCGGGCTGGAAGCTCCTGGCTCCGGGTCTCAGCCAGGAAACCGTCGGCGAGAATATTGTTCTCTTCTGTCGAGTTGTAGGAGATCGATCCATAGGCACAGTGGTGGTTGGTAACCACCAGGCCGCCGGGGGACACGAAGGAAGCCGAACATCCGCCAAGACTGACGATGGCATTGAGCGGAAAGTCGGTGAGCTGGGTCATGCTGGACGGGTCCAGTTCCAGGCCCAGACCTTTAAGCTCGTCGGCGATCTGCGGTAGCTGGTGCGGCTGCCACATGCCCTCGGTGAGAGTAGGGACACTGCCACCCGCCGCGGGCTCAGATACCGAGGAACTTCCTGAGGTTTCTGTAGACTCGCTACAGCCGCCCAAGGTGACCCACAGCGCCAGCACCGGGGTGATACGTAACATAAAATCTTTCATTCTAAGAGCCTTTAAAAAGTGTAGGGCTAGACCCAGTGGTGCACAGTGTACCGAAACGCCACGTCGACGGCGTGCCCAATGCGCTGGAGGACGACAAACCAAGCCTGCCGCCCCCGTCACAGTCTTAGGAATAGTCGCCTCCCCAATTTGGGAGTTAGGGGGATCTTCCCCTGAATACCATGAATATGGGTGGCAATACCGGCCCGGATGGGATGCGAGGCCCAACGCAGGTCCAGGGACTACGCCGCTACGCACGCGTGAGCCTTACCTTCCGCCAGTAGCTGCAAGTAGGCGCGATAATCATCATCGGAGAAAAAGGTTTTCATCCGCCGATTACCACGCTGCGTCACATGGTGCGGGTAATCGGGCACTACCAATTCGGCATCCTTGCCATGGTCGTGATCCTCTGTGTCGTCCCTGACACGCTTAGGCTAGGTGTGCTCCTGAATCACGTAAACTGTCCCCGGAACTCGCGCTTCTATTTGGAACCAGTTATCACTTGATTTTCGATCTGAACCAGTTGTTTTTCATCTCTACAAAATACAGTCCAACTCGAGCTATCATTTGCCTGAACTACTACTTCACATTTGTCATAAATCCCAGAGTAGATTGCTTCTCTGTCTATCTTGTCCGACGCAGTAACCCCAACAAAAACCCCATCTATTGTTTGAGTAAGTTTACTTGAAAATTTGATCAATTCTGTCCATGGCAAGATAACCCCCTTCTCGCGTGTCTTGCATTGATGCTCTAGCTCGAGCAAAGTTTGTCCGTTGATGAGTTCACCCGTGCTAGTCCCATAAAACTCTAAGATCGACCATACTAAGTCACTTCCTTTTAGCGATGACAGAATATTAGCAAGCTGAACAAGAGGCCCATCACTTCGATACATCGGATATTCTCTTAGCATTTCAAAATCCACCTATAACGGTTCATGGCCACCTCTGCTCGGTGTACCACCGGTAGGGTTGCGGGAATTCCGGGGACAGTTTACTTAATTGCTGACTTGGGCCCGGGCTTCCGCTTCTTGAGCTCTCTCCCGGTGAGCGCGTCAAGCTTTTCAAGAAATGCAGCATCGCCTGCTGGCCTGCCCG
>JANQGK010000095.1 GCA_028277365.1 Halieaceae bacterium | reverse complement strand
CTCCAGCATGATACCCATGGAGGCCGACACCGCGCGCAGGGCCAGCATTTCATCGTCGTCCATGCAGCCGGCATTGATATGCGGCAGCACCCCGGTCTCCTCCAGCACCCGGCCGGCCACATGGGTCAGGTACTCCAGCGTCGACGTAAAGCCCATGGCCTGCAGCGCCTCACGCGCCGCCCGGTAGCGCAGCTCGGGCCGCTCGCCCAGGGTGAACAGCGCCTCCTGACAGCCCAGCCGGGCGGCGGCGTTGACCTGCTCCAGCACCTGCTCTACCGGCATGTAGGCCTGCGGGATACGACGCGGTGTCTGGGCGAAAGTACAGTAGTGGCAAACGTCGCGACACAGGTGCGTGAGGGGAATAAAGACCTTGCGAGAATAGGTCACCACGCTGCCGTGCGCGCGGTCGCGCAGGCAAGCGGCGGCCGCCGCCAGTCGCGCCGTGTCATCAAATTCCGCGAGCCTGAGGGCATCCGCATCACCCGGTGGGCTCGCCAACAGGGACTGCAGCCAGGCGTCGCTGGAGAGGTCCTCGAAGCCGGTCACAGGGCACCCCGGGTGTTGGCGGCGTAGAGTTCCGAGAGCGCCGCCAGCCTACGGCCGATATCTGAACGGGCCAGGAAAGCCTGGGTGTGCGATTCCGCCCGGCTTTCGCTGCCGCCCCCGCCGACACCCTGCAGCAGGCCATGCCAGGCGTCGATCAGGTCTGCGGGCTGGTCGACGTCCAGCGCGGCACCCGCCAGCGCCCGCTCTCCCACAGCCAGATCCTGTTGCAGCCCGGCGGCGCGGTGAGCCTCAAAGCTGCCGCAACCGTAGTGAAATTCCGGTAGCCGGTCACTGCGAGCCAGCAACACGTTGGTGCCGTCTCTGCGGCGATCCGGCACCAACAGCAAGTCCAGAGAGCGCGCGGCAAACTCCTGCACCACCGCATCCACGTCGGCCGCCTGCAGCAACGGCAGGTCACCGTGCACCACCATCACCCGCTCCGCGCCCTGCTGCTCCAGTCGCGCACAGCCGGCCGCCACCACGGCGTTCAGCCCACTGGCAGCGAGTTCGGCTTCGGGCAGGCAGTCGACCTGGTATTTGCAGGCCAGTAGCTCAGCGCCGGGATCATCGGAGACCAGCAACACTCCGGACAGTGATTGCGCCGCGGTGAGAGCCGTCAACACGTCCTCAGCCATGGCCTGGGCCAGGGCGCGGCGCTCATGGGAAGCCAGCACGCCCCCCAGCCGGGTTTTGGCTTGCACCAGGTCCTTGAGGGGCAGCAGCGCCCGGCAGTCGCTCATGGGCGACAGTCCTGTAGCCGGTCCAGGAGTTGCTGTGCCAGCCGCTCGCGGTCTTCGAGGGACTTCATTACCGTGGGCGCCATCATTATCTGCATCCCTGGCTCATTAATCGTGGCTGCCAGTGTAGCGTCAGATTCATCCATGACGAAAGTATCCACCAGGCCCCGGTAATGGGCCGCCACCGAGGCGGCGCTGACTGGCAGGCCCAGCTCGGCCATCATCTTGGCTGCCGGCCCTTTCAGCGCACGGTCGCCGATGATCGGCGAGACCGCGTAAACCGGCGCCGGCGACGCCACCAGCGCCTCGCGCACTCCGGGCAGCCCGAGGATGGGGTCGACGCTCACGAACGGGTTGGACGGACAGATGATGACGGCCGTCAGTTCCGGGTCAGTCAGCATTGCCAGGAACGCCGGTTGTGCCCGGGCTTGCTCCTGGCCGGCGAAGCGGAACCCGCGAACCCGCGGGCGGCACTGCTCGCGCACAAAGTAATGCTGAAATGGCAGCTCGCCTTCTTCGCAGTCTACCAGCGTGCGTACCGGGTCATCGGACATGGGCAGCAGATCGACCGTTACGTCGAGGGCGCGGCACAGCTGCGCGGTCACCGCGCTGAGGTTCTGCCCCTCGCGCAGCAGTGCACTGCGGCGAATATGGGTGGCAAGGTCGCGATCACCGAGCTGGAACCAACGCTCAGCACCCAGCCTGTTCAGCGCATCCAGGCACTGCCAACTTTCACCGGCCAGCCCCCAGCCCCGTTCGGTGTCGTTGATGCCCGCCAGCGTGTACATCACCGTGTCGAGGTCCGGGGCTATATATAGTCCCAGGTGTTCGAAATCGTCAGCGGTATTGGCGACCACCGTCAGCGCCCCGGGCGGCAGGACCCGCGCCAGGCCCAGCGCCAACTTGGCACCGCCGACCCCGCCGGAAAGGGCCAGAATTTTCACGCCGCTTTCCGTGCCGCTTTTCATGCCCCCAAGCCTCGCCCGTGCACTGATCGCGGCTGCATCAGCGGAACATGTCCATCTCGCGGGGTCTCAGCAGGGCCTCGGAGCCCTGCTCGGACACCTGCCAACTGGCGCCACGGATCACCACTGCGGGGCAGCCCTGGTCCGCCTGCCCCATCACCAGAGATGCGGCCGCGGCCATTTCATCAGCCATCGCCACTTCGGTCACTTCGAGGGGGCGGCCAAACAGGTCGGGACGACCGACCTGATCCTCCAGCGGCGTGATACCGCTACAGCCCAACGCAAAACCCTGGGTACCCTGGCGCCAGGCCCGCCCGGCACTGTCGTTGATGATCACCGCCAGCCCGGGCTCGAAGGCAGCCTCCAGTGCCGACCGCAACGCGGCGGCACTGGCGTCGGGGTTTTCCGGCAGGAGCAGTACTGCGGCCGCTTCTTCCTCCGGCAGGTTGGAGCGATCGATGCCCGCGTTGGCGTGCACATAGCCGAGCCGGTGCTCGACAATAATCACGCCGGGGCGCACCCGCAGTACCTCCCGGGATTCATTGAGTATGAGCTGCGCCAGCGCCGGCTCCTTATCAGCCTGCGCAGCCAGCTGCTCCGCCTCCGCGCTGACTTCCACTTCAGATAGGGTGACGTAGCGCCCCTCGGCCTTGCTGACCACTTTCTGGGCCAGCACCAGCACGTCGCCGGCTACCAGTCGCAGGTCGGCGTCCTCCAGGGCGGCAAGTACAGTTTTCGCCAGATCGTCCCCCGGCTGCACCAGGGGAAACGGCAATACCGGTACCAGCTGTACCGCCGGGATCATCCCGCGCGATCCGGTCCCGTGATGGAGATGCCTGCATGGCACTTGTACTGGCGGTTGATGGTGATCAGCACCGAGGTCAGCGCCTCGGCGGCAGCCGCGTTGGCAATGGGGCCTGCATGAAAGCCGCGCATGCCCGCCGCTTCCACCAGTTCAATCACCCGGCCGCGGGCTTCCTTGTCATCGCCGGTGACCAGTACGTCGCATTCGATGCCGTGACCTTCCTGGAGGTGGTGGGCGGCCACGTTCTGGAAAGCCGACACCACTTTGACAGACTCCCCCAGCAGGTTCTGGGCAATCTGGCCGGCGGAGCCGCCCTCCGGCAATTGCACGCGACCCACCTTGGGCGGCACCAGCGGAACCGTCACGTCGATCAGGATTTTGCCGTCCAGCACGGCTTTGACATGTTCCAGGGTGCCGACCTGATGTGCGAAGGGTACGGTCAGGGTCACGATCTCGGCTGCCTCGGCGGCGGCCAGGTTTTCCATCGCCTCCACCGACACTTCTGCGACGCCTCGCTCGGCCATGACCTCATGCAGGTCGGACACGGCAGCCTCGGCCTTTTCCTGGGTGCGCGAGCCGATGATCACCCGGTACCCCGCCTGGGCCCAGCGCCGCGCCAGCCCGGTACCAAGATCACCGGTGCCCCCCAGTATTGCCAGTACCGGCAGCGATTCGTTCGTCATAGATCGTTCCTCTACTGTACCTTCCCGCGTGACGGGAGGTTTTGGATGTTCTGGATTGGAACCCGGTGTCGGCCGGGGGTAGGATTGTGCTCCGGCATATTATGTAACTCACCCCACCATAACAAGCC
>JANQGK010000093.1 GCA_028277365.1 Halieaceae bacterium | reverse complement strand
ATCGGTGTCGGCCAGCGAGGCCTCGCAGGCACGTTGGTCGGGGAGCATACCCTGGGCGATCAACACAATATCGACCGCACTCTGCTCGACAATGTCCGCCACCGTCGCCTCGATGGACGCAGGGTCCAGAAAGTCAGCCTGCAGGCATCGGCAGGTAGAAGCTGGGCTGCGCGCCTTGATATCCGCCTCAACTCGCGCAAGCCGTTGGGCGTCGCGCCCCACCAGGGTGAGGTCGGCGGGCCCTGCCGCCAGCCACTCCAGGGCACAGTGCCGGGCAATGCCGGAGGTCGCTCCGACGATGACGATGCGTCTGAAGCTGCCCACCCTAGCTACCCATCAGCCGACGGGACAGGGCTGAACTGATACCTGCGTCCCGAAACGCCGCGAACTCCGGCAGGCGCGGGTAACCGGCTTCGAACAGCGAGCGCGGCATGCGCGCATCCTTGGCCATATAAAGCCGGCCGCCGGCAGCATCGACGATGGCGTCCAGCCGTTCAAACAGCGCATCGCTGTGCGCGCCGCGGTTGGGAAAATCCAGCGCCAGGGTCACGCCCGGCATCGGAAAACTGAGCATGCCCGGCGGCTGACGGTCACCAAAGGTCTTCAGCACCGCCAGAAAGGAACCCTCGCCGCTGCGGGCTATCTCATCCAGCATCGCCTGCACGGCGTCCTGGCCGCTCTCCCTGGGCACAACACACTGGTACTGGAAAAAACCCCGCGGTCCGTACATGCGATTCCAGTGGTGGATTCTGTCCAGCGGATAGAAAAAGGCTTGGTAGTGTTGCAACGAGTGGGGCGGTCGGCGACGCCCGAGGTGATAGTAGGCGCTGTTGAAGAGTCGCAGCGAGGCGCGATTGACCAGCGACACCGGCGGCGCGATGGGAATGGACAGCTGGCGGGGTAGCCGCGCAGTGGCGCTTTGAGCCGACGGGTTGGCGCGCAGGAACAGGCCGCGGGCGTCGCGCGATACGCAGTCGAACCAGGACACGGTGTATTCCCAGTCAGCCTCGGAGTGATCGGCCAGCTCAAAAAACTCTGCCAGCCCCGCGTAGGGCAGCGTCTCGGTATCCAGCCAGGGCCCGGTGACCGGGCAGAGCTGAATCTCAACCTCGACAATCACGCCGGTGAGCCCCAGCCCGCCGACCGTGGCCGCAAACCAGTCTGCCTGCCGATCGGGCCCGCACTCGATCACCTCGCCGTCGGTGCGCATCAGCTTCAGGCGTAGCACGTGGTCACCGAAGCTGCCCCGGCGATGATGATTCTTGCCGTGCACATCGTTGGCAACGGCGCCACCGACGGTGACCCACTGGGTGCCGGGGGTGACCGGCAGCATCCAGCCGCGGGGGATGCACAGGCGCTGGATATCTCCCAGCAGCGCGCCAGCCTCGCAGGTCAGCCGCCCGTTCTCTTCATCGAAGGCGACCAGGTGATCGAGCCCCGCCGTGCACCAGAGCAGGCCTTCCGGGTTCAGGCAGACATCACCGTAGCTGCGGCCCATGCCGTAGGCGAGACCCGGCGCGGCGCTACCGGGGGCACCATAGCCGGGGGCGCCGTCGCCTGCCAGCGCCGCAGCGACCCGGGCCGGGTCGCCGAGGCTGACGAAGTGATGGGGATCGTGGCTGAGACGCCCCCAGGAAGAGACAGGCCTCAATGCGCCCTCGCGGTGGATAGCCGGTGCGCAGTGGAGTTTGCCACTGCAGTGATAAGTGCGAAGATGACGAAACTGATCTTCAGCCGGGAAGAACTAAGCATCTAATCATGTTGCCGAAGGACGGAAGCCATGCATGATACTGCAATGGATCGCGCGCCCCTAGCACAGCTCTCAGGACTGCTGCGGCTGCTGCGCCCACGGCAGTGGGTGAAGAATGGATTCGTGCTGGCGCCGCTGCTGTTCACCGGACTGTTCCTGGAGCCCGCAGCCCTGCAGCAGTCGCTGCTGGCCGTGCTGCTGTTCTGCGTGGCGTCCTCGGCGGCCTATATCATCAACGATATCCACGATATCGACAGCGACCGTCGCCACCCGAAGAAATCCATCACCCGCCCTCTCGCCGCCGGCACGGTAACCCTATCCGCCGCACTCGCACTGCTGGCCGGGTTACTGGCGGTGCTCGTTTGGGGCTGGACTGCGGCGCCTGAAGTGGTACTGGTGATCGCCGCCTACCTGGCCTTGAACCTGGCCTACAGCTTCGTGCTCAAGCACCAGCCGGTGCTGGATATCTTCAGCATCGCCACCGGTTTCGTGTTGCGCGTTTACGCGGGGGCCACCGCCCTCGACGTCCCCGTGTCCTCCTGGATGTTTATCACCACCCTGTGCCTGGCACTCTACCTGGCGGCCCTGAAGCGCCGCCAGGAGTTGGGTCACAGCGGCACCCAGGGCCGGCAGGTACTGGAAAAGTACTCCATGGCTTTGGTCGATCGCTACGCCCAGATGTCGGCCGCAGGCGCGCTGATGTTCTACAGCATGTTCGTGATCTCCAGCCGGCCGGAATTGGTCATCACCATCCCGCTGGTGATCTTCGGCCTGTTTCGCTACTGGTACATCGTCGAGGCGCTGGATACCGGCGAATCACCCACTGATGCGCTGCTGGCGGACTGGCCGCTGCTGTTGACGGTGCTGCTGTGGGTGGCCGCCTGCGGTTGGGAAATGTGGCCGGACTGAGCGCGCGGTGATTTCTTGAGTTTCCCCCCGCAGTCGGGGAATATGGCGCCCCATGTTTGAGCAACTCCTCACAGCGGGCCTGTTTCTGGCGCTGATCTACGGCCTGGTGTTCACCCGCATTGCCGCTGCCTGGGTGTTCACCTGCACCATGCTCGGCTGTTATCTGCTAGGTCTGGTAAGCACCGAGGAGGTGCTGCGCAAGGCCGCCAACCCAGGTCTGGTAACGCTGATACTTCTGCTGCTGGTGTCGGTAGGCGTGGAAAAGGTCACCTGGCTCAAGGACATGTCCGGCAGGCTGATCGACGAGGGTTACAAGAAGAGCCTGCTGCGGTTGGGTGTCGTCACCGCCCTGTCGTCGGCCATCATCAACAACACCGCGGTGGTCGCGACCCTGGCCGCCACGGTGCGCAATAACGGCCATCATCCGGCGTCAAAGCTGCTGATCCCGCTGTCTTACATGGCTATTCTCGGCGGCACTATGACCCTGATCGGCACTTCCACCAACCTGATTGTTTCGAGTTTCCTGGAGGACGCCACCGGCCGGGGACTGGCGTTTTTCGACTTCTTTATTGTCGGTGCCAGCGCCGCCTTACTGGGCCTGGTGATCATTGTGGTCACCAGCAAGAAAGCATTGCCCGCCTATGCCGCCGAGGCAGTCACGGTGGCGGAGTACCTGATCGAGACCGAGGTGGCCGCGGATTCGCCGCTGGTGGGCAAGTCGGTCATCGACAACCGGCTGCGCGACCTGCAGACCCTGTTCCTGGTAGAGATCGTGCGCGCCGACCACCTGATCAGTCCGGTCAGCCCCTCGGAAGTCATCGAGCCGGGCGACAAGCTGATCTTCTCAGGCGACATCAACCAGCTACAGGTGCTGGATAAGTTCGAGGGCCTCAACATGTTCGCGGTGGAGGAAGGCCTGCTACAGCAGAACCTCACCGAGGTCATCGTGATGCCCAATGCCAACGTCGAGGGCAGGAGCCTCAAGGATGCCGGTTTCCGCTCCCTGTTTGACGCGGCAGTGGTGGGCATGCACCGAGGCGGCAAGCGACTGTCCGGCAAGCTTGGGGAAATCGTACTGCAGGCGGGTGACCGGCTGATGCTGGCGACCGGCCCGGACTTCTGCGACCGCCGCAACGTGAGCAAAAACTTCTTTGTGGTGCAGAACGGGGTCAACGCAAGCGGCATCAGCCAGCGGGAGAATCTGTTTATCAGTGGCGGACTGTTTACCGTGATCGCTCTGGCCACGCTGGAAATCTTACCCCTGCTGAAGGGCCTGCTGTTCCTGCTGGTGGGCATGTTGATGATGGGCACGGTGAGTGCAGATGAACTGAAGCGCCGCTTCCCTTTCTCGCTGTGGTTGGTCATCGCCTCGGCTCTAATCTGGGCGCAGGTATTGAATGACTCCGGCCTGGTGACGCTGCTGACCGATGGCTTCCACACCTATCTGGCCGATATCGGGCCCTACGGCGCCATGGTGGGCATATTCCTGCTAACCCTGGCACTCACCGAGATTATGACCAACAACGCGGCCGCCGCCCTCTCCTTCCCGCTGGCCTTCGGACTGGCCCAGAGCTACGGGCTGGACGTGATGCCCTTCGTGATGGCGGTGGCTTTCGGCGCCAGCGCCAGCTTTCTCACGCCGTATGGCTACACCACCAACCTGATGGTGCAGAACCTGGCGGGCTACGAATTCCGCGACTATGTGCGCGCCGGGCTGCCGGTGTCGATCGTCTACAGCATCACGGTGCTGTACCTGATCCCCCTCGTGTTTCCATTCACAGGTTAAGGACAGTGCACTTTCGCCCCCTTCCTGCCACGTTCCCATTTACAGGCTAACCCATGTTCAACTCACTCAAAGTGCGCGTCTTTCGGTGGTTTTACCGGTTCATGAATCGCCGGGCCTGGAAGGGCGTGGAGCTCGCCGCTGTCGAGGTCGGCGAGCTGACGGCGGGCACAGTTCCGGCGCGCACTTACGCAGCCGGTGACGCGGCGCTGGTGATCTACATCCACGGCGGCGGCTGGACTATCGGCGACCTGGAGACCCACGACTACTTCTGCCGCAAGCTGGCCATCGACACCGGCAGCACCGTGGTGGCGCTGGACTACCGGCTGGGTCCGGAGTACCCCTTCCCGGCCGCTCCCGAGGATTGCCTGGCAGCGACCCGCTGGCTGCTCGAGCTGCCGCGCTTCACGGCCCTGGCCAACGCCCCGGTATTCGTCGCCGGCGACAGCGCCGGAGGGAACCTCGCTGCCGTGGTGGCAAATGCGATGGCCCTGGAGCAACCCGGCCGTCTCAGCGGCCAGCTATTGATCTACCCAGCGGTGCGCCACTGCACACCCCCTACCGCCTCGATGGTCGAGAACGCCAAGGGCCATGTGCTGACCTACGCGCTGATGGTGTGGTTTTGGATGAACTACCTGGGGGAAAAGCGCCGCACGGCGGACGGGGATATCGACCCGCTGGCCACGCCGCTGCTTCACCCGCTGCCGGAGGGACTGCCGGCTGCGCTGGTTATTACCGCAGGGCTGGATCCGCTGCGCGACGAGGGAGCCGAATACGCGCAGAAACTGTCCGATCACGGCGTGGATACCGTCCACGAGCTGTTCGTGGCCGAGGAACACGGCTTCCTCTGCTCCGAGGGCCCCACCGAGGCTCATCAGCAGGCGATGGCGCTGATTCGGGGTTGGATGCAGTCCCAGGCTGCCAGGGCCCGTTCACACTAACTGAGTTAGTGTGAACAGACCCTAGTCACTCACCGGCCAGCGAGAATCTTTGAGGTAGAACTCGAAACGCGCCAACACTTCCGCTTCACTCAAGCCGAAGCTTTCCAACTCGTAGCGATGTTTCCCGTGCTTCCCCTTGGGGTTGGCGTCGATGTAACCCTGCATGGCGGCCCGCGCCTCTGACCCCAGCTCGAAGCCGAGGGTCTCGTAAATGCGCTCCACTACCGCCATCGGCGAGTCGGAGATTTCCGCCTGGGAGCAATCCACGAAGCTGCCGGCCGCATGGCGCTCGCGGGCTGCCAGACCTCGCTCCAGAGATAGGGCGTACCACTCCATGACAGCGCGGCCGATATCCGCCTGCGGAAGATGGCCGGTGTCGCCGGCGTACATTCTCATCACCTGCTGGTTCATGCTGTTGATGGAGGCCACCACCGGCACCGGGTGACGGTGACACCAGACGAAGCTCGCGTCCGGGAACACCGAGAAAATGGTATCTATCGCCCACATATGGGCCGGCGCTTTCAGCACCCAGCGGTGGCCGGGGTTGCGCCAGTTGAGTAGCTGCAGCAGGCGCTTCTGGTATTCATAGAGCAGAGTGAGATCCTGCGCCAGGAACCAGCTGCGGTAGGGCTCCAGCATAATCTCGAAGCCCAGCTGCACGCCGCTGAAAGCGTAGGCGTGAATCATGCAGCACTCTTCCGGGGTGTCGGCGTCCACGTAGTGAATCTTGCGAAACTCCGGGTCCTGGCCGTCTTCCAGAGCCTTCACCAGGTAGCCATAGCGGGGGTCGGCCTGGCCGGGCTGGGTATCGGGCCAGGGGTCCGGGAACTGCACCTCCCACTGCAGCAGGCCGCGGTTTTCCGGCGCCTGGCTCAGCAAGTTGATCAACGCTGAAGTGCCGGAGCGCGGCAGTCCGGTGACAAAGACCGGCGCGGTAATCGCCTGCTCCGCCACGGCGGGGATGTCCCGGAAGGCGCGCTCACAACGCAGCCGCA
>JANQGK010000070.1 GCA_028277365.1 Halieaceae bacterium | reverse complement strand
AGCCGGCGGCGCTGATGGCCCATATCACCGGCCTGGCCCGGGAGCGCCGGGAAGACAGCGTGGTGCTGGACGCCGCCACCCGCCGCAACCTGGAAATCGACGTCAACCTCATGGGCGGGGACAGCAACACCCTGTTTGCGGTAATGAACGCCGCCGTTACGGCCATGGGCTCCCGCACCCTGCGACGCTGGCTGCATCGGCCGCTGACCGACACCGCGGTACTGGGGGAGCGCCACGGCGCGGTCCGGGGCCTGGCCGCCAACTATCACTTCGAAACCCTGCGCGACCTGCTCAAGCCCATCGGCGACATGGAACGCATCCTGTCGCGGGTAGCTCTGCGCTCGGCACGCCCGCGGGACCTGTCGCGGCTGTGCACATCGCTGGCCGCCCTGCCCGCCATCCGCAACGAGCTCAACCGCTGCCAGACGCCGCGCCTGGCCGAGTTGCAGGTGCAATGCGGCGAGTACCCGGACACGGTCGCACTGCTGGACCGCGCGGTCGTCGACAACCCGCCGGTGGTGCTGCGCGAGGGAGGCGTGATCGCCGACGGTTTTGACGAGGAACTGGACGAACTACGCAGCATCGCCAGCGGCGCAGGCGACTTCCTGCTGGAGATAGAGGAGCGCGAGCGTGAGCGCACCGGCCTGAGTACTCTCAAGGTCGGTTACAACCGGGTGCACGGCTACTACATCGAGATCAGCAAGGCCCAATCTGCAGACGCCCCTGAGGAATACATTCGCCGCCAGACGCTAAAGAACGCCGAGCGCTACATCACGCCCGAGCTGAAGGAGTTTGAGGACAAGGCCCTGTCCAGCAAGAGCCGGGCGCTGGCCCGGGAAAAACACCTGTACGAGGGCCTACTGAACACCCTTAACGAGATACTGGCACCGCTTCAGCAGACCGCCGCAGCAGTGTCAGAGCTGGACGTGCTGGCCACCTTTGCGGAACGGGCCGAGAGCCTCAACCTGTGTGAACCGGAGTTCGTCGAGGAGCAAACTATCGACATCACTTCAGGGCGCCACCTGGTGGTGGAGCAGGTGCTGGACGAGCCGTTTATCGCCAACGACTGCCTGCTCAATGACCAGCGCCGCATGCTACTGATCACCGGCCCCAATATGGGCGGCAAGTCCACTTACATGCGCCAGGCCGCCGTCATTGCCCTGCTGGCCCACGTGGGCAGCTTCGTGCCGGCCGAGCGGGTGCGGCTGTCGCCGCTGGACCGCATCTTTACCCGCATCGGCTCCGCGGACGACCTGGCCGGCGGGCGCTCCACCTTCATGGTCGAGATGACCGAAACCGCCAATATTCTCCACAACGCCACCCCGCGCTCGCTGGTGTTGATGGACGAGGTGGGCCGTGGCACCAGCACCTTCGACGGGCTGTCGCTGGCCTGGGCGGCGGCGGTGGAGCTGGCGCAATCCGTGCGCGCTTTTGCCCTGTTCTCCACCCACTACTTCGAGCTCACCAGCCTGCCGGAGCAATGCCAGACCATGGCCAACGTGCACCTGGACGCCACCGAGTACCAGGACCACGTGGTATTCCTGCACAACATCCAGGAGGGCCCGGCCAACCGCAGCTACGGCCTGCAGGTGGCCAAACTGGCGGGTATTCCGGCGCCGGTCCTGGCCCAGGCCCGGGACAAGCTGGCGGAGTTGGAGGGCGGAAACATCAGCATGCCACGACCGCCGGCGCCGGCCCAGGATGACCTGTTTGCCAGCCCTGAGCCGCACCCGGTGGTGGAAGAGCTGGGGGCGCTGGACGTCGACAACCTCAGCCCGCGGCAGGCTTTGGACGTGCTCTACCGGTTGCGGGAGAAGCTAGGGCCTGTTCACCCTCATTGAGTTAGCCCTGCTGCCACTGGTGTTGTGTCCTGCAAGGCAGGAATGGCGCAGTGTGGTGGGCCCACATAAGCCATTTCTAACGCCGCAGGGCGCAAC
>JANQGK010000036.1 GCA_028277365.1 Halieaceae bacterium | reverse complement strand
GGCATGCCCAAGCCGGAAGGCTACCGCAAAGCCCTGCGGCTGATGGAGCTGGCCGAGCGCTACAGCTTGCCGGTGATCACCCTCATCGATACCCCCGGTGCCTATCCGGGGATCGATTCCGAGGAGCGCGGGATTTCCGAGGCCATTGCCCAGAACCTGGCGGTGATGTCGCGGTTGCGTACCCCAATTGTCTCGGTGGTGATCGGCGAGGGCAGTTCCGGCGGCGCGCTGGGCATCGGTGTCGGTGACCACCTGGCCATGCTGCAGTACTCCACCTATTTCGTGATTTCCCCGGAGGGCTGCGCCAACATCATCTGGAAGACTTCAGAGAAGGCCCCCGATGCCGCCCAGGCCATGGGTGTGACTTCCAGCGTGCTGCAGGAGCTGGGCATCGTCGACGCCACCATTGAAGAGCCGCTGGGCGGCGCCCACCGCGACATCGACTTGGTGGCTTCCCGCGTCCAGACCCATCTGGTGCAGGAAATCGACCGTCTGCAGGCGGTTCCGACGGACGAGATGCTGGAAGCGCGTTACCAGCGCCTGCTGTCCTACGGCAACTGAGCCCGCCGGGTCCGGTGACCCTTACCGCTGAATCCCTGTTGCCCGCGCTGGACCCCTGGAGCGGGGCGCCGCGCTGGTGGCTGGGCCTCAGCGGCGGCCTCGATTCCTGCCTGCTGCTGAGCCTGTTGGCTGAATTGCGGCAGCACAATGAGCACCTGCCTCCGTTGGCGGCCATCCATGTAGATCACCAGCTTCACCGGGACTCGCCGCGCTGGGCGGCTCACTGCGCGGCACTGTGTGAAACGCTGGGACTGCCGCTTGAGACTGTGACCGTGGAGGTCGAAGCCGGCAGCGAAGGTCCCGAGGCGGCGGCCCGGGAGGCGCGCTATCGAGCCTTTGAAGCCTGTTTGAGTGCGGGAGAGGTGTTGCTGTTGGCCCACCACCGCGACGACCAGGTGGAAACCTTCTTCCTGCGTTTGATGCGTGGAGCTGGCCCCCGGGGCCTGTCGGGCATGCCTGCCACCCGCCCGCTGGGTGCCGGCCGGTTGCTGCGGCCGCTGTTGCCTTATACCCGCGCCGATCTGGAACACTGCGCCCGAGGGCGTGGGCTCGAGTGGGTGGAGGATCCTTCCAACGCCGCGCTGGATGCCGACCGCAATTATCTGCGCCAGGTGTTGCTGCCCCAGCTCGCCTTGCGCTGGCCGGGATATCGCCGCGGCGTGACGGCCAGTATGGAGGCTCTGGCGGATGCCGAGCTGGCTCTGGCGCCTCAGGACGAAGCGCGCCTGGTGCAGGCGCGCGGTGAGGCCTTTGGCGAGCCCTGCCTGGACCTGGCGGCGCTGGGAACTGGCTCACTGAACGAACGCGCGCGGCTGCTGCGGCGCTGGCTGGAGTCGGAGGGAGCTACCGCGCCGCCCCGGGCCCGGCTGCTGGAGTTCTCCCGCCAGCTGGAAGCCGCCGCGGAAGACAGTCAGCCGGCGCTGGCGCTGGAGAGCGGCAGTCTGCGTCGTTACCGGCAACAGGTCTATCTTGTCACGGAGGCGGGCGAACCACCGCCGGGCGCCAAACTTGTTCCCGGTGCGTCGCTGGCGCTGCCGGGACTTGGCGAGCTGAGGGTCGAAGCGGCCGATGCCGGCCTCGCTCTGCCGGCGGCTGGCGGCTGGGAACTGCGCTGGCGCAGCGGCGGGGAACGCTGCCGGCCCCAGGGTCGCGGCCAGAGCCAGGCCCTGAAACAGTTATTGCAGGAGCGCGGCGTGCCGCCCTGGGTCAGGGAGCGCCTGCCCC
>JANQGK010000346.1 GCA_028277365.1 Halieaceae bacterium | reverse complement strand
TCCAGCTACCTGTTGCTGCTGAGCCTGCCCATCCTGCCGATTACCTGGGCGGGCATGCGGCTCGACAGCGACCTGCCGCAGGTTTACGCCGCCCTGGCTCTGGGTCTGGAAACCGGCTCCCGGGGCATTGCCATCACCGCCTACCTGGCGGGCATGTCCGCCGCCAGCGCGGTGATTATCGTCAGCACCCTGGCGCTAGCCAATATGTGTCTCAAGCACCTGGTACTGCCCCTGCAGTTACGCGGCCAGTCGGGACTGGAGACCGCGCAAAACATCTACACCCAGCTCAACTGGCTGCGGGCGGTGCTGACCGGCGCCATTATCCTCGCCGGCTTCCTGTTCTCACGAGCCACGCTCGGCAGCGACCAGCTGGTAAACATGGGCATCACCGCGTTCGTCGGCACCCTGCAATTCCTGCCCGCCCTGCTGGCCACCATTTACTGGCCGCGGGCCAACAGGTTCGGGCTGGCCGCAGGCCTCGTCGGTGGTTTCCTTGCCTGGTACCTGCTGCTGGTGCTGCCCTTGCTGACGGCTCATGAGCCCGCCCTGCTGGAGCTGCTCAAGCAGTGGCTCGGGGATGACAGCAGCCGCTGGACCACCGCCGCCGTCGGTTCACTGGGCCTCAACATCTGTCTGTTGGTGCTGGTCAGCATGCTCACCCCGACCAGCAATGAGGAAGCGGCCAGCGCCGAGATTTGTTCTATGGACGACCTGGTGCGGCCCATGCGTCGCTCCCTGGGCCTGGAAAACCCGGACCAGTTCCGGCAGCGGCTGGCCGGCGCGCTGGGCGAAGAGGCGGCCAGTGCCGAGGTGGACCGGGCGCTGAAGGACCTGCGCCTGCAACCCGGGGAAGGCCGGCCCTATGCCCTGCGCCAGCTGCGCGACCGCATTGAGGCCAACCTGTCCGGACTGTTGGGCCCCACGGTGGCCTACGACATCATGCAGCGCTGCATTCCCTGGCAACTCGACGCGCCCCAGGCCAGCGAAGACATCAGCCTGATCGAACGCCGCCTGGACAGCGAGTACCGCAGCTTCACCGGCCTTGCCGCCGACCTCGACAACCTGCGCCGCTATCACCGGGAGACGCTGCGCGACCTGCCCATCGGGGTGCTGTCACTAGGCAAGGACGGGGAGATACTGATGTGGAACCGGGCCATGGAAGAGACTACCGGTGTGGCCAGCGAGGACGTGATTGGCTCCTACCTGAGTTCGCTGCCGGAGGCCTGGAACAACATGCTGTCGGAGTTCGCCACCTCCCGAAAGTTTGCCGAGCACAAGCTACACCTGCCCGAATCCACCAGTCGCGGGCGCTGGATCAGCTTGCACAAGGCAGCGGTGGAGTCCTCCTCGGGCATTTCCGAGGACCAGGTCATCGTGGTTGAGGACCTGACCGACTATGAGATCCTCGAGCAGGAACTGATGCACAACGAACGGCTGGCTTCCATCGGCCGACTCGCCGCCGGCGTTGCCCACGAAATCGGCAACCCCATTACCGGCATTGCCTGCCTGGCCCAGAACCTCGAGGTAGAGGACGACATCGTCGCGGTGCCGGAGGCTGCCAACGAAATTCTCAAACAGACCAACCGGATTACCCGCATCGTCGAAACCCTGGTGAACTTCTCCCACGCCGGCAGCACCAACGTCGACCCGGCCACCCTGCAGCCCACCAACCTGGCCGACTGCGTGGATGAGGCCGTCCACCTGCTGCAGCTGAACCGGACCGCCAAACCGGTGCGCTTCGTAAACCACTGCGACCGGGAGCTGCTGGTACTGGCGGAGAGTCAGCGCCTGCTTCAGGTGTTCGTGAACCTGCTGGGCAATGCTCGCGATGCCAGTGATCGCGAAGGCCTGATCGAAGTAGACGCCAGCCGCGACGAATCCCTGCTACACATCGATGTCATCGACCAGGGCAGCGGCGTGCCCGAGGATATTCAGGGCCAGATATTCGAGCCCTTCTTTACCACCAAGGAGCCCGGCGACGGCACCGGCCTGGGCCTGGCGCTGGTATACAGCATCCTGGAAACCCTGGGCGGTCGCATCAGCCTGATGAGTCCGGTCGCGGGCGACCGCGGCAGCCGCTTCCGGGTGTCGTTGTCCAGCGCCAGCTACGGCGAGGAGTACCCATAGGGAACCTCTGCATAGCTCTCTGAAGCATTACCGAGTTATGCAGAGGTTCCGTAGCGTCCGGGTGGCAAATCCGCCGGCGAGCGGGTATTTTGTGTCACTTGTATACACAGTCGGTAACACCGAGAGGCGAGACGTGTCACAAGCCGAAATCCTGGTCGTCGAAGATGAGTCGGTCATCCGCTCAGCACTGCGCCGCCTGCTCGAACGCAACGATTACCGTATCAGTGAAGCCGCCTCAGTCAGCGAAGCCGAGAGCAAGTTCAAGCTCACCGACTTCGACCTCATCATCAGCGACCTGCGACTGCCTGGGGCGCCGGGTACCGATCTGATCAAGCGCGCGGGCGAGGTGCCGGTACTGATCATGACCAGCTACGCCAGCCTGCGCTCTGCGGTGGACTCCATGCGCATGGGCGCGGTGGACTATATCGCCAAACCGTTCGATCACGACGACATGGTCAGCGCCGTTGGCCGTATCCTCTCGGAGCGTGAACTGGACCGGGAGCGGCGCAGCGGCAGCCAACAGGCCAGCTCCACGGAGTCCGAGCGTGCGGTAGAAGGTTTCATCGGTAGCTGCAGCGAGATGGTGACCCTGTTCGACCACCTGCGCAA
>JANQGK010000292.1 GCA_028277365.1 Halieaceae bacterium | reverse complement strand
GAGTGCCTGCTGCCTGAAGAGGCCATGCGCCGGCTGCTGCTGGCGGCCGACTCCCTGAACCTGCTGCAGCGGCGCGGGGAACAGTTCGCCCTGGGCGAGCTGGGCGCCGCGGTATTGGCCAACCCGGGCGTGATGGCCATGGTGGCCCACAACCGCTGCCTGTACCGCGACCTTGCCGACCCGGTCAGCCTGCTGCGCGGCGAACAGCCTGCCAGCCTGGCCGGCTTCTGGCCCTACGCCACCGGCGTGGAGGGCGACGCCACCGAGTACAGCGAACTGATGGCCGCCTCCCAGTCGCTGGTGGCCGACGACATCCTCGATGCCGTGCCGATGGCCTCCTGCCGTCACCTCTGGGACATTGCCGGCGGCAACGGCACCTTCATCCGGCATGCGCTGACTCGCTGGCCGCAGCTAAAGGCCACGGTGCTGGACCTGCCCCCGGTCGTCGAGCTGGCCCGCCACCAACTGGCGGAGGCCGGACTCGGCGAGCGTTCCAAGGCGCTGTCCGGCGACATGTTTCAGGCGCCACTGGAGGGGAATGAGCCCTCCGACTTTGGCGCGCCGGACCTGGTGAGCCTGATCCGGGTGGTGCACGACCACGACGACGGGCCGGTGCGGACCCTGCTGGCCAACCTCCACAAGGCAATGACACCGGGAGGCCGGCTGCTACTCGCAGAGCCGATGGCCGAGAGTGTCGGCGCCGAACCCATGGGCCACGGCTACTTCGGCCTGTACCTGTTCGCCATGGGCAGCGGTCGGCCCCGCAGTGGCGAGGAACTGCTCGCCATGCTGGCAGACGCTGGCTTCAAGGGTGGCCGGGAAATCAAAACCCACCGCCCACATATGGTGCGTGTATTGCTGGCAGAGGCCTGAAGCCCATGAGCTAACGCCCTGACATAGACGTATGTACATTTAAGTTGACAGTTATAGATGTAAACACTAAATTACATCTATCTGGAACGTGACTGGCGCACCGCACTGCTGTGGGGCGCAGCTGCATACCAGGAGACGCTGTGGCAAACATAAAAACGGCCCCGGCTGTGGTATTCGAACAGCCCGGCATGGTGACACTTCGCAACGTGGGCTTGCCGCCCGCGTCAGCACAGGACTGCGTCGTAGACGTAGAATGGAGTGGCATCAGCACCGGCACCGAGCGCCTGCTCTGGCAGGGTCGCATGCCCCCCTTCCCCGGCCTCAGCTACCCACTGGTACCCGGCTATGAAGCCGTCGGCCGCATCACCACCGCCTCACCCGAGCACACCCTGCAAACCGGGCAACGGGTCTTCGTTCCCGGCTCCCGCGGCTACGCCGATGTCGCCGGCCTGTTCGGCGGCGCCAGCTCCCGCATTGTGGTACCCGCCGAGCGGGTGATCGCCGTCGGTGACGAACTGGGCGAAGAAGCCACCCTGCTGGCCCTGGCCGCCACCGCCTACCACGCAGTGCACCGCGGCCGCGCCCTGCCGGAACTGGTGGTGGGCCACGGCGTATTGGGGCGCCTGATTGCCCGCCTGCTGGTGGCCCTGGGTCGCGAGGGTGTGGTGGTCTGGGAAACCCAGGCGGCACGCCGCAGCGGCGCGGAGGGCTACCGGGTGATCAGCCCGGATGACGACCAACGGCGTGACTACCACAGCATTGTCGATGTCAGCGGCGCCAACGACCTGCTGGATACCCTGGTCGGCCGCCTCGCAGCGGGCGGTGAGATCGTGCTGGCGGGTTTTTACGACCAGCCCCTGTCCTTCACCTTCCCGCCCGCGTTCATGCGCGAGGCCGCGTTTGCGGTCGCCGCGGAATGGCAACCGTCGGACCTCGAGGCAGTACTGGCCCTGGTCACCGGCGGTGAGTTTTCGCTGGACGGCCTGATCACGCACCGGGAGAGCCCGGACGCGGCGGAAGCCGCCTACACCACGGCATTCGAGTCCGCCGACTGCCTGAAGATGATCCTCGACTGGAGAGCAGCCTGATGGGAAGTGGCAAGATTAACGAATTTATCCCCGACCGCGGTGACGAAACCATTGCCACCTCGGCGGCGGCCGCATCGGGCACCCAGATCATCGCCATTTACGGCAAGGGCGGCATCGGCAAGAGCTTCACCCTCGCCAACCTCTCCTACATGATGGCCCAACAGGGCAAGAAAGTGCTGCTGATAGGCTGCGACCCGAAGAGCGACACCACCTCGCTGCTGTTCGGCGGCAAGGCCTGCCCGACCATCATCCAGACCGCCTCGGCCAAAAAAGAAGCTGGCGACCAGGTAGCCGTGGGTGATGTCTGCTTCAAGCGCGACGGTGTCTACGCCATGGAACTGGGCGGCCCGGAAGTGGGTCGCGGCTGCGGCGGGCGCGGCATTATCCACGGCTTCGAGACCCTGGAAAAACTCGGCTTCCACGACTGGGATTTCGACTACGTGCTGCTGGACTTCCTCGGCGACGTGGTCTGCGGGGGCTTCGGCCTGCCGATCGCCCGCGACATGTGTCAGAAGGTGATCGTGGTGGCCTCCAACGACCTGCAGTCCCTGTACGTAGCCAACAACGTCTGCTCGGCGGTGGAGTACTTCCGGCGCCTGGGTGGTAACGTCGGCGTCGCCGGCATGGTGACCAACAAAGATGACGGCACCGGTGAAGCCCAGGCCTTCTGCAAGGCGGTGGGTATTCCCGAGCTGGCCTCCATTCCCGCCAACGACGACATCCGCCGCAAGAGCGCCAACTACGAAATCATCGGCCACCCGGACGGCCAGTGGGGCGAACTGTTCGGCAGCCTGGCCGACAACGTTGCCAGCGCACCGCCGACCCAGCCCAACCCGCTCAGCCAGGACGGCCTGCTGGATTTGTTCAACGGTGAGGAAGTTGGACGCAGCGTGGTGCTGGAACCTGCCACCATCGCCGACCTGTGCGGCGCCAACGCCGAGCCCAAACCGTCCCTCGAGGTCATCTATGACACCGTATGACGACGCCAGTCCCGTGCAGATCCCAGTGACCGAGCTGGGAACAGATGGCAGCCAAAGCAATGGCTGCCACAGCGGCAAGGAAAAGCTGGCCGCCGAGGCGATGTCGTCCGGCAAACAGGGCGTGCTGGAGCAGTACGCCAAAGACTATCCCCTGGGCCCCCACGACCAGCCCCAGAGCATGTGCCCGGCCTTCGGTTCACTGCGGGTGGGCCTGCGTATGCGACGCACCGCCACCGTGTTGAGCGGTTCCGCCTGCTGCGTCTACGGCCTGACCTTTACCTCGCACTTTTACGGCGCCCGGCGCACGGTGGGCTACGTGCCCTTCGACTCGGAAACCCTGGTCACCGGCAAGCTGTTCGAAGATATCAAAGAAGCGGTCGAGGGCCTTTGCGACCCGGCGCTCAACGACGCCGTGGTCATCATCAACCTGTGCGTGCCCACCGCCTCCGGTGTGCCCCTGGAGCTGCTGCCGAAATCGATCAATGGCGTACGGGTCATCGGCATCGACGTACCCGGCTTTGGCGTTCCCACCCACGCCGAGGCCAAGGACATCCTGGCCGGCGCCATGTTGCGCTATGCCCGCACCGAGGTCGAGAGCGGTCCGGTGGCGGAGCCCACCCAGGGTGTCAGCGAGCTACCCACCGTGGCCCTGGTGGGTGAAATGTTTCCGGTGGATGCGGTAAGCATCGGCAGGCTGCTCGAACCCCTCGGAATAGCAGCCGGCCCAATTGTGCCAACCCGCGAGTGGCGGGAGCTATACGCGGCGTTGGACTGCGCCGTAGCTGCCATGATCCACCCTTTTTACACCGACTGTCACCGCCAGTTCGCCGCCGCCGGGCGCCCCGCCGTGGGCTCGGCACCCGTAGGT